>VYDB01000118.1 GCA_009843635.1 Gammaproteobacteria bacterium
CAGCCCCGGCCGCCCCCGAACTCAACCCAAAAACCCTACAGCGCAAGTCCCTCGGCTAATGCCGGATTGACCGGAAACCACGGCCTGCAGGATGCTCTGCTCCCCAGTGCCCTTCACGAAAGTCGAATTGGCGATGTAGCTCTGCAGCTCTTCGCCGCCGTCGATCACGGCCTGGATGCCGCCGTCGCCCGGCAATCCGCCGCTGAAGAGATTGTAGGGGATGCAAGCAGTATCGGCGCCGGTCAAGGCGGCCACGCAGGTCGGAACGCCTCCCACGCTGATGACATCGATCGCCCGGTTCATTGCGGTCACGGAGAGGTCGTTGCGGTACTCCTGCGAATACTCGATTTCGGAGCGCTGGAAGGACAGGTCGTAGCTCCAAGTCTCGGCGAATTCACCGCGCAGCCCATACAATTGAACAATGTTGTCGAACTTAGTGACGCTCTGACGCGGACCGCCCTCGACATTGCGCTTCAAGGAGACAAGCGGCGCGCTGTAGTCAATGATGTCGCCCGTCCCAACGGCGATGTCGAGTGAGGAGATGTAGGCGAGCGCTTCAGCCCCGGTGGCGAAGTCCGGCGCGTGGTCGCCGCCCATGCCCATCCAGTCTCCGCACACGATGTCGTACTGCTCCCTGGACAGCAGCGGGTTGTAGCAGGGCAGCGAACTGATGTTGCCGAAGGTGCCGGAATAGGCGATCTGCGCGTTGGACTCGGAGTTCATCGAGCGCACGCTGACATAGGCCTCAACGGTCTCGTTGACCGCGAACTTGCCGAAGAAGCCGGCGTTCAGCCGCTCGTCGGGGCGCTGGAAGAAGTTGGTCGGGTTGTAGTTGAAGGTCTGCCCAGCCCTGGGCACAAACTCATCGCCCAAGACCTTGAGGTCCAACCCGGTGACATCGGGGTTGACGTTGGTGAAACCCGCCGCCCGGTAGCCGCCAAAGTCAGCCCAGCGTCCCGGCGGGATGGTCGAGGAGCCGCCGCAGCGCGATGTGCCGCCGGACAGGGCGCAGGCGGAAATGTCGTAGTCGCCCTGCAGAATGGGCTGGGTGTCGGTGCGCTCGACGAAGCCAGTGATGTGGCCCCGGCCTTCGAAAACCGACCCGCCGAAGGCGACGGCGATCTTGTCGGTGTTGCCGGTGGTGACGTTGCTATCCGCAACCTCATAGTCATAGGAGCGAACCAGATCACGCAACTTGCCGTTGTCGTTCTTATGCTGGTAGAAGCTATGAGTGTAGCTCGCCTTGAATCCCTCGAACTCATCGTCGAGGATGAAGTTGACCACCCCGGCGACCGCATCCGACCCGTACACCGAGGATGCGCCGCCAGTCAGCACCTCCACCCGTTCAAGCAAGAGCGAGGGAATGGTGTTCAAGTCGGCGGAGTTGGAGCCGCCCGTGGTGCCCGGCGCCAGCCGCTTGCCGTTGAGCAGCACCAGCGTTCGCTGAGCCCCGAGGTTGCGAAGGTTCACGGTAGCCGTGCCGCTTGAACCGTTGGACGCCGTAATCGCCTGACCCGGCGACACCTGCGGTAGATCGTTCAAGTAATCCTCCACCCGCGTGATGCCCCGGTCGGCAATGTCCTCGATGCTCACCGTGGTGATCTGCGATGAACTGTAAACGTTGCGGTCCCGAATGCGTGTGCCGGTGACCACCACTTCCTCAACTTCCGCTGACTCGGTGGATGGCCGCTCCTGCGCCCGGACCCCCGAAGAGGCGATCAAGGCGATGCCCAGCAGCACGGAAGCGAGTGGTGAAAACCCATAGAAAAATCGTTCAGAACTCACTGAAACCCCCTTGCTTTGAGTTGTGGACAGTTATTGGCTGTTGGTGAGGTGACCTGACTTCGGCCTTGACGCCTGCTGGCGAACGCCATCGACGCCGACACTAAGCATATCAATGTGTCAGGCGGATATGCAGTTTTTCATTGTTTTTTTATCAGTTTTATTCAATTTTTTCTCCATTTTATGCGGAGCGTCGAGCGAATTCGCCCTGATCACCCGGCTAGGCCCAAGCTTTTTCTGCTATCTTTCGGCCTTTCGAGCAGGAGCAGGAGGCCAAGGGAACCACCATGAGCATCATTCGACATCCAATCTGGCAATACGCCTATTTCGTCAATGACATCGACGAAGCGTGCCGCAAGTGGAACAAGATGGTCGGCGCGGGGCCGTTTCACGTGGTGCGCCACCACATTGCGGAGAGCTTTCGCTATCGGGGCGAGCCCGTGGAGGCCGATGTCAGCTACGCCTTCGGCCAAGCGGGGCCGGCCCACGTTCAGTTCATTGCCCAACATGATGACACGCCGTCGATCTACCGCGAGATGTACGCCGAAGGCGAGCAGGGCTTTCACCACATCGGCTTGCTGATTCACGACGTCAGCGGTGAAATCAAGCGCTTCAACGAGGCGGGCTACGAGACCGCCTGCACCCTGTGGGGCGGCGACTACGTCGCCTACATGGACTGCCGCAAGGACATGGGCTGCTACGTGGAGCTGCACGGCGATGCGCCCATCATCGTGGACCTGTTCAACGGCTGGAAGCGCGACCACGAAGAGTGGGACGGCGTGACGGATCTGATCCGGGAAGCGGGCTAGCTAGGGGCAGGCACCATGAGTGAAACCGAACAAAAGCAACCCTATCAACCAGTCACGCCAGAGAGCCTTGACGACATCAATCTACTGGACGCGGATCTGCAGAACTGCCCCTACCACGCCTACGAGAAGCTGCGCGACGACGCGCCGGTGTGGAAGGACCCGCTGACGGGCTTTTACGTCATAACCCGATTCGAGGATCTACGCAACATCCTGCTCGACACCGAGGCCTACATCAACGGCATGCGCGGTGGCCAAGGCGGCGGGCGCGGGCGCATTGACCCCGAAAGGGCCCAACGCATGCTCCAGCTCTACCAAGACCAAGGCTGGGTGCCCGCCCCCACCCTAGCCGGACGCGACGACCCCAACCACAAGCAGATGCGGGCCATGTTCAACGAGGCTTTCCGCCCGAAGAAGATCAACGCCATGGATCCCTTCGTTGAGGAAACCGCCTACAAGCTGATCGACGCCTTCATCGACGACGGCCGCTGCGACTGGGTCAAGCAGTTCGCCGTGCCCCTGCCGCTGATCATCATCGGCCGCCAAATGGGTGTGCCCGAGGAGGACATCTGGCAAATCAAGGCCTGGACCGACGCTTGGGTGCAGCGCCTAGGCATGATGCAGACCGAAGCGGAGGAGAAGTGGTCGGTGGAGATGGAAATCGAGGCCCAGCACTACTTCCAGCCCATCTTCGAACGCCTGCGCCGGGAACCCGACGACACCCTGCTTTCCGATCTGGTGAACCGGGTCATCCCGGAATGGGGCCGCCCGCTCAACGACAATGAACTGCATGCGGAGATGATGGCGGACACCTTTGTCGGCGGCTCGGAGACCTCCACCAACGCCATCGGCTACGGCGTCAAGCTCCTAGTCGAGAACCCCGGCGCCTGGGCCATGCTCAAGGCGGACCCCGACAAGCACCTGCGCACCTTCTGCGAGGAGGTGCTGCGCCTTGAAGGCCCCGTGCAGGGCCTGTTCCGCACCGCCGCCAAGGACATCGAACTGCACGGCGTCACCATACCGGAAGGCGCCATGCTCAACATCCGCTATGCCGCCGCCAACCGCGACGAGCGGGAGTTCGAATGCCCGGAGCAACTCGACCTCAACCGGGACAAGCCGGGGCGGCACCTGGCCTTCGGCTCCGGCATCCACCACTGCCTGGGCGCGCCCTTGGCCCGGCGGGAGATGTACTGGTCGTTCAAGGCGCTGGTGGACCGTGTTGACGAGCTGTGGTTTGCGCCCGGCGCAAACGACTTCACCATTGCGCCCAACTTCGCCCTGCGGGCGTTGAAGGAACTGCACATCGAGTTCAAAGCCAGCCCATGAGGGTCCGCTCCGCGGCGGCGCTGGTTGGGCTGCTGGCCAGCGCTTGCGCCGAAGCTCCGCAAACGGAGCCCCATCGAGCGCAGCTCACCGACCTGAACCCAGACTGGACCGTCACCGAGGATGAGGCCTACGCTTGGGCCAGCGTCAAGAACGCCAATCTCCCTACCCTCACCGGCAGTCCGGAGTGGCAGCGCTACATGGCCTTTCTGGAGGCCAAGCTCAAAGGGTACGGGGCGGTGGACTTGTTCCGCAACAGCTGGACATTCGAGCGCTGGGACACCACGGACGATCCCACCGCCTGGTCCCTGACCTCCGACGGCCGAGCGGTGCGGGTGGCCAACTACGGCGCCTATTCCGGTTCAACCGGCGCGGACGGCGTAACCGCGCCGTTGATTTACTACGACCACGACGACCCGCCCGCCTCCATCAAGGACAAGATCGTCGTCATTCCCACCCGGCCCCATCCGCAGCCGCCCTACGACGACGACTACATCATCAACTACACCTTCAACGACTACGAATTCGCCACCAACGCCGAGACCCTGCAAGCCCCCTACGAGTTTGTTGACCCGGCGGAGACCTTCACCTTCGACATCTGGTGGCAGCTCGCCCAAGGACTGGACGAGATTCCCGCAGCCGGCGAGGCCGCCGGCGCCGTCATCGTCTATGACATGGCCTTTGATCGCACCCAAGGCCTGTACACGTTCCCCGTGCCCACCCTGTACGATGCGCCGACCCTTATCCTCGGCCGTGAGGACGGTGCCGGGGTCATCGCCGACGCCAAGGCTGGCAAGACAGCCACCCTGCGCCTAGAGGCCACCTTGAAGCCCGCCGAGGCCTACCAACTCATCGCCTACCTGCCGGGCAAGGACTACAGCACCCCGAACGATGAGCAGATCGTGCTGGTCAACCACACCGACGGCCCCTCCATCACCCAGGACAACGGCGCCTTGGGCCTGCTGGCGATCGTCAAGTACTTCTCCCACATCCCCCAAGCGCACCGGCCGAGAACCCTGACCATCTACTTGGACTGCCGCCACTACATGCCCGGCATGGAGCGCGAGCACAACGAACCGGCCTGGCTCAACCGCCACTCCGAAGCGCGGGAGAAGATTGCCGCCGTGGTGCAGGCGGAGCACATGGGCGAAATGGACTACCGGGAGGTTGACGGCGTGGTGGAGCCGACCGGTCTGACGGAACAATCCTATCTCTGGTCCCGCGCCCATCCCCAGTTGATCGAAGCCGCCATCAGCGCGGTGCGCAAGCACGGCTGGTCCCGCGCCCAGGTGGCGGTTCCGGAACGTCCCGGCATCAAGGGCGGCCTGCAGCAAGTCTGGTGGGGCGTCGGCGTCATCGCCCTACCGGACCGCTGCGAGGTCTGGCACTGCCTCGACGTGCCCGCCTACGGTCTCGGCGGCTTCCTCGGCCACTACTGGTCCAACCACGCCACCATCGAGCGCTGGAGCAAGACGCTGTTCGTCAGCCAAGCACTGACCCTAACGGAGTTGACCGGCGTGCTGATGACCGCCGACCTCAAGGCCATCACTGGCGACCTGCGTGCCAAGGAAGGCTAAGCCAGATCCATGAAATGCCCGTGCGGAGTCCAACCGATCTGGACGGGCAGCTCAATCGTAGCGATGGGCCCTGCGTCGATCCCCTGGGTGTCGAAGATCAGGTATTCCGAGCAGTTCTCCGCGAATCGCGATACGGGCACGATCAGATACCCGTCGCCTTCCGGAGCGTCCGCGTGGCGGGCGGCAAAGGTGGGTTCGAAGATCGCAATGGGCAGATCCCGCTCGACATGGTAGCGTTCCTCGCTGCCGGTCCTCACGTTTCGCTTGATCACCGTCGTCAGTGACCAGAGATCGTTGCCGCCCGTCATGAAACCTGTCTCGTAGCCCTTTCCGTAGAAGCGCTCGTCGACCTTCGGAAACTCGACGGGTCGATCGTCGAGGCGCTCGCTTTTGCAGGTTCCAGATGCAAGGTCAACGGTCCAACGGCCGGTAACGCCCGCACCGAAGGGAACAAAGTCCTCGCCGGGCTTTAGGTCCTGCTCAAACGGGAATGGCGCCTTATCGAAAATCGGACCGTCCAGGATGAGCTGATCTCCGACCGTGTTCGCTGACATGGTGTGCATGACGTACTCCGGCCCGAAGTCCGCCGTCACCCAGCGGATGTCGCCTTGGAGATCACGCGGAATGATCGCGAGCTTGATCGGCCGGTCGGGCTCCCAGCCGAGAACGGGGAAGCCATATCCCTGCTTGATCCGGTCGAGCGTGTTCACAAACGGCTGGAACGGCATCACGACGAACTCTTCCGTCAGCCAGGCGTCGTGCAGGTTCGCATAGTAGGGGGCATCCTCAACGACGCGGGAACGAACTGCTCCATCCGGTTGTACGAAGTGGACGGTAAGGTATGGCTCGCGATCCCAGAACGACCAGCCGTAGAGCTCGCCCGTGCCGGCATCCCACTTGGGGTGCGCCGTGAAAGCCCCGCCTTCCGCGCAAGGCGGATCGACCAATCCGCGCCCGCATCGGCGGGCCCACGGAACAAGGCCTTTCGTCTCGAGGGTGATCGGATCAAGCGCGATGGGTGGAAGCCCCTGCTCGCACAGGGCCAAGATCTCCCGGTTGCCGAATGGCACGACATTGACCCCGGCGTTGCCCTGTTGAATGCCGGATGTGCGTTCGTCGCGAACCACCTCGCCGATGCACATGCCTCGCCAGTCGGGCCAGTTGTCCTCGAACTGAAAGATCGCCTCTCCAGCCTTTTCTTCAGCAAGAAACTTGGGCGTGCGAACCCAGCGGTTGCGGAAGGTCGCCTTGCCGTTGTCGAAGATCATGGCTTGCACCATGCCATCCATGGCGGGAAAGCCGAGCGCCCCGTCTCGCGGGATGTGCTTCAGCGTCGGACCAACGCGGTAGAAGCCGCCGTTGAGAGACCGGGGAATCTCGCCATGGACAATGCAGTCTTCGATATCGACCTCGAAACGCATTGGCTTCAACGGGCCGGTCAAGCGGATGTCGTTTGGAATGGGATGCATCATTCACCTCCTCAAGAACGACATTCTAGTTGCCCTGCGTTGACGTTTTCCACGTGGTTGCTCCCACGGGCCAACAAAAACCATCGCCTGGCCATTCCCTTTCAGGTATCATTTTTTTGTTTGGACCATCAATGCTCCCGGCTGGGCCTCGCGTAGTCGCAAAGCAGCGTCCTGACGCCCATTTCAAGCTACCCAAATGTTCCACCTTCAACCCTACAGTCCGTATGGAGGACGGCATCTCACATGAGCAAGAAAGCAAGCTATGACCTAGGCTCCCGGTGGCTCAAATGGGCGGCTGGCGCCTCGCTGATCGCCTTTGCAGCCCTGCCAATCGATACAAGCGCTGCACCGGCCGACGCTGAAACCATCGAGGAAGTGGTGGTGATCGGCACACGCGGCGCACCTCGTTCGGTTGAGGACTCCTCCGTGCCGGTGGACACCATCAGCAGCGAGGACTTTGAAAACCAAGGCGGCAGCGATATGTCCAACTTGATTCGCGCCCTCGTGCCCTCGTTCCACGTCAGCGACAATCCCTCACGCGACTTGGCCGCCCTGCTGCGGCCCGTCAACCTGCGCGGGTTGGCCCCGGACCATACCTTGGTGCTGATGAACAACAAGCGCCGACATCGCGGCTCGGTCATTCAATGGATTTCCAATGGCGCATCCAACGGCGCCCAAGGGCCGGACATTTCCGCCATTCCCGCCATCGCCATCAAGCGCATGGAGGTGCTGCGCGACGGCGCCGCCGCCCAGTACGGCTCCGACGCCATCGCCGGCGTGCTCAACTTCGTGCTCAAGGACGCCGCCGAAGGATTCTCCGTTGAAGCCAAGCACGGCTTCTACACCAAGGACACCAGCGAAGACCTGACCACCCTTGCCGGAAATGCCGGCATGCCGCTGGGCGACTCCGGCTTCGTCAACTTGAGCCTGGAGCTCGGCCAGTCCTCGGACACCGAGCGCAGCGTCCAGCACCAAGACGCCGCGGCCCTGATTGGCCTAGGCATTCCCAACGTGGCCGACCCCGCCAAGCCTTGGGGTTCGCCCAAGGTGAGCGACAGCATCAAGGCGGTGGCCAACATCGGCATTGACATCAACGACGGCACCGAGTTCTACGCCTTCGGCAACTTCGCAAGCCGCGAGGTGGAGACGCCCTTCTTCTTCCGCAGCCCGATGAACCGCACTGGCGTGTACAAGACCGGCGACAACATCTTCCTGACGGCTGGCGACGGCTGCCAGGAGAAGCACGGCGTGCCCTCCACCGCCGACAACCTGCTTGCCTACCGCGACGCGGTGGCGGGCGATCCCGGCTGCTTTTCGTTCGTCGAACTGTATCCGGAAGGCTTCACGCCCACCTTCGGCGCGGAAATGACCGACTACTCGCTGTTCGCGGGCGTCAAGGGCAGCTTGCAAAGCGGACTGCTCTACGACGTCTCCGCCAGCATCGGCGAAAACAACATGGACGGCTTTCTCAACAACTCGCTGAACCCGTCCCTAGGCGCTGATTCGCCGCGGGACTTCGACATCGGCGAATACACCCAGCAGGAAACCAACTTCAACATCGAGGCGTCCTATCCGGTGGACGTGGGCATGGCTTCGGACCTGAACATCGCAGGCGGCTTTGAATGGCGCGAGGAGGAGTTCAAGATCTCCACCGGCGAGCGCGCCTCCTGGGAGATCGGGCCGTACCAGAAGTATGGGTTCGGCACCGGTTCCAACGGATTCGGCGGCTTCAACCCCGCCTCCTCGGGCACTTGGGATCGAGCCAACATCGCCACCTACCTCGACATGGAGGTGAACGCCACCGACAACTGGCGAATCGGCGGCGCCTTGCGCTGGGAGGATTTCGACGGCTTCGGCAGCACCACCAACTTCAAGCTCGCCACCCATCTGCAGGTGACCGACGCCCTAGCCCTGCGTGGCTCCTTCGGCACGGGCTTCCGCGCCCCGACGCCCGGCCAGTCCAACGCCCGCAACGTCTCCACCGTGGTCAACGCCGCCACCAACGCCTTCGAGGAGCGCGGCACCATCGGCTCCACCCATCCGGTGGCCATGGCGCTCGGCGGCCGGGAGCTGGAGCCGGAGGAGTCGGAGAACTTCACCTTGGGTGCGGTGCTGGCCCTCGACAACGGCCTGAGCTTGACCGTGGATTACTTCCGCATCGACGTCGATGATCGCATTGCACTGTCCGGCTTGTTCGACGTCACCGACGCCATCAAGCAGGCGCTGATCGCCGACGGCGTGCCGGAAGCCGCCGAATTCACCTCGGTGCGCTACTTCACCAACGACTTCGACACCGAAACCGAGGGCGTGGACGTGGTGCTGACCTACGGCTGGGAAACCGACCTCGGCAGCACCGACCTACTGGTGTCCTTCAACCACACCAACACCAAGGTGAAGAACTTTCGGCCCGGCTCAACGATCACCAGCGGCGACACCATCGACAACTTGGAGCGCGGCGCGCCGGAGACGCGCTTCAACCTGACGCTCACCCACAGCGTCAACAACTGGTACTTAGTGGGCCGCTACAGCTACTTCGGGGACTGGTACGACGACCACAGCGCCGCCGAATTCGACGGCTACGGCTTGGTGGACTTGCTCGCCCAGTACAACTTCGCCAGTGGGATGTCGGTTTCGGTAGGCGCGGAGAACGCGCTCAACGAGTATCCGGACAAGGCCATCAACACCGGCAACGGGCGCAAGTACCCGCGCTACTCGCCGGCCGGCCACAACGGCGCCCTGGTCTACGCCAAGATCAGCTACTCGATGTAGGGGAATCATGTAGCAAAATCCGCAAACCGCTAAGCGGCCTGCCGGAGTTCGCCACCTGTTTGACGGGTCATCGGGCGGGCCTTACTGCACCCACGGCCCTCGCCGTCCAGCTGCGCCAATCCCTGACGCCGGATGTTTAGGGCCGCGTTCACGTCGGCGTTCGCCGAGTGCCCGCAGGCCTGACATCGAAAAGTGCTCTGATCGATCCTGCTGTTTGGATCACTAGCGCCGCAGCGATGACAAGCCTGCGACGTGTAGGCGGGATTGACGAGAACAACCTGCCCCGCCTTGTAGCCCAGATTCCGCTCCAAAGCCCCCCATCCGCTTGACAGGATGGCCCGGTTCAAACCCGACTTGGCCCTGACGTTCGTTCCCGGCGCATCGGTCGAGCCCTTCGCCGAACGGGTCATGCCCTTGGTGTTCAGGTCCTCAACGACCACCGTGTGCGCCACATCGGCTATTCGGCGGCTGGCCTGGTGGCACCAGTTGGAGCGAACGCCCGCGATGCGGCGGCAGGTCCGGGAGAGCTTGGTGCCCGTTCGTCGGCGCCGACCCCCGCCCTTCACCTGCCGCGCCATCCGCCGCTGGTAGCGCCGCTTCCGGGCCTCCAGCCGCGCCACGTCAGGCATGCGGATGATCTCGCCGGTGCTCAGCGCACACTGCCCGACGTTCCGGTCAACGCCAACCGCCGTGCCTTCTTCCTCGCGGGCGTCAGCCCTGACCTCATAGAAGACCGTGCAGAACCACTTGCCGCCTTCCGGCTTAAAGACGGCCTGCTTGGGGACGCCGTTCGGATGGGGGTTGCCGCCGCGCCTGCGCAGTTTGAAGTCGCCCATCCTCGGGACCGCAATGTGGCCGCTGCGGATGCGCACGTCGCCGGGAACCGTGAAACCCATTCCGCTGTGCCGACTCTTGAACCTGGGGCGCCCGCCCTGTCCCTTGAAGAACCGCTGCCAAGCGTCCGCCTGCCGCTTGAGCGTGTACCGGACGACGGCGAAGGGCAGCTCCTTGAGCCATTCATGGCCGTTGGAGTTGCGAAGGTCGGTGAATCCCTTGCCCAAGGTGAAGAAGGCGGGGAACGGCGCGGATGCGCCGAACATTCTTGCCGTGTCGTGAAGGACTTGCTGATCGTCCAGCGTCACGTTCCAGACGTAGCGGCAGGCCCCCGCAATGCGGTTCAGACACCGGGCCTTGGCCCGCGTCCCCGGCAAGACGCGGTATCGAACCGCACGGATTTCCACCCCCTCACGCATAACTGTGATTATATACACCATTGCGGACTTTGCTACATAATCCCCCAACGTAGCTTACGGCCAACAAGCACCGTGCTTGGTGTTTGGCACCATACGCAATCGGCATCAAACCCCGCCTCACGCATCGCCAGAAGCTCCCGGTCAAGGGGGAAGTAGGTGTCCTCGTCCGACCACTCCTCAAAGTGCTGGTAGGCCCGGGCCTCAGTGATGCCGCAAGCGACAAGGTGCGCCGCCCAAGTGGCGTAGTCCGCAGCGCGTTGCGGATCCGCCTCCGGCATGGTCACGTCGGCATTGACGAAGATGCCCCCGGGACGAAGCGCCTGCGCAATGCGGGCGAAGAGAGCGGTCTTGGCACCGATGTCCGCAACATGGTGCAGAGCGAGGGAGGCGGCCACCGCATCACAGCTCGGCAGCGGCGCGTTGAACGACTGCTGGCGCAAACGGGCCCGCTCCCCGAAGCGCCGCAACCGCGCCTCGGCCCGGCCCAGCATTTCGCCGTCCACATCCACCAATTCAACGACGGCTGCATCCGACTTCTCCAAAATCGCCTCGGCCAACGCGCCCGTCCCGGCACCTAGATCGAGCACCCTTTCGGGCTTGACCCCGGCGACTTCCTCCGCAGCGCGCTGAAGCATGGCTTCGTAGCCCGGAATGAAAGCGCGAATCGACGCATCGTAGGCTTCGATGTCGAGCTGCAGGTGTTGGCGAACGGAGTGGCTCATGGGCGGCCAAGGAGCTTACACCAACCGGTGTGCACGAGACCCTTACGGCAAAGCAGCCCACCCATGATATGGTGTCGCGCTTTGGGGGCTGGGCAATGACCGATTTGGACGCCACGACCGGGCGGCATCTGCGGGGCAAGTACGCCGTAGTCGGGGTCGGCGAGACCGAGTACACGCGGGGTTCGGGGATGACCACCCGGGCGCTCGGCACGCACGCCATTCGGGCGGCGGTGGCGGACGCCGGGCTCAAGCCAGGCGACATCGACGGGATGCTCTCCTACAGCGCCAACGACTCCACGCCCTCCCCGGCCATGGCCGGCGACCTCGGCATGCGGTTGAACTTCTACATGGATTGCATCGGCGGCGGCTCCTCCACCGAGGCCCTGGTGGGCATCGCCATGGGCGTGATCGAGGCGGGGCTGTGCCGGACCGTCGCCATCTTTCGGGCCATGAACGGCTACTCGCAAATGCGCATCGGCGGCACCGGACGCTCAAAGGGGCGCTCCGCGCTGTCCGGCGATGCCCTGTTTGGCCGCGCCTACGGCCAGATCAGTGCCGGACAGATGTTCGCGCCGAGCTTCATGCGCCACATGCACGAGTTCGGCACCACCCCGGCGCAGGTGGCGCACGTCAAGGTGATCCACTCCGAACACGCCTCCAACAACCCGAAGGCCTACTACCGCCAGCGCGTGGCGGTGGACGACGTGCTGTCCAGCCGCATGATCTGCAAGCCGTTGCGCCTGCTCGACTGCTGCGTGGAGACCGACAACGCCAACTGCATCATCGTCACGTCCATGGACCGCGCCAAGGACTGCCGCCACACCCCCGCGAAAATCCTCTCCGTGGTGGGCCGCTGCTCCAAGCCGCGCATGGACAATCACTTCCAGGCCGGCCCCATCACCACGGTTGCCGGCCACTACGCCAAGCGCATCCTGTGGCCCAACGCCGGCGTCGGCCCAGAGGACATCCAAGTCACCGGCTCCTACGACGCCTTCACCTTCACCACCCTCATGCAGCTTGAGGACTATGGCTTCTGCGCCAAGGGCGAGGGCGGCGACTACGTCAGTTCCGGCATCATGCGCCTAGGCGGCAAGCGCCCCAACAACACCAGCGGCGGACACCTCTGCGAGGGCTACACCCACGGCATCGCCATGGTCATAGAGAATGTCCGCCAACTGCGCCACGACGTGGACGACAGTTGCCCCATCGGTCCGGACGGCAAGCGGCAGCACAGCTTCGACTATTCGGAGGGCGGCTGCCGCCAAGTGCGCGACGTGGAACTGTCCGCCAACCTAGGCTGGGCGACACCCAACACCGGCAGCGCGCTGGTCATGCAAAGGGGGCACTAAACATGCCGCTCACCGGTGAATACCTTGGCCGCCCCGTGGCCATCAACGACCTCGACACGGCCAACCAAGCCTTCTACCGCCATTGCGCCAGCGGCGCGCTGCACCTGCAGCATTGTTCGGCCTGCGATCTGATGCGCTATCCGACCACCACCGCCTGCCCTTGGTGCGCCGAGCCGGAATACCGCTGGAAGCCGGTATCCGGCAAGGGCACGCTGTACTCCTACACCGAAGTCCACCACGCCATCGATCCGGGCTTCCGACCCTTCACGCCCTACCTGATCCTGCTCGTGGAACTCGACGAGCAGGCGGGCCAGCCCACGGCGCACGAGGCGCTGCGCGTGAACGGCAACTTGGCGGGCCCAGGCGGGGAACTGGCCAGCGCTGCGCTGGTGCGCACGGTAGGCATCGGCAGCCGCCTCAAAGTCGTGTTCAAGGACTTAGGGCAAGGCATCGCCCTGCCCTTGTGGACCCTCGACGACGAAGCGGAGCAGCCCGCCGAACCTTGGCGGTATCCCGGTGAATAGTGCCCAAGGCCGTCTTTTCGGCAAAGTGCATGTAGCAAAGTGAAAGAAACGCTGAACTTCATCGACTGGCCAACGGATGGCCTGCTGATCGAGCCCCTGCTCCCCGCCATCGCCGCCCAAGCGGCCGAAGCCGATGCCAGCCGCAGCGTCAGCGACGAGGTGATCGCGCTCATCAAGGACAACCCGGTCATGGGCATGACGGCGAGTCCGGAACTCGGTGGCCTGAACAGCACCGTCACCGCCGTGGCCCATGAGCTGGCGGCCGTTGCCGCATGCTGCTCGTCCACCGCCTGGTGCCTGTGGAACCACCTTTGCACCTACCACTTCTTCTGCGCCCTGTTGGGGCCGGAGCACGGCGGCCTGCTCGGCGGCATCACCGCCAACCGGGAGTGGGTCTGCTTTCCGGCGGGCGCGAGCACGCGGGTCAACGGCGTTCTGCAGGACGATCAAATTGTGCTGAACGGCAGTGCCGCCTTCGGCTCCGGGGCCCGCTACGGCGAGTTCGCGGGGGTGGTGTTTGTTTTACGGGAGATCCAAGACGCGCGACGATTCACCTTGGTTGACCTGCGCAGCCCCGGCGTGACCGTGGATCCCACCTGGAAGGCCATGAGCCTGCGCGCCTCCGCCACCGACCATGTCCGGTACAAGGACGCAACCGTGCCGGCGGGGCGCCATGTTCCCTTTCCCGACAAGTTCCGCGAAGTCTTCCGCGCGCCGGACTTCCCGGTCATTCACCACCGTTACCGGGAGGACTGGGTGGCCCTGTCGGATCTGTGGCTGGGGGCCATGGCCGTGGGGCTGGCCAGCGCCGCGTTGGCGGAGGCGGCTGAGGGCATTCGCAAGCGGGTTGCCATCGCTGGGGTGAAGATGATCGAGCGTCCAACCATCCACGTGAACCTAGGGCAGGCAGGCACGCTCATCAAGACCGCCGGCGACACGGTGCTCGCGGCCTGCGCCGAAACCGATGCCCGCATCGAGGCCGCCGCCCCACCCACCGAAACCGACTACCTGCGCCAACTCGGCGCATCCATGCAGTCGCTGGCCTGCTGCGACGATGCCATGCGGCTGATCCTACGGGTGCTCGGCGGCAACGGCCTGCGCGAGGGCGGCAACTTCGAGCGGCGCTACCGCGACTTCCAGGCCATGCCCCTGCACATCAACGCCCACCGTGATCGAGTGACCGAACAGATCGGCCGCCACCTGCTGGGTCTGGCGACGGAAAATACGTTCTAACGAGGCAATGCCTCTTGCTCTTGTGCCGGGGCGGTTGGGCCGTCCAACGCGCTGAGCGCCTTCGCGCGCCGCACCCGGTGGCGGCGCGCCAATTCGCGCATGTCGGTGGTCGCATCCGTCTCATCGACGATCTCAAGGCCGAGCAAGGTCTCGATGACGTCTTCCATGGTGACAATTCCCGCCATGCCGCCAAAATCGTCCAACACCACCGCCAAGTGTTCCTGCCGGGTCCGCAGGACGGTGAAGAGATCGGTGATGGCGTAAGTTTCGCCGACCGCGACGATTTCCCGCCGCAGGGCCGTGAGCGGCTCGCCGCCGCGTCCTTCCACCAAGGCGGTGAGCATGTCGTCCTTCAGCACGTATCCGGTGACGTGGTCCTTGGATTCGTTGTACAGGGGTATGCGGGAAAAGTGCTGTCGCTTGGCGCTGCCGTAGTAGGCGGCGATGCTCTCGCCTTCGGAGGCCATGGCCACGACGGTGCGCGGCGTCATGACGTCCCGGGCCTGAATCGTCTGAAAGCGGATCAAGTGGCCGATCATCTTGCTTTCCTCGGCCTCGAACACGCCTTCCTCCGCACCAAGCTCCGCCATCGCCAGGAAATCGGTGCGCGTCAAGATGGGCTGGGCCACATCCCGCTTCAGGTGCCGGGTGATGGTCTGGCTCAGCCAGACGAACGGCGCCAGCGCGGTGGTCAGCAGGCGCAGCGCATGCACGGTGAAGGTGGCGAAGCGCTGCCAGTACAACGCTCCGATGGTCTTGGGCACGATTTCCGAAAACACCAATATGGCGATGGTCATGATCGCCGGAACGGCAATCCGCGTAATCCACGGGCTGGCATCGGCCCAGATCAGCGCCGCCTGCGCGCCCACGCCGATGGCGCCCACGGTGTGCGCTATCGTGTTGAGCGTCAGAATGGCGGCCAAGGGCCGGTCAATGTTGGCTTTGAATTCCTCCAGCGTTCGGCCAACGCGGGTGCCCTTTTGGGAGAGCACGCGTGCGTGGCTCGGCGAGATGCTGAGAAGCACCGCCTCCCACAAGGAGCAGAGGAAAGAGAACACCAGCGCCAGTAGAAAGAAAGTGACTAGCGGTATGTACATGAAGTCGGATTGAAGCCCCCGATTGCCAAGGACCAGAGTACACCAGATGAACCCTGTCGCACACTCCCCTTTTAACCCCCCTTTAACTCCCCCCGAAATTTCCCTTAAATCACCCCGGCCCGGCGCAACGCCTCGATTTCCGACGGCGCGCAGCCGAACTCGGCAAGGATGGCCTCCGAGTCCTGCCCGGGGTCCGGCGCGGCCCGTTCGAATCGATCGCCTTGGGGATGGGCGCTTAGGTTGATGGGCGAACGGATCAGGCGCACCGCGCCCAATTCCGGGTGCTCCGCAGGCTTCGCCATCCCCAGGTGACGAACCTGCTCGTCCTCGAAGGCTTGGCCGATGTCGTTGATTGGGCCGCAAGGCACCCCCGCGCGATTGAGTTCCCGCACCAGTTCGGCGGTGGTGAAGCGGGCCGTGACCGCATTGATGTCGGCATTCAGCGCGGCCTTCAACCGCTTGCGCTCCCCGGCCCGGCGGTACTCAGGCCGGTTGAAGAGCTCATCTGCCCCCAGCGCCCGGCAAAAGCGCTCCCAAAGCCGTTGGCTGGGCGCGGCGATGTTCACAAGGCCATCGCTGACCTGGAAGGCGCCCATCGGAGTCTGGTACGGGTGGTCGTTCCCCTCCTGGCCTGGGACTTCGCCCCCCATCGTGTAGCGGGCGCCTTGAAAATCCAGTTTGCACAGCATGGCTTCGAGCAGCGAGGTGTGGACCCACTGTCCCTCCCCGGTGCGCTCCCGGTGCAGCAAGGCAAGCAGGATGCCTTGGCCCAGGAACATCCCGGCGGACGTGTCGCTGATGGCAATGCCCACCCGCCACGGACCGCTGCCCGGTTCGCCGGTGATGGACATCAGGCCACTCATCCCCTGAACGACCTGATCGACCCCGGCCCGTCCGCCATAGGGGCCATCCTGGCCAAAGCCGGAGATGCTGGCGTAGATGATGGCTGGATTGACCGCCTTGACGGACTCGTAGTCCACCTTGAGCCGGTGCTTGACCTCGGCCTTGAAGTTCTCGACCACCACGTCGGCGCTGCGGGCCAAGCGCATGAAGAGCTCATGTCCCTTGGGATCCTTTAGGTTGAGCGCCAGCCCACGCTTGTTGCGGTGCAAATTCTGCTCGTCCGGCCCCCGCCGTGCGCCGGTGACCGCACGGCCCGCACCGGAAGCCGACCGCGGCGCTTCAATCTTGATCACGTCCGCCCCCCAGTCCGCGAGCAGCCGAACCGCGGTGGGGCCCGCCCGGGCGTGGGTGAGGTCCAGAACGCGGATGTGCGCCAGCGGCATCATGGCAGGTCTTGGCTGACTGAAGGCTCAGTCCTGCGAGGGGCAAGCCCCTCGCGCTCCCCGGCTGAAGGCTCTTTCATGCGAGGGGCAAGCCCCTCGCGCTCCCCGGCTGAAGGCTCCACGCTTCCCGCAGCATTGCGCTCCAGCCAGCGGAACAGCAACGTGGCGGCAACGGCGCCGAGCAGCTCGGCAGCGATGAATGGGGGTGCGTGGGCCGGCGCGATGCCGGCAAAGGTGTCGGTGAACGAACGGGCTACCGTGACCGCCGGATTGGCGAAGGACGTCGATGAGGTGAACCAGTAGCCAGCCGTGATGATGAGCCCCACGGCGTAGGGCACGGCTTCCGGGCGAGTGCGCAGGCAGCCCAGAATGGCGGCCAGCAGCGCAAAGGTGGCCACGAATTCACCGAGCCACTGGCCGGCGCCGGCGCGCGCCTTGACGCCTTCGACCAGGAGCGGCTCGCCAAACATCGCATGCGCCGCCATCACGCCGACCATGCCGCCAGCGAGCTGGGCCAGGACATAGTAGGCCGCATCACCCCGCGTCAGTTCACGCCGCAGCCAGAAGGCCAAGGTCACCGCCGGATTGAAGTGGGCGCCGGACAACGGCCCGAACACCAGGATCAGCACCACCAGCGCCGCACCCGTGGCGATGGTGTTGCCCAACAGGGCGATGGCGTCGTTGCCCTCGGCCAAGCGCTCGCCCATGATGCCACTGCCCACCACCACGGCCAGCAGCAACGCGGTGCCCAAGGCTTCCGCAACCAGGCGCCTAGGCAAGTCCACAGTCATGCCCGACATGCCGCTCATCCAGACATCGTACACGCCACCCTTACGCACACCAAACCGAATCGAGGGCGAAGCGGCACGAACCTACGGTTCGCATTGGAGTTTCGGTTATAGTGCCGCCTCCACGCCGCCGGCGTCAGCTCATCGACAGGAGCGCCCATGTCCGTATCCCTCGCCCAGTTGGTCACCACCCATTCCGTGCCCGGCCGCGAGACCCGCGAAGCCCTGGGAATCGTCAGCGCCGAGTGCGTGCTCGGCATCAACATCTTCCGCGACGTTCTCGGCGGCCTGCGCGACATTGTCGGAGGCCGCAGCGGCACCCACCAGAAGGCGTTGCGCGAGGCCCGCGAAACCTGCCTCCATGAGCTCGCCGAGCAGGCCTCGGCCCTCGGTGCCGATGCGGTGGTGGGGGTCGATCTCGACTACAGCGAGATCAGCGGCGGCGGCAAGGGCATGGTGCTGCTGGTCGCTTCCGGCACGGCAGTGCGGCTCAGGTAGCTGCGGAAAGAGCGCGGGCACTCACTGCCGCATGCCAAATGATGTCAACCAGACCCCGGAAGAGGTTGCCCGGGATCGGATCGACGCCCGCCTCCGGGCGGCAGGCTGGCATGTGCAGGACAAGGACGCACTCGACTTCAACGCGGGCTTGGGCATCGCGGTGCGCGAGTACCAGACTGATGTCGGGCCTGCAGACTACGTTCTCTTCGTTGACCGAGAGGCCGTTGGGGTCGTTGAGGCCAAGCCGGATAGCTGGGGCGCCAAGCTCACCACGGTTGAGGAGCAGTCCGAAGGCTACGCCAACGCCAATCTGAAGTGGGTCTCGAACAGCGAGCCGTTGCCGTTCCTTTACGAATGCACGGGGCAGACCACGCGCTTCACCAACGGACGCGACCCGAATCCACGCTCCAGGGAAGTTTTCACCTTCCACCAGCCGGAGACGTTTCGGGCCTGGAAGCGCGCCCCGCGATCACTTCGGTCGGGCATCGCCTCGCTCCCGTCGCTGAACCCGGAGGGCCTGCGCAAATGCCAGACAAAGGCGATCATTCGTCTTGAGGCTTCGCTGAAGGCTGACCGTCCCCGCGCCCTCGTTCAGATGGCCACCGGCTCCGGGAAGACCTACACCGCCATCACCGTGGTTTACCGGCTGCTGAAGCATGCGGGCGCCCGTCGCGTCCTCTTTCTGGTGGACACTCGCAACCTGGGCGAGCAGGCCGAGCAGGAGTTCATGGCCTTCATCCCTGACGACGACAACCGGAAGTTCACTGAGCTCTACAACGTTCAGCGCCTGACTTCACCCTCAATCGCAGGCGACGTGCAGGTGGTCATCTCCACGATCCAGCGCCTTTACGCGACGCTCAAGGGCCAGGATTTAGCGGAAGGCTCGGAAGAGGAGCATCCGGAGGAACGTAAGTGGCGCCCCAAGCTACAGCAGTCGGTCGCATACAGCGCCGCGCTCCCCCCGGAGCAGTTCGACGCGGTCATCATTGACGAGTGCCACCGCTCGATCTACAACCTGTGGCGCCAAGTGGTCGAATACTTCGATGCCTTCCTGATCGGCCTCACCGCCACGCCGGACAACCGCACCTACGGGTTCTTCCAGAAAAACGTGGTCAGCGAGTACACCCACGAAGAGGCTGTGGCGGACAAGGTCAACGTGGGCAACGAGATCTACCTGATCGAGACCCAAGTCACGCAAGGCGGCGAAACACTTGAGCCCAAGCAGCTCATCGAGAAGCGGGAACGACTTACCCGCGCCCGCCGCTGGGCCGTGCAGGAGGAGCGTGCAACCTACGCCGCCAGCCAACTTGATCGATCCGTGGTGAACCCGGACCAGATTCGAACCATCATCCGCGCATTCCGCGACCACTGGCCGCGGATATTCCCCGGTCGCGGGGAACTGCCCAAAACGCTGGTCTTCGCCAAGACCGATAGCCACGCCGACGACATCATCCAAACGGTGCGGCAGGAATTCGGGAAAGGCAACGAGTTCTGCCGCAAGATCACCAACGGGGCAAAGAATCCGAAGTCTTCCCTCACAGCCTTCCGCAACGACTTCAACCCGCGCATCGCCGTCACGGTGGACATGATCGCCACCGGCACCGACGTGAAGCCCATCGAATGTCTGCTGTTCATGCGCGACGTGAAATCACAGAACTACTTCGAGCAGATGAAGGGGCGCGGCACCCGCGTCCTGAAGTCGGACGAGCTCAGGAAGGTGACGCCATCCGCCCAGGCGAAGACCCACTACGTCATCGTCGATGCCGTGGGCGTCACCAAGTCGCTCAAGACGACCAGCCAGCCGCTGGACACCAAACCCTCGATCCCGCTCAAGGACCTCGCCATGAGCCTGATGATGGGGGACCGCTCAGAAGAGACCACCAGTTCGCTCGCCGCCCGGCTTGCCCGGCTCGACCACCAGCTCGAAACGGATGACCAAGCGAGGATCGAACAGATGGCCGGCAAGCCCCTCTCTACCATCGTCCGCGACCTGTTCGACGCCATCGATCCGGACAAGGTGGAGGCCGACGCCATGGCGGCTGGCCAACCCGAGCCCGACGAACCCGCCTTGCAAG
This sequence comes from Gammaproteobacteria bacterium, assembly GCA_009843635.1. GTDB lineage: Bacteria > Pseudomonadota > Gammaproteobacteria > Pseudomonadales > Azotimanducaceae > Azophilus. The sequence continues at coordinate 20,552 of VYDB01000118.1, forward strand.
CCGCCCGCGAAGAGCGGATCAACCAAGCGGCCAACGTCTTCACCGGCCCGCTCATCAACCTGATGGACAGCATCCGCCGCGACAAGGAACAGACCATCGACCACGACAACCTGGACACCCTCCTGCGCGCGGAGTGGGCTGGCGACGTGGCGCAGAACGCGAAGAAGATCGCGAAGGACTTCGAGAGCTACCTCAGGGAGAACCGGGACGAGATCGAGGCGCTGACGATCTACTTCACCCAGCCCGCCCGGCGTTCGGCGGTGACCCTCGCCATGATCAAGGATGTGCTGGCCAAGCTACGAGAGGACCGTCCGCGCCTTGCCCCGCTCCTTGTCTGGCGGGCGTATTCGCATCTTGACGACTACAAAGGCAAGCAGCCGGTCAGCGATTTGACGGCCTTGGTCGCCCTCATCCGGCGCGTGTGCGGCCTGGACGACATGCTGACCCGACATTCGGACCGGGTGAAGCGGAACTTCCAGACTTGGGTATTGAATCGCCACGCGGGGGCGGGTGAGAAGTTCTCTGAAGAGCAGATGGAGTGGCTGCGGATGATCCGCGACCATCTCGAAACTTCATTCACCATCGAGCGCGACGATCTGGAGATGGCGCCCTTTGATGCCCATGGCGGCTTGGGAAGGATGTACGCCTTGTTCGGTGACGGCATGGATGGCGTCATGGCGGAGATGAATGAGGCACTGGCGGCATGACTGGATTGCCCGCTGGTTGGACGCTTTGCAAGATCGGAGACGTGCTTGAGCCGGTAGAGAAGACTGGCAAGGACGAAAAGGACCGGGAGATTTGGTACGTCGATATTTCGAGCATCGACAACAAATCCAATCGGATTAAGGCTCCAAAGCGCCTGAACATGGCTGAAGCACCTTCACGCGCCCGCCAGAAGATTCAAGCTGGAGATGTTCTGTTTTCCACCGTACGCCCATATCTTCGAAACATTGCGCCAGTAGGGCAAGGACTAGATGGCGAGATCGCATCAACCGGTTTTGCAGTGCTTAGGGGCATCCAAGGAATAGAGCCTAAGTATTTGTTCTACAAATGTATTTCATATGACTTTGTCTCCGCCCTAACAGGTGAGCAATACGGCGTGAGCTACCCGGCCGTGAAGGAAGAACAGGTCAAAGAACAGCCTCTTGAACTGCCACCTACCAATGAACAGCATCGCATCGCCGAAAAAGTCGAAGCCCTGTTCGACGAGATCAACCGGGGTGTCGAGAGCCTTCGCGATGCCAAGCGAGACATCGAGCTTTATCGCCAGTCCCTGCTCAAATCCGCCTTTGAAGGCCGCCTAACCGCTGACTGGCGGGCAAAAAACCCCGACAAGCTGGAAAACCCGGAAGTATTGCTCGCAAGCATTCGTGAAGAACGCGATGGGCGATACCAGCAACAGCTGGAGGAGTGGAAAGTGGCTTCGACCGATTGGTCGGAAAGCAATGACCGAAACGGTAAGCCGAAAAAGCCGCTGAAGCCTAAAACTCTACCCCCTTTGTCGGTCAAGGAACTGAATCAGTTAACTCCGCTACCTGCCACCTGGCGTTGGATTCGAGTAGCAGACATCGGTCTGGTCGGAACGGGTGTTACGCCACTCCGATCCAACAACACCTACTATGAGGGTGGAAACATCGGCTGGATAACTAGTGGTGCCCTAAACAACCCTGTCGTTAAAGTTTCACCGCAATATGTGACGGAGGCCGCGCTAAACGATACGAACCTGCGCATATACCCACCCCACACGCTGCTGATTGCGCTCTATGGCGAAGGCAAGACGCGAGGCAAGTGTTCCGAACTCCTAATCCCTGCAGCAACGAACCAAGCCATAGCGGCGATAGTACAGGAGGCTACGTCAGCGAATTTTAGAAAATTCCTAAAGTGGTTCTTCACCAAGAACTACGAAGAAATCCGTGCCAGCTCATCTGGAGGAGTCCAGCCAAACCTGAACTTGGGAATCATCGAAAATACTCCAATTCCTTTGTGTTCCGCCCGAGAAGCGAAGGAAATAGTAATGCGCATCGAAGCGAGAACCTCCCAAATTCCTGATCCCCGGATAAGGTCAGGGTGGCTGGCGGTCTTCGCCATTTTGGTCCTG
>VYDB01000020.1 GCA_009843635.1 Gammaproteobacteria bacterium
CCGGCAACGCAAACCCCGCCCAATCAGGGGCAGGGGGGCGAGTAGTTACCATATCTTCATCTTCAACATTCGGGGGTTGTGATGATCGCAAAGCGGTTGAGTTTGTTGGCGGTGTTGGCTTTGCTCGGTGGCGCGGCATCAGCCGACGAAACCTGCATGTCGCCCTACATGGCCAAGATCGTCGGCCAGGAGGACTTCGTTTACGTCTGGACCCTAGGCATGCCCGGCGTCGGCGATGAGCAGGACAAGCTGGTGACCGTTGACGTCAATCCGCGTTCCGGCACCTACGGCCAGGTGGTGGACGCGCATTCCGTGGGCGGGCGCAACGAGGCCCACCACTCCGGCTTCACCGACGACCGCCGCTATCTTTGGGCGAGCGGCTTGGACACCAGCCGGATCTTCATCTTCGATGTCCACAGCAACCCCGCCAAGCCGCGCCTGCACAAGACCATCGATGACTTCGTCGCCCAATCCGGCGGCGTGGTCGGTCCGCACACCAGCTATGCGCTGCCGGGACGCATGCTGATCACGGGGCTCTCCAACAACCGCGACCATGGCGGCCGCACCGGCATGGTGGAGTACACCAACAGCGGCGACTACATCAGGACCCATTGGATGCCCATCGACGGCGACCTGCGCGGCGCGGCGAAGGGCGGCCGCTATGCCGACGGCTACGGCTACGACGTTCGCGTGCTGCCCCGGCGCAACCTCATGGTCACCTCCTCGTTCACCGGCTGGAACAACTACATGATGGACCTCGGCCAGATGATGGGCGACGCCGAAGCCATGAAGCGCTTCGGCAACACGGTGATCGTCTGGGACCTGCACGCCCGCCAGCCGAAGAAGGTGCTCGACGTGCCCGGCGCGCCGCTGGAGATTCGCTGCGCTTGGGGCGCGAGCCACGATTACTGCTTCACCTCCACGGCGCTGACCTCGGAGATCTGGCTCATCTATGAGGATGAGGATGGCGAGTGGCAGGCCAAGGCGGTGGCCGACATCGGCGATGCCAGCAAGATTCCGCTGCCGGTGGACATCTCGATCGGCGCCGACGACAAGGTGCTTTGGGTGAACACTTGGAACGACGGCAAGACCCGCCTGTACGACATCTCCGACCCCCATGCGCCGACGCAGTTGCTTGAGCAGCAGATTGGCGAGCAGGTCAACATGGTCTCGCAAAGCTGGGACGGCAAGCGCTTGTACTTCACCTCGTCGTTGCTGTCGAATTGGGACAAGAAGACGGGTGAAGCGGACCTGCAGTACTTCAAGCTCTTCACTTGGGACGGGGAGGCGCTTAAGCACCGCTTCACGTTGGACTTCATCGCCGAGGGCCTGGGCGCTCCCCACCAGATGCGCTTCGGCGCCTATGCGCTCTACGGCCTCTCGCCGCCCGTCAAGGTGGCGCACCGCTAGCGATTCGATGTCGTCCCCCGGATCGAGAAGGGAGGCGACGCGGCTGGGTTGGCTGCGCGAGGCCCTGCTGATGGCGGGGCTGGGGTGGTTTGTGGTTTCGTCCAGTTGGGCAGGCGAGGCGCCGCACGGGCATTCGAAGCCCCAAGTGCTTGCTCCCGGATACGGTCCGCTGGAATTTGAACCACCCCTGCCGGGCAGCTACGCGCTGCCGCCCCTTGGCGTTGCGGCGGATGGCGACGTGCTCGACAGCCGCGGCCGGGCCACCAAGCTGCGCGAGTTGCTCGATGGCCGCATAGTGGTGTTGAGCTTCATCTACACCACCTGCAGCGACATCAATGGCTGCCCCTTGGCTACCCATGTGCTGCGCGGCGTTCAGGACCGGCTGCTCGATGCGCCCAGCCTTAATGGCCAAGTGCGCCTGATCAGCCTCAGCTTTGACCCCGGGCGCGACACGCCGCCGGTGTTGGCCCGCTACGGCGGCTACTTCAAGGCGCCGGGCTTCGACTGGCGCTTTCTCACCACCCGCTCCCAAGCGGAGTTGGCGCCGGTGCTCGACGCCTACGGTCAATGGGTGATTCGCGACCCGGAGCAGGGCGCGTTGTCGCACCTGCTGCGGGTTTACCTAATCGACCGCGAAGGAAGCATCCGCAACATCTACAGCGTCTCGTTCCTGCATGCGGATACCCTGCTCAATGACATCCGCACCCTACTCATGGAGTAGGCGGAAGCGTAGCCCAACCCCGCTACGGGGCAATGATCAACGGTTTGCGGTAGGTGCCATGATTCAGTGGACTTATCCCGATGCCGCCATAGAATGCCGGGCCAGCAACCTTTTGCCAGACCTGACGCAGTAAGGAACTTATCGTGACTAGCTTTGTTTCAGACGCCCGCCGCTTGCCGCCCCACCACATCACCATTCGAGTCCCTTGGCATGACGGCGGCTGGACAGGCCACGTTTGCTCCCGCCCGCTCGACAACACCAGTTGCCTCATCCTTCCCCGAATTGGCAATGGCCGCCGCGATGATGTTGAGGCGCGTTGTGCCGGTGAGCGGTTTGATGAACTCGATCCAGAGAACCTACCGCCTTGCGTGGGCGAGCGCGTCTCGTTCATGGCACCATTTGCGCTTAGGCGGACGATTACGCACCCGTACAAGGAGGCCTACCCCGAAACCCACGGTCATTTCGAACCTACTCGTTTCGAGCAGGCGGCATATTCCGCTGCTTGTGTGCCCTTCCGATGGATGCTTCGAGAGCAGGTTGAGGGGAGCTCGAAGGAAGGCGAGATGGGGATTGCCGAGCGCCTTAAGATCGGATGGGTAGCCGATCGCGAACCGGAGATTCGAAACCAACAAGGCAAAGAAGTCGAGACGGCTTGGGTGCAGCAGCACGAAAACCAGCTCTCGTTGCTGGACACGTTCTTCGGTGCGCTTCGGCCTCAGGAGTCGCTTTGCTTCTTCTATGCCAAGGGTACGCCGCTATCGGAGCAGTCTAGGCGCGTGATCGTTGGTGTGGGACGTGTGCTCTCCGTTGGCGATGCAACTGAGTACAACTGCCAAGTAGAGGATCCGCCGCTACGTTGCGTGCTCTGGGAACGCAATGTGGGACACTCCGTGCGCCCCGGCTTCGCGGACGGTTTCCTGTTTCCTTACCAAGAGGCACTCGAGCTTGCTGAAAGTGAGGGTGTCGATCCGGAGGAGTTCGTGGCTTTCGCTCCGGACGAGTGCTTCAATGCTTATTCATACGGTTGCGAGCTTCTCACTCACGATGGCGCTGTGGCCTCCCTCGTGGCCTGTGCGGCGACATTGCATCGGATCCGCGGTCGAATCGAGGGGCCGTGGGACCAGGCGCTTGCTTGGATCGACACACAGATCAACCGCCTGTGGGAGGCGCGGGGCGCGTTCCCCGGCTTAGGCTCTGCGCTGTCCGCGTTCGGTTATGAGTGGGGGTTTCGGCACGGGAGCCTTCTCGCATACGAGGTTGAGCTTCTGTTGGAACGCGAAGGCGACCGCGATCCTTGGGCGCTTGTCGACGAGGTCATGGGGGATCCCACGAGACTAGGCGGGTCTCTCATCAGGCACCTCACGGCCGGGCTGCGCAATGGTTGGATGCACCTAACCAATGATCGCCGGACTCTGCTCCAGCTCTTGGCCCGATGCTCCATTTCCGAAGGTCAGGCGCTTCGTATCTACGACACTACAGCTCGGGCGGAGGCTGGTATTGGGGCCAGCGATGCCGACCTCTTGTGCAACCCCTACTTGCTGTTCGAGTTAGACCGGCGGGCCGCGAACCCGATCGCGTTTGGCTCAGTAGATCGCGGATTATTCCCAGACGAGGCGATTCGGCAGCAGTTTCCTGTCTTGGAGCCAAGCCTAGTTGAGGATCCGGCTGACCCGCGTCGTGTACGCGCATTGGTTGTGGACTTGCTCGAGCAAGCGGCATCAGAGGGACATACACTATTGCCGCGAAGCTGGGTCATCCGAAACGCACGCGACCGTTCACTGTGGCCGCCATGCCCTTTAGGCGAAAACGTGCTAGACGCCTGCGAGGGAAGCTTCGATCCTGTCATTCAACGCGTTGCAATGCTCGCAGACGAGCCTGCCTACCAAGTTGAGCGACTCGTTGACTGTCGCGCCATCATTCGTCGGGAAGTGTTTGGCCGCAAGCGCGGCAGGCAGCATATGGAAGAATTTGAATGGCGTCAGCTAGTTGACGATGGGATCGACGAGCCACTGCCGGAAAAGCCTCAGGAGCGCAAGTTGGAGAAGCGGGCGCGGGACGAAAAGGCTGCAGCACTTGAACAGTGCTTCCGCTCTCGACTATCCATCCTGATAGGCCCAGCGGGTACGGGAAAGACGACCTTACTGAAGGTTCTCTGCTCACTTCCTGGACTCGCTGACAAGGGGCTCCTGCTCCTGGCGCCCACTGGCAAGGCGCGTGTGCGCTTAGAAGTCCAGACCGGCATGCAGGGCGCTGGTCAGACGCTCGCGCAGTTTCTGATTCAGCAGCAGCGCTATGACAGAGAGACCAGCGCTTACTTCCCGAATCGCAAGGCTCCCCGTTGCGGCGACTATCGCACCGTGATTGTGGACGAGTGCTCCATGCTGACCGAAGAGCAACTCGCGGCCCTGATCGACTCGCTCCGCAACGTCGAGCGGCTAGTGCTCGTCGGCGACCCGCGCCAGCTACCGCCAATTGGGGCGGGACGCCCATTCGTAGACATTGTTCGGGAGCTTGAGCCGGACGATCTTGAGACACGCTTCCCGCGCTGCGGACCAGGATATGCTGAACTCACCATACCGCGACGGCAGCAAGGTGAGAACAGGAGCGATGTACTGTTGGCGTCACAGTTCAGTGGACGACCACCCGATCCTGGCGTAGACGCTGTATTGGACCAGGCTCATGGAGGAGTGAACGGACGACTCCGGCTCATTCAGTGGACGAACCCCCAGGAACTTCAAGAGAGGCTAGTCGGAGAGCTTGTAGAGAGCCTTGGGCTGACTGGATCGGACGATGAACTGGGTTTTGAGGAGTCTTTGGGCGGTTCCCGCCATGGGGATATCCCGTGGGCCTTCTTCTGGAACAAGTACCGCGACAGACCCGGCGCCGCTGCGAAGGCGGAAGCTTGGCAGTTGCTATCTCCTGTACGATCTGGGGTTGTTGGAGTCGATGCGCTCAACCGTATGATTCAATCAAGGTTTCGGGTGAAAGTGAGGGAGCTTGCTGACACAGAAGGTTGGGGCAGGAAGGTGCCACGCCCAATCGGCCCGCAAACGATCCTCTATGGCGACAAAGTCATCAATGTGATTAACCAGCGGCGTCGAGATGTCTGGCCGAATCCGGATCGAGAGCCGTACTTGGCGAACGGCGACATCGGGATAGTCGTTGGCCAGTACAAGACTCAGAGATTCAAGGGGTTGCCGTGGAAGCTCCAAGTAGAGTTTGCTGGACAGTTGGGGCCTATGTATGGCTTTTCCGCTGGAGAGTTTGGTGACGAGGGCCGCAATCCGCTTGAACTAGCGTATTGCCTGACGGTACACAAGACCCAGGGCAGTCAGTTCAAGGTCACTTTCGTGGTGCTGAAAAACCCGTGTTGGCTGCTTTCACGTGAACTCCTGTACACGGCGCTCACCCGGCACGAGGATAGGCTAGTAGTCCTGCACGAGGGTCCACTTGCCGAATATCGGCGCTACGCAGGGGACGAGCACTCAGAAATCGCAAGGCGCATCACGAATCTATTCATCGATCCGCAGCCGCGTGAAGTTAGCGTCAAAGCAGATCGTCTCTTTCTTGAGGAAGGGCTAATCCATCGAACCGAGCGCGGTGACCTCGTGCGATCGAAGTCCGAATTGGTGATTGCGGACAAGCTCCACGCCCGGGGGATCGACTATGCCTACGAACAGCCTCTCGCGCTAACCAATGGTCGCACTAGATACCCTGACTTCACCATCTCGGATGATGCGCGAGGTGTGGTTTTTTACTGGGAGCACCTTGGCATGCTCGACGACCCGGGTTACCGAGCACGCTGGGAGCGCAAGCGAGCGGAGTACTTGGAATGTGGGATCGTGCCCTACGACCAAGGTGACGGTCCCGAGGGAACACTGATCGAGACTTGCGATGAGCAAGGCGGAACCTTGGATGCATCAGCGATTGCCAAGGTGATCGACGACGTGATCTTGGGTTAGCTCGAGAGCTGGTTCCAAACCTCCACGCCCGGGAGTCACCTACGGCGTCAAGCTGCGTCCATGAGCACCCGGGCTTCGCGAAAAGCCCTGATCTTGGTATCTGTGCCGCCTTCGAACCACACACGGCGTAACCTTGCGGTCGGCTCAGTCTCGTTTCGCGGTGCTCTGTAGTCCTCGAACGCGATCACGGCGTTGTAAAGTGCCCAGAGCGTCCCAGCGGTCGCGACTGGAGTCAGGCTTCGGTCTTCGAGAATCTCACGAACGTAGCGCCATCGATCAGGTTCCCGCCGCTGGCTACGTTGATTCTCAGTTCGACCGAGAACGGCTTCCAGATATCCCACGAACTCCGATTCGTCTATACGGTACTGCGCCATAGCCTGGAACACCTCGCTTGCCTCATGGAATGAGCTGTCCACCATCGCCTGAAGTTGCTCTTCAGCGATGCTGGCCAGCTTTTCGTGCACCCGCCGCGTGTGCCGAACTGCAGCAACGGCCTTCGACCGTCCGAACGCGAGGCTGAGAGTATTCTGGCAGACTACCCGGATAGGAGTCAGCCTGACGGTGACGGGCTCGGATCCGTCATGCGAGTTGGACAGCAGGAGGAATCGATCCACTTCGTCGTCCGGGCCAACCGAGATTTTGTCCTTCAGACGGGCAAGAACCCAGACACGCTCGCCGTTGCCGAGGGCGCCCGCTGTATGGAACTCAACCCAGTTCTGCTCCACGAATGAGTCAAAAAACTCGAACGCCTGCGCATTCTGGACAGGTTCGTAAGCTCTGCCTACGAATGCCAGTCCAACATGGTCCAACTCGTCGCCCACTGGCTCGCGCCAAATCATATATCGGCCTTGCTCATGACCGGATGGGACGCCAGGCGGAGGACCTTTCTCGACGAACCAGTCGAGATTGGCTGCACGAAGCATGTCCCGAGCGGAGACGCCCGAATCGACTCTTCTGCCTAGTCCGTGCCAAGGAGGCTGGCCGACGAAGCCCATCTTGTTCTGAAAGAGGTTATGAGGCATGTTCTTTCCCTAGCTCGTGAATTGCGTGATCTTCCCTAGGCGAACGTCTTCTCGCCTCTATGCGACCTCAACGACGCTCGCTCTTTCCGTTTGGAGTAAATGGAGACTGGCCCACAAAGGCTTGGTCACTCGTTTGGTCCAGCATTTGCCAAGTCAGGGTGACCGCTAGCCTTCCTGAAACTGGCTCCAAATGGGGCGCCGGGTGCGGAACCAATACTCAAAGGTGGTTCCTTTCCAGTTGTTCACCACCTTGCCGGCTTGGTTCTTGTACCAGCTTGCGCAGCCGGTGGCCCAAATGGACTGCTCATCCAGTGACTTTTGCAGGTTGGCATTGAAGCTGGACTGCACTTCGGGCCGCACGTTGAGGGTTTTTATCCCGCGCCGGTTCAGCGCCTCGATGCACTGCAGGATGTAGCGCACCTGAGCCTCGATCATGAAGATGATGGAGTTGTGCCCCAAGTTGGTGTTCGGCCCGTAGGTCATGAAGAAGTTGGGAAAGCCGGACACGGTGATGCCCATGTAGGCCTCCGCGCCGTCTTGCCAAGCATCGTTGAGCCGCTGGCCCTCAAGCCCGGTGATCTCCATCGGCGTCAGGAACTCATTGGTGCGAAAGCCGGTGCCGTAGATGATGGCGTCGAAGGAATGCTCGGTGCCGTCGGCCAGCGCCAGCCCGGCTTCCGTGACTTGGCTGATCGGCGTGGTCACCAGCGAGACGTTGTCCCTGGCCAGCGCAGGATAGTAGGTGTCGTCGATGATCACCCGCTTGCAGCCGATGTCGTAGTCCGGCGTCAGCGCCTCGATCATCTCCGCATCGGTGATGGTCGCCTTCAGGTGCTCTTGGGCCGCCTCTTCCAGCTTGGCGCGGCGCTTTGAGGTGCGCCGCATGATCGGGAACAGGGTGAACTCATAGCGCAGCCAGATGAAGTAGCGGTACAGCTTCACCAGCAGCGGAAAGCGCTGGAACCACTTGAGGACGCCGGAGGAGAAGGCGTGGTCGTTGCGCGGGATCACCCAGTGGGCGCTGCGCTGGAATACCGCGACCTCGGCGGCTTCCTGGGCGACCTCCGGCACGAATTGAGCGGCGCTGCAGCCGTTGCCGATGACCGCCACCCGCTTGCCCGACAGGTTGCTGCCGTGCTCCCATTGGGCGGAGTGGAAGCTGGTGCCCTTAAAGCGGCCCATGCCATCCAAGTCCGGCCAGGCCGGTTGGTTGAGCTGGCCGACCGACGAGACCAGCACGGTGGTGCGCAGGGTTTCGCCGTTGGCCAGTTCCAGCTGCCAGCGGGCTTCCTGCTCTTGGAACTCAGCCCGCGCCACCTCGACGTTGCAGCGGATGTGGGGGCCGAGGGCGTGTTTCTCCACGCAGTCCTCCAGGTAGCCGAGGATTTCCGCTTGGCCGGGGAACAGCCGCGACCAATCCCGCTTGGTCTCGAAGGAGAACGAATAGAACATGGAGGGCACGTCGCAGGCGCAGCCGGGGTAGGTGTTGTCCCGCCAGGTGCCGCCAGGCCCGCTGCGCTTCTCCAGGATTGCGAAGTTGTGAAAGCCAGCTTTCTTGAGCTGAATGCCCATGCACAGGCCGCCGACGCCGGCGCCGATGATGGTGATGTAGGGCTGGTTGTGGTCGATCAATGCAGTGCTCCCCTGATGCCTGTTTTGGGACGGTCTTGGCGTTGGGCTGATTTTAGTCCTTGGCCGTGAAGAAATCCGCCCGCGGCGTCATGGTTTCATCGTACACCGGCTCGGTGAGGTCCACGCGATACTTGGAGACGTCGGCGCTGGTGAGACCGAAGGAGCCGATGTTGTCCCGCATCTTCAGGTACCAGTCGCACTCGAAGTGGGCAGCCAGCGCCGCCTCGCTCTCCCACCGCTCGAACACGCGGATGCGTCCGGGATGCAGGGGGTCCGGGCACCAATCGTAATCCAAGCAGCCTTCCTCGGTCAGGGCGCCTTCGATGAGGGGCCGCCCAGCCTCCAAGGCGGGAGCGACGTTTTCGGGCGGCATGTCAATCGTGCCGGAAATGATGATCTTGGTCATGGAGCTTGGCTTCCTCCTGTTTGTAGTGGCTTTAGGGCCGGGTGGACAATCGCAGAGCGGCCTTTGCTGACGCGGTTCCAGCTAGAACAGCTTGTTGAGGACCAGGCCGCCCACGACGCCGGCCATGCCCATCGCTATGGCGAGCATCAAGTTGAACAGCTTGGTCGAGTCCGCATGCTGCTGTTGGCGCAGGTCATTGAAGCGTTGGTTGACATTCTCGGTGAGGTCATCGAACCGCTGATCCATCTCTCCCTTGATGCGTTCGTAGAGCGTCTGCTGTGACGCATCGAGGGCTTGCCGCAGCCTTTCCGGGGTGACCGCGAACTTCTCGATTGAATTGGCGATGGCCTCAAGGGTCGCCCCCGCCTGCGGTCGCTCAATCCCGGAAGCCTCAAGGCTTGTGGTCATCTCCGATATTTCCCTAAGTGCGCGTTTCATGAGTATATGCCTCCTGCTCAGGTTTGAAAGAGGTCATTCAACCTTGGTTGGGCCGCTCCCGTCTTCGGCCAATCTCTCAACACCTTGTGGGAAATCTCCCACAGCGGGCTTCCCAAACTTGACGCGTTGGGCGGGAATGGGTATCAACTCCCGCTTGCGGCTAACGAGCAAGCACAGGAACACTTCATGGACATAGCCTACAGCGCTGAGGATCAAGCCTTTCGGGAGGAGGTGCGGACATTCTTGGACACCAAGCTCAGCGACGACATGCGCCGGGCGGCAGCGCGAACCACCACGGTGTTCGCCGACAAGGACTTGGCCATGGCGTGGCAGGCCATTCTCGTGGAGCGGGGCTGGGCAGTGCCGTCATGGCCGGTCGAGCATGGCGGCACGGGCTGGACGCCCACCGAGAAGTACATCTTTGGCGAGGAGCTGGCCAAGGCGGGCGCGCCCGGCTTGATTCCCTTGGGGCTGCGCATGCTGGCCCCGGTGCTGTTCAAGTACGGCACGCCGGAGCAGAAGGCGCATTACCTGCCGAAGATGCTCTCCGGCGAGCATTATTGGTGCCAAGGCTATTCCGAACCGGGATCCGGCTCCGACCTTTCCAGCCTCAAGACGGCGGCGGTGAAGGACGGTGATGACTACATCGTCAACGGCTCCAAGATCTGGACCACCCATGCCCAGTTCGCCGACCACATCTTTTGCCTGGTGCGCACGGACAGTTCCGGCCGGCCGCAGCAGGGCATCACCTTCCTGCTCATTCCCATGGCCACGCCCGGGGTGAGCGTCGAGCCGATCATCACCTTGGCTGCCGACCACGAGGTCAACCAGGTGTTTTTTGACGACGTTCGAGTTCCCCAGGCCAACCGGGTGGGTCCGGAGCACGATGGCTGGAACGTGGCCAAGTATCTGCTGGAATTTGAGCGGGGCGGCGGCGGTGCGGCGGTGCGGCTGCAAGTGTCCCTCGACCATCTGAAGGCGATCGCTGCCACCGAACGGGAAGGCGGTGAGGCCTTGTGGTCGTCGCCTGGATTCCGTGCTCGAACCAATGCCCTGGACATTCGCATCATGGCGCTGCAGTTTTCCGAGCATGCCACCTTGGCGCGCCTGTCCCGGGGCGAGTCGCCCGGCCCCGGCTCCTCGCTGGCGAAGAACAACACGGTGGAGATCGAGCAGCAGATCAACGAACTCAAGCTCGAAGCGGTTCACTACTACGGCATGCCGCACGCCAACCTGATTTCGATGAACGGCCACGACGACCCCTGGGTCGGGCCGGAGCATGCCGAGACGGTGACGCCCCGCTACCTCAACTCCCGCGCCGCATCGATCTTCGGCGGCGCCAAGGAAGTGCAGAAGAACATCGTCGCCAAGGTAGTGCTGGGTCTGTAGGGAAGGAGAACCAACTCATGGACATGGGCATCTGCGTCGCCTCCCACGTCGGCGACATCGGCTACGTCGTGCGGGCGGAGGAACTCGGCTACAGCCATGCCTGGTTGGCGGACAGCCAGATGCTGTGGTCGGACTGTTACGCGGCCTTGGCCTTGGCGGCGGACCGCACCTCCCGCATCAACTTGGGCACCGGGGTCGCTGTCACTGGCACTCGGCCCGCTCCGGTCAATGCGGCGGCCATCGCCACCATCAACGCGCTCGCACCGGGCCGCACCTTCTGCGGGGTCGGCGCGGGCAACACCGCGATGCGGGTAATGGGTCTGCCGCCCCAGCGCATTGTCGCCTATGACGCCTACCTCGGCGAGCTTAAGCCGCTGCTCAAAGGCGAGGAGGCGCTCCATGGTCCAGGGGGCTCGCCCATCCGCCACATCATGCCAGACAAGGGGTTCGTCAACTTCGAGGACGACATCCCCCTTTACATCTCCGGGTTCGGCCCGCGCTCGCTGGCCTTGGCGGGCAAGCACGGTGACGGCGCGGTTTTGGCGCCGCCTGAGTTCGGCGCGGGGCTGGCCAAGCTGTGGCACATGATGGAGGCCGGGGCCGAAGCGGGTGGGCGAACCCTCGACCGGGAGCGGTTCTACCTGACCGCCCTGACCACGATGGTGGTCTTGGAGGAGGGCGAAGCTAGGGACTCGGAACGCGTCAAGAGCCAGTGCGGCGCGATGGCCATGGCGGCGGTGCATTATTCCTACGACCAATACCGCAACTTCGGCCATCAGCCGCCGAACGCGCTGGCGGGCATTTGGGGGGACTACACCGCGCTGTTGGAATCCTTCCCGGCACAGCGCCGCCACCAACGCATTCACGCGGGCCACAACTGCTGGGTGCTGCCGGAGGAGGAACGCTTCCTGACGCCGGAGGTCCTGGCCGCCTCGTCCATGATCGGCACCGCCGACGAGTTGATCGAGCGCTTGCGGGACTTGGCCACAGGCGGGCTCGATCAAGTGATGATCCTGCCCAATTTCGATACCCGCTTCGATGTGCTGGAGCAGGTGGGCGCGAAGATCCTGCCCAACGTGTGAACCGAAACCACGACGGAACAGCAGGAGGCTGCGATGATCCAAGCGTTGCGCAATGAATTGGACAAGCGAAGTTGGTGGATGAACCTGATCTTCGCCTTTTGCGTGTACATGACCTTCATCTACATGCCCTTTGACATCTTCTACAAGCCGATGGCTGAGGACGAGGAAGTCTGGTTCGGCTTCACTCTGCACGGCTTCTGGGCCAAGGCCACGGCGCCGCTGCATTGGCTGATCTATGCCGGGCTCGCCGTCGGGTTTTTCAGGATGTCGCGTTGGATGTGGCCCTGGGCCGCCGTTTACGCGGCGCAGATCGCCCTCAGCATGCTGGTTTGGAACCTGCTTGATCCGCGCGGCGGCGGGTGGGTCGTCGGCCTCATCGCCGGCGCCATCTTCCTGCCGCCTACCGTTGCGCTTTGGCGGGCGCGAGGCGCCTTCCAGCCCCCCGCTGAAGGCGCTGCTCAAGCCGCTTGAGGCATTTTGGCAGCCTCATGGCGAAGCCGTTGGCCATTGTCACCCGCCGCTGGCCCGCCGCATTGGAGGCGCGTCTGGCGGATGCCTTTGAAGTTCGTCTCAACGCCGACGATCACCCCTTCTCCGCAGAGGAATTGCGCGCCGCCCTGAATGAAGCGGACGCACTCTGCGCCACTGTTACCGACGACCTCTCCGCGCAAGTGCTGTCGGCAGGCGGGCGCACCCGCGTCATCGCCAACTTCGGCGTTGGCGTTAACCACATCGACATGGACGCAGCCCGCGCCCAGGGCATCGCGGTGACCAACACGCCGGACGTGCTGACCGAATGCACCGCGGACTTGGCGATGGCCCTGCTGCTGATGTCCGCCCGACGAGCGGGGGAAGGCGAGCGCGAGCTGCGCGCCGGAAAATGGAGCGGCTGGCGCCCCACCCATCTGACCAGCACGCGCGTCTGGGGCAAGACCCTAGGCATTGTCGGCATGGGCCGCATCGGCATCGCCACGGCCCGCCGGGCCCATCACGGCTTCGGCATGCGCGTCCTTTGCTTCAATCGCAGCCGGGTGCCCAAGGCGGTGCTTGGCGACTTGGCCGCCGAGCAGGTGGACAGCCTGGACGAGCTGCTCCCGCGAGTGGACTTCCTCTCCTTGCACTGCCCCGCCAACCCCGAAAGCCATCACCTGATCGATGCTGCGAGCCTAGCCCGAATGCGCCCGAGCGCCCACTTGATCAACACCGCCCGAGGCAGCGTGGTGGACGAAGCGGCGCTGGCCGAAGCCCTCGGGCTGGGCGTCATCGCCGGCGCCGGGCTCGATGTTTACGAGGCTGAACCCAAGGTCCACCCCGGACTGCTGGCTTTGGACAACGTCGTGCTCCTGCCGCATCTTGGCAGCGGCACCGACGCAACGCGCGAAGCAATGGGACTACGTGTGCTCGACAACCTCAAAGCCTTCTTCGCGGGCCAACCACCGCCCGACCTCTGCACCTGATCCTCAACCGGCGTTTTTCTGTTCGAAGTGGGCCGTGATTACTTCGCTGCCCAGGGTGCTGCCGTCGTTGTTGCCGATGGTGACGGCGGGCCAGCGGCCGTCGGCGAACAGGAACAGCACGGTGGCGCCTTCCGGACCGGCGACCAAGGGGCCGTAGCCCCGGTTGGCGAGCCCGATGCGGATGTCGCCGGCGTGGTGCCAGGTGGCGCCAACCCGTTGGGAGCCTTCCAGGATGATTTCCGTATAGTCGCAGTCGTGGGTGTGCGCCTCGACGGTGCAGTGCGGCGGATAGTAGGCCTTGAAAACCGTCGGCGAACCCGGTTCGTCCGGCATCCCCACCCGGTACATGCGGGTCTCGATGCCGCTCGGCAGGGTCACTTCGTCGAGGTCGTCCCAACAGAACGCCATGTGGCCCTTGCGGCTCAGTTCGGCACGGGCCTCGGCGTCGGTTTTCTGGCCGTTGCTTTGGGTGGTCTTGGTCATGGTGGCCTCCCGGTCGAAGAAGGGGATTTGGTGGACGATTGGGTGGTCGGCATTCTGTCAGAGTCCGACGTCTCGCGCATCAGAGCGTGCGCACCGGAACGAGGCGGTTTGGGTCTTGGCCCAAGCCGATGTTGTCCCGGTCGAGCAGCCGGTCAGCGCGGTAGCTCGAGCGCACCAGCGGCCCGGATGCCACTTCGACAAAGCCTAGCGACAGGCCCATTTCCCGGTACTCGGCGAATTCGTCCGGATGCACCCAGCGCTCGACCGGCAAATGGTGCGCCGTGGGGCGCAGGTATTGGCCGATGGTCAGTAGGTCCACGTCATGGTCGCGCAAATCGGCCATGGCGCGACGCAGCTCGTCGGCGGTTTCGCCCAAGCCGACCATGAGGCTGGACTTGGTCAGCAGCCGGGGTTCGGTGGTTTTGGCTATGGCCAGCACGTCGAGGGTCTGCTGGTAGCCCGCCCTGGGGTCCCGTACCCGCCGGGTCAGCCGCCGCACGGTCTCCAGGTTTTGGGCGAAGACTTCGAGTCCCGACTTGGCCACGGCGGCCACGGCGTCCGCATCGCCGCCGAAATCCGGGGTCAGCGCTTCCACGGCGGTGGTCGGGTTGCGCCGCTTGATGGCGCGAACGCAAGCCGCGTAGTGGCCGGCGCCGCCGTCGGGCAGGTCGTCGCGGTCCACGGAGGTGAGCACGACGTAGCGCAAGCCCATCAGACGCACTGACTCCGCCGCCGCCGCAGGCTCATCGGCATCCAGCCAGCCGTTGGGGTTGCCGGTGTCCACTGAGCAGAAGCGGCAGGCCCGGGTGCACACGCTGCCCATCAGCATGAGGGTGGCGGTGCCGTTGTCCCAGCACTCGCCGATGTTCGGGCAGTGGGACTCCTCGCAGACCGTCGCCAGGCGATGGCTTCGAACGGTGTTCCGCACGGCTTCAAAGCGGGGTCCGCCCCCCAGCCGCACCCGCAGCCACGGGGGCTTGGCGCCGGTGGAACGGCTGCGCCCCGAGGTTGGCTTCACCCCGTCCTTGATGGCGCTGAAGCCCAGCGCCGTCCGATACTTTTCGCCGCTTCTCGCGGTTCCGCTAGCAGCCATGCAGAGATTGTACTCCGGTTTAGTTGACCTCTTGGAACTGCAGCGCGTGCAGGCGCTGGTAGAGGCCGCCTCGGGCCAGCAACTCCTCGTGGGTGCCGAGTTCGGCGATGCGCCCGTGGTCGAGGACGAGCACCCGGTCAGCTTCCTGGATGGTCTGCAGCCGGTGGGCGATGAGGATGGCGGTGCGCCCGGCGGTCAGCTTGCCGATGGCGTCCTGGATGAGTTGCTCGGTCTCCGTGTCGATGGAGGCGGTGGCTTCGTCGAGCACTAGGATTTCCGGGTCCGCCGCCAGCACGCGGGCGAAGGCCAGCAGTTGGCGTTGGCCTTGGGAGAGGTTCTGGCCCCGCTCCGAAAGTTCGGTGTCGAAGCCTTGCGGCAGGGCCTCAATGAAGTCGAGCGCGTTGGCGGTGCGGGCCGCGGTGATGGCCCGCTCGCGGCTGACCGCTGGATTGCCGAGCGCAATGTTGTCGAACACGGAGCCGGAGAAGATGTGGAAGTCCTGCAGCACCACGCCAATGCGGCGGCGCAGGTCGCGGCTGAGGATGCGGTTGACGTCGATGCCGTCGAGAAAGATGCGCCCGTCGTCGAAGTCGTAGAAGCGCGCCAGCAGCCGGATCAAGGTGCTCTTGCCGGAGCCGGTGGGGCCGACGATGGCGAGCTTTTCCCCCGCCGCGATCTGGAAGTTCAAGTCCTTGAGCACGGGCACGTCCGCATCGTAGGCGAACGACAGGTGCGAAAACTCAATTCGACCCTCGAGACGCTCCGGCAGCCTGGCTGGGTGCGCCGGTTCGTGGATCTTCTCGTCCCAGTCAAGTGCTTGAAAGATGCGTTCGCCGCTGGCCATGGCACGGAACAGGATGTTGGTTTGTTCGCCGAGGACGACGATGGGGTGCAGCAGCATGTCCACGAAGCGGGTGAACAGCACCACCTCGCCCAAGGTGAGGTGGTCTTGAATCACTGCGCCGCCACCGTAGTAGAGAATGACGCCGATGGCGATGTGGGCAATGGAGTCGTTCAGCGCGCCGTACAGGGTCTCCCAGCGGGCGGTGGTCGTCTCGAATCCCAGGTTGCGCTGATTGATTTGCCGGTAGTCCGCCAGGTTTTGCCGCTCCCGTCCGGACAGTTGCACCACCTGCAGGCCGGCCAGGTTTTCCTGCATGTTCTGGTTCAGCGCCGACACCGTTTGCCGGGTGAGGCGAAACAGCTTGCGGGTGGCGCGGCGGAAGACGATGGTGGCCGCGGCCATCACCGGCAGGGCCAGCAGCAGAATGCCGGTTAGCGCCGGATCGATGGAGAGCATGATGAGCAAGGCGACCAGGAACGGCACGAACTCGCCGATCAGCGAGCCGATGCCGCGCAACAGGTCGTAGAGGGCCTCCACGTCGTTGGTCACCCGCGTCATCACCCGGCCCACCGCCACCCGGTCGTAAAACGCTGCAGGGCGAGTTTCCAAGTGGCGGAAGAGGTCCAGGCGCAGGTCGCGCAAGCCCTTGATGACCGACTGGGTGAGGGTCATGCGGTGGGCGTGGCCGGCGACGGCCCAGCCGATTTGCAGCATCGCGTAGAGGATGCAAGCCGCCGCCAGTGGATGGGCGTCCAACGTGTTGGACAGCCAATCAGCGATGTCCGCCATGCCGAAATCCGGGGCTTGGTGGTCGGTGTTGCCTTGGATGATCCGGTCGATCACGACGATGGAGACCACCACCGGCAGCAGCACCTGCAAGGTCGATGCGATCAGTACCAGCACCCCGCTGAGCGCGAAGGTGATGCGGTAGGGCTTAAGCCACCGCAGCAGCCTTCGCAGGAGGCTCAGGTTCAGTGCCTTGCCCGAAAGGTCCGCGTCAAACATGGCGTAGTCGCGCTTGACCGATGCGGCCGTCATGAGGACGCCCCCGTTCCCCAAGCCGAGACCGGCTTGCCGAATGGCGCACTGATTGGCTCGCCGCCTCGCTGCAGGCGCTCGAGTTCTGCGTAGAGCCCGTCCTTTTTGATGAGCTCACGGTGGCTGCCGCCTTCGACGATTTGGCCCGCGTCCAGAATCAGGATGCGGTTGGCGTGACGGGCGGTGGACACTCGGTGCGAGACGATCAAGGTGGTTCGCCCGGACCGGGAGCGCTTGAGCCCGTTAAGAATGCGCTCCTCGGTTTCGGTGTCCACGCTGGAGAAGCAGTCGTCCAGAATCAACACCGGGGCTTCCCGAATCAGGCCCCGGGCCAAGGTCGCCCGCTGCTTCTGTCCCCCGGACAGGGTGACGCCGCGCTCGCCCACGATGGTGTCCATCCCTTCGGGAAACTCCTCTATGGTGTCCTTCAGGTCGGCCGCTGCCGCCGCTGCCCAGACCTGGTCGATGGGTCGCAGCGGATCGTCGTAGGAGAGGTTGTCCTTGAGTGGCAGGCCGAACAGGAAGGCCTGCTGCGGCACCAGCGCGACCTGCGCCCGCAATTGGCCCAACGGGTAGTCGCGCACGTCAACCCCGTCGATGAAAACAGTGCCCGGCGGCGGATCGAACAGCCGGGTGAGGGTCTTCAGCAGCGTGGTCTTGCCGCTGCCGATGCGGCCCATTATGGCAATCATCTCACCGGGGTGGATGGTTAAGTTCAGGCCCTTGAGCGCCGCGTCGCGGCCCGCATCATGGCGCAGGGTCAGGGCGCGAATGTCGATGGCCCCCTTGATGAAGGCCGGCGCTGTGCTGTTGGGCTGGTCGGGCACTTCCGCGTCGAGGTCGAACACCTCGAACAGGCGATCGCTGGCCACCGCCCCCCGTTGCACGAGGTTGACGATGAAGCCGGCCACTCGGAAGGGCTGCACCACCATGTTGACGTACATGAAGAAGGCCACCAAGGCGCCGGGCGTCATCTCGCCGCTCAGCACCAGGTATCCGCCATAGCCCAAGATGGTGATTGAGCAGGCCGCCGCCAGCGTCGGCATCCAGGCGGTCATTAGGGAGTTGATCTGCGCCTGTCGGTAGAACGCACCGGCATAGCTTTCGTTGGTGGCGGCGAAGCGGGCGATTTCGTTCTCCTCCTGGGCCATCGCTTGGATGGTGCGGATGCCGGTCAGGTTCTCCTGGGTCTGCGCCGCCAGATCCGACAGCCGGTTCTGCACGTCCATCGACGCTGAACCCATTTGCCGGGACAGGCGCTTGGCGTTGTAGAAGATGAAGGGCATGGGTGGCAGCAGCAGCAGGGTCAGCGCCGGCGAGAAGTAGAGCATGAAGCCGAAGCCGACCAGCGTGGCGTAGGCCAGGATGATGACCAGGATGGTGCCCATGGCGATCAATCGCTGAATGAGGCTGATGTCGGCCACCGCCCGGGTCATCATGTCGCCGATGCTGTGCCGATTGAAGAACCGCGCCCCTTGGCGCTGCAAGTCGCCGTACAGCCGCTGGCGGAGATCGAAAGCCACCCGCTGCCCGGTGGTGCGCACCATGTAGCGGGCGCCGGTGACCGTCACGTAGCGGGCCGCGACCGCAGCGGCGATGCCCAGCACCGGCGCGCGCACGTCGCCATTGCCGGCGGCGACCCGGTCGATGCCCATGGCGAGGAAAAAGGGCACCAGCCCTTCGAATAGCCTTGCCAAGCCGAAGGCGGCCACGCCCGAGGACAGGCGCCAGCGATAGGGCGCGATGAAGGGCCGCAGGCGAAGCAGTGATTTCAACACGGGGAATTGCCCCTCAAAGCGTCAGCTGCTCCCATGAGGGTCAGTGTTCGGGGGAGGCGATCTTCAAACCGTGCATCCCCATGGGCGCCAAGGGAATGCCGTCGGCTTGGCGCTTCGCCGCCGCTTCTGTTGGGCAGTCCAAGCAGGGGCAGGTTCCCCTCTCACGAAAGTGCAGCGCTGCCGCGAGGCGAGCCTCGTTCGGATCACCGAAGCCGTGGTCGAAGTCATCGGCAACAGCGCAGCCCGGCAGCGCGGCGCCGTCTGGCCCAGGGGCGTCGCTGGGGAAAAAGCCGTCCGCGAAGTCGCCAAAGCCCTTGTCGTTAACGCCGCGGAACTGAATCGTGAAATAGGTAGTGCCGCAGTTGCCAGTGGGATAGAAGCCGTAGGGCTTGCCGCAGGTGGCGTTGCCGACTTGCACCACTTCAACGTCGATGCCGCGCAGGCCGTTCATCACCGATTCGCTGGCCGAGCAGGTGCCCCCGCCGGTTAGCACGATTACTCGGGGCAGGTTCAGGCTCGGCAGTGGCTCGTTGGCTGGAACGGAAAAGCCAATGCTCGTGTCGTGGAAGGGCACGGGCTCCAGCAATCGGCCGGTGACCGGATTGAACTGCCGGTGCTTGTCGTTGAATTCGATGACCTCGAAGGTCCGGCCTTGGGCGGCCGAGGGGCCGGCGATCATGAAGCCGAGCTCGCTGGCGATGTCCAGAAAGCCGCCGCCGTTGTAGCGCAGGTCCAAAACCAGGTCGGCAACGCCCGCCGCGGCGAGATCATTGACGGCGTCGATCAGCTCCCGTTCCGCTGTGGCGATGAAGTCGTTGAACAGCATGTAGCCCACCGGACCTTGGTCGGTGTCGAGCACCTGGACGTGCTGCACGGGGTCGGAAGTGACCTCGGTGGCCCGCATGGTCACCGTTCGCGGCTCGTTGGCGCCCAGGTCTTGAATCACGAACTCATGGCTTTCGCCTTGCTCGGACGGAAAGAGCCCGGCGTTCAGTGCGTCCACGTCGGCCTCGGTGCGGCCATTGACCAGATCGACACCGTCGATTTCCAGGATTCGCGCCCCGCGGCCCAAGTCGGCTTGGAAGGCGGGCGACGCCGGTTCGATGTAGGCGACCACCGCTTCCCGGGGCGGCCGGCGGCTCAGCAGCACGACGTGCGCGCCGTACCCCACCGCAGTGCCGGATTGGGAGAGGGCCTCCCATTCCGCGGTCGGGTAGGTGAAGTGGAAGCGGTCCTTGTCGTTGCCTGATGGGGTCTTTTCGAAGGTTCTCAGCAAGTCGAAGTATGCAGGCGTTGAATGCAAGGCCGGATCCCGGTCAATGATTTCGTCGTACCAAAGGTAGAGGTCGTTGCTCCAGGAGCGCAGCCAGTTGTTCTCGTCCAGAACCTCGCCCGGCATGTCGGGAAACACGGCGCCGCCGCGTGACGTGCGCGGGTTGGCGCAGAAGTCCTTGAATTGGGAGGCGGGCTCGAAGCGGCCTTCAACCCAACCGCCGGAGACGGTGACGCTGAAGCGGACCGGCAGGGACTCGGCGTTGGCCTCGCCGCTGTTGTCCCGGGCGGTCACCGTGATGGTCGCGGTGCCGGGTGCTACCCCGTTGACAGTCAGCATCGTGCCGCTCACCGTCACTGAGGCCACGCTGGCGTCACTGGAGCTTGCGGTGATGCGGTGGCTGTCCTCCGGATTGCGGTCGGAGACCGAGGCCTGAATGCTGAGCGTTTCGCCGACCGCGAGCGTTTGGTCGCCGATGGCCCCGACCAAGGGCTGAAAGTTGACGTCGCCGCCCCCGCCGCCCCCGCAACCGGCGATCACGGATGCGGCGGCTAACAGGCCTAATCGTGGGAAAAGCCGGCCGAATGTCACTGGTTCCGATGGCCTCAAAAGCTCGCATTCCTTGGGGTGCGTGGAAAGGGGATCACGTCGCGAATGTTATCCATGCCGGTCATGTACATGACCAGCCGCTCAAGCCCTAAGCCGAAGCCCGCATGGGGCACCGTGCCGTAGCGGCGCAGATCCCGATACCACCAAAGGTCATCACCCAACCCCAGTTCCTGGAGGCGGACGTCCAGTTCGTTCAACCGCTCCTCCCGCTGGCTGCCACCGATGATCTCGCCGACGCCGGGGGCCAACACGTCCATGGCAGCTACCGTTTTGCGGTCGTCGTTCAGGCGCATGTAGAACGCCTTGATGGCGCGTGGGTAGTTGACCACCACCACCGGGCCGCCAACGATCTCCTCGGCGAGGAAGCGCTCGTGCTCGGATTGCAGGTCCGAGCCCCAAGCGACCGGGAACTCGAAGCTGCGCCCCGACTTTTGCAGCAGGGCAATGGCCTCGCCGTAGTCCAGCCGCGTGAACTCAGCCACACGCAGGCTCAAGAGCCGGTCCAGCACGTCGTCGTCGATGCGGTCGGCGAAGAACTGCAGGTCTTCGGGATGTTCGTCGAGCACTTGGCCGGTCACGCTCTTCAGGAAATCCCCGGCCAAGTCCGCAAGATCGTCCAAGTCGGCGAAGGCGATTTCCGGCTCGATCATCCAGAACTCGGCCAGATGCCGGCTGGTGTTGGAGTTCTCTGCCCGGAAGGTGGGGCCAAAGGTGTACACGCGGCTCAGAGCGCAGGCGTAGCTTTCCAGATTGAGCTGGCCGGAAACGGTGAGGTAGGCCGGAGCGCCGAAGAAGTCCTCGTCGGCAGGCCGATTGAGCTGGTCCAGGGTGGAAACCCGGAACAGGGCGCCAGCGCCCTCGCAGTCGTTGGCGGTGATGATGGGCGTGTGCACCCACAGGAATCCGTGCCGACGGAAATAGGCCTGCACGGCTTGGGCGATGCCGTCGCGCACCCGGGCCACGGCGGCGAACGTGTTGGTGCGGGGCCGCAGGTGCGCGGCGCCGCGCAGGTACTCGAAGGTATGCCGCTTCTTGGCGATTGGGTAGGTCTCGGGCTGGTCCACCCAGCCCAGCACTTCGATGGCGCTGGCCTGTACTTCGCGGTCCTGGCCGCGCCCCTGGGAGGCCACCAGAATGCCCTCTATGCGCACCGCGCAGCCTGCGCTCAGGAGGGCAACTTGGCTGTCGTAGTTGGGCAGGGAGGCCTCGGCGACCACTTGCAGGGTCGCCAGGGTGCTGCCGTCGCTGACGTGGATGAAGGCGAAGCCGCCTTTCGAAACGCGGCAAGTCCGCACCCAGCCCGCAACCGCGACTTGGCTGCCCAATTCGAAGTCGTGGCTGAGCACCGCTTTGATGGAGTGGGCAATCATGGCATCGCTGCGAACGCTTTTCTGGATTGAATGACGGCTGCATCCCAGCGCTTGGCGGGCTGCGACCCAAGACACAATGATACAGGCTTCGGGCGATACCTCACCCGGCGAAAGCGGGACACCAGCGATTCCCGCTCAGTCTGCCAATCCGGTGAATCCGCGGGTTTCCGGCGCTCCGAAGAAGAACCCTTCGTAAACTTCTCGCCCGAAAGCAGCACGATACGGCGGACTTTTGCGCTTCGGGGTGACGGGTCATGTCCAAGTCCATGTTCCGCAGGACGCTCAACGCACCTGGGCTGCTGCGCTTGGTGCGCGGCTGTTTCGAGCGCATCGATGCCCGGTTTCGGGCTGCGGGCTGACGCCAGCGGCGCCCATGGCCGGGAAGCGGCGGGACTGCGCGTGCTGGGGGAGTGCGCGAGTCGTCGTCGCGCGTGGGTCAATGTTGGGTCATTTCTGTTGGTGACTTTCGGCCTAAATGCACTTAGAGTGTGCGCCAACTGAACGATGCTTCGGCAAGGGAGGAGTTTATGGTCGGGAACAGTATCATGGTGAGCCGAGCCGAGCCGAGCCGAGCCGAGCCGAGCCGAGCCGAGCCGAGC
>VYDB01000047.1 GCA_009843635.1 Gammaproteobacteria bacterium
CGGCGATCCGGCGATCCGGCGATCCGGCGATCCGGCGATCCGGCGATCCGGCGATTGTACCAAGGGAGCCATCATGCGAGTTTATCAAGCTCCGATTAGGTTGTCTTAATGGGATGGTCCGCCCCGCTTCATTCGGACGGCCTCGAAGGCCAGAATGACGGGGTCATTTCAACAACGGAGCGAACCACATGGACAAGGTAGCACGAGTCGGGATCGACTTGGCCACTCGGCAGGCCTCTTTCTGGAACTCGCCGACCAACTGAACGTCGATGGCTTGGATCCCCAGCGGGTGCGCAGCGCCAGCGAGGCCTTTCTGTTTCGACGCCTGCAGGCGCGGACGGATACCCGTGATCGATTCCGCCTCAACGCCATTCCGGAAAAGCGCGCCGTTTGATCGCGGACGAAGCGAACGAGGTTTTGGTGAGCGCCGCTTCCGCTTGGGAAATCGCAACCAAGTTCAGGATTGGCAAGCTGCCGGACGGCGAAGCGTAGGTAAACCGCGCGGGCAACACGCGCGATGTCCAAGGTCTGGCGCGCTGTCAGTGCAGTCAGTCGTTAAAGCGAGAATCGTCGGTCAATTCCGTCCTTGATGAAGTGTCCAGTCAAATGACCTAAAATTAGTCCTGAATGCCATCCATTAACCGGTCTTCTCATGAGCACGACACTTCCGATCCTCGCTGATGCAAGCGCTGGAATTTCCGAATTGAAGAAGAATCCCATGGCCGTCATAAACCACGCGGAGGGAACGCCGGTTGCGATTCTGAATCGCAACCGGCCAGTCTTCTACGCTGTCCCCGCCGCGGCTTGGGAAGCCTTGCTCGACAAGCTTGAGGATCTGGAACTCGCCGCGCTGGTGCGCGAACGCGAGGGCGAGGCCGAAATCGAAGTCAACATCAATGAGCTATAGGCTGGTCTTCCTAGCTAGCGCGATGCGCGAATGGGAGAAGCTTGATCCAGACATTCGCCAGCAGTTCAAAAGCAAGTTGACAGCCCGCTTGGAAGCTCCCCGAGTGGCTAGCGACCGTTTGCGCACGGTGAAGGATTGCTACAAGATCAAGCTTCGCAGCGCCGGGTATCGGCTGGTCTATCAGGTGCGTGAGCAAGAGATCATAGTGGCGGTGGTGGCGGTCGGAAAACGCGACCGCAACGCCGTCTATCGAGTGGCAGCAAACCGACTGTAGGCCAATGGCCATACCCACGCCGGTCGATTGGGCCTTGCTGGTTCATTGAGGTGTACGTTGACGTGAAGCGGAGCGATCTACAGGACTTCCAAAAGTGGATGACCCCTTGGGAGGTGCGCTACCTCGGCAGCCTGCTGTGAGGCCGGTGCGCGGCCTGCCCGGTAGTCTGGCAAACGCTTGACGGATACGGATGCATGAACGGCAAAAAAATCCTGCCTCCCCACATCGAATACATCAGTGTGCGCAAGACCTACGACCGGTCCAACTGGGTGGTGCGCGATCTTGACCTTCACGTGCAGCGCGGTGAATTCCTGACCCTGCTGGGCCCGTCCGGATCCGGCAAGACCACCTGCCTGATGATGTTGGCCGGCTTCGAAGCGCCGAGTGCCGGCGAGATTCGCATCAACGGCGCACCGGTCGGCGGCCTGCCGCCGGACAAGCGCGGCATCGGCGTCGTGTTCCAGAACTACGCCCTGTTCCCGCACATGACGGTGGGCGGCAACTTGGCCTTTCCGCTGGAGGTGCGGGGCATGGCCGCGCCGGAGCGCCAAGAGCGGGTGGAGCGGGCCTTGGCGCTGGTGCGGATGGAAGGCTTCGGGGACCGGCGGCCAGGCCAGCTTTCCGGAGGCCAGCAGCAGCGCATCGCCATTGCCCGCGCCTTGGTCTTCGAGCCGGAATTGGTGCTGATGGATGAGCCCCTCGGCGCTCTGGACCGGCGGCTTCGGGAGGAGCTTCAATATGAAATTCGCCGCATCCAGCGGCAACTCGGCGTTACGGTGGTTTACGTCACCCACGACCAGCAGGAGGCCATGGCCATGTCCGACCGAGTGGCCGTTTTCCAAGCGGGCCGCATCGAGCAGGTGGCGGCGCCGGAAGTGCTCTACGAAGAGCCGCAGCGGGCTTTCGTCGCCAGTTTCATCGGCGAGAACAACCTGCTCCCGGGACGCGTCCTCTCCATCAACAGAGGCGTGTGCGCCGTGGAAGTGGACGGACGCCAAATCGAAGCAGCCCACGTCGGCGACTTGCCCGTTGGCGCCGACACCTTGGTGGCCATCCGCCCCGAACGGGTCACGATCAGCCACGAGGCGGGCCGCTTCGCCAACGAGCACGAGGCCACGGTGGAGGACATCAGCTTCCTTGGCGACCACTTGAGGGTGCGTCTGTCGGTCTGCGGCACCTCTAGCTTCATCGCCAAGATTCCCAACATCGTGGGCCACGGCGGCATTTTGCCCGGCGACCTGGTTCGCGTGGGGTGGGCGACGCTCGATTGCCGTGCCCTGGAAGCCGAGTCGAAATAGTGCTTCACCGGCTGGCAGTGTCGTTGCTCGCATGGGGCGACAACCGCGATGCGATGAACGAGCGCTTCAGCGCCTGGCTGATCCGCTGAGACTCATGCGGCTTAGGGGACCTAGAGCGACCGCGGTAGCCCTGACGCTGCCATTGCTTGCGTTCATCGCGGCAAGCTTCGTTGCGCCGCTCGGCACCCTGTTGAGCAAGAGCGCCTATGAGCCCAACGTCGCCAACATCCTGCCGCGAACGCTGGCGGCCCTCGACGGATGGAGCGGCGACGGCCCGCCGGCGGAAGCCGCTTTCGCAGCCATAGCCGAGGAACTGCCCAAGGCGCGCCAGGAGCGCACCCTGGTCCGGGTGGCCGGCCCGGTCAATCGCTTGAAGAGCGGCATGCGGCGTGTGCTGACGCGCACGGCTCGCCAAGTGGAGACGACTGAATTCGCGGGATCCTGGCGCGAGGCGCTGATTGGCATCAACCCGGCTTGGGAGGAGCCGGACACTTGGCTGGCCATCCAAGCTGCCGGCACCCGCTTCACGTTGCGCCACTATCTACAGGCGTTGGACTTGGAACGGCGCCCGGACGGAAGCATCGGGCTGCAGCCCGAGGAAAGCCGCATCTACATGCCCCTGTTGTGGCGCACGCTGCTGGTGAGCCTGGGCGTCACCCTGCTCTGCCTAGCCATCGGCTACCCCATCGCCCATCTCATCGCCACGTCGCCGCCGAAGCGCAGCAACCTGCTGCTGCTCATGGTGCTGGTGCCCTTCTGGACCTCGCTGCTAGTTCGCACAACGGCTTGGATCGTGCTGCTGCAGCGGCAAGGCGTCATCAACAGCCTGCTGGTGGCCTTGGGGCTAACGCCGGACAGCGAGCGATTGGAAATGATCTACAACATGACTGGCACCTTCACGGCCATGACCCATGTCCTGCTGCCGTTCATGGTGCTGCCGCTCTACTCCGTGATGCGCTCGATTCCACCGACGCACATGGCCGCGGCAGCCTCCTTGGGGGCCAATCCCGTCCAAGGGTTCATCCGTGTGTATCTGCCGCAGACCTTGCCCGGCATCGGCGCAGGCGGCTTGCTCGTGTTCATTCTCGCCATTGGCTACTACATCACCCCAGCGCTCGTCGGCGGCCGCAGCGGCCAGCTCATTTCCAACATGATCGCCTACCACGTGCAAACCTCCCTCAACTGGGGGCTGGCCGCGGCGCTCAGCAGCATCCTGCTGGTCGCCGTGCTCGGCCTCTACCTCATCTACAGCCGTCTGATCGGCATCGACCGCATGAGGCTCGGCTGACATGAACGCACTGCTGGTACGACGCGCTGGACACTACGGTTTCATCGCCTTCTGCGCGGCCGCGTTCATCTTCCTCGTGGCACCGATACTGGTGATCGTGCCCTTGAGCTTCAATGCCGAACCCTACTTCACCTTCACGGAGGGCATGCTGCGCCTGGACCCCGAAGCCTATTCCCTGCGCTGGTACCAGAACGTGATCGAAGACGAGGCCTGGAGCCGGGCGCTGATAAACAGTCTCGTCATCGGCAGCGCCGCCACCCTGCTGGCTACCGCTCTAGGCACGTTGGCGGCGCTGGGACTAGCCAGCCCGGCGATGCCAGGGCGAGCGCTGATCACCGGCATTCTGATCTCGCCGATGGTGACGCCCATCATCATAGTCGCGGTGGGCATGTTCTTCTTTTATTCCAGCATCGGCTTGGGACAAAGCTACACGGGCTTGATCCTCGCCCACGCCGCCTTGGGCGCCCCCTTCGTGGTCATCACCGTAACGGCCACCCTGAGCGGCTTCGACCCCATCCTGCTGCGCGCCGCCGCCAGCCTGGGCGCCGGACCGCTGCGGCGCTTCTTCCGTGTGCAACTGCCCCTGATCGCGCCGGGAGTTTTCTCCGGCGGGTTGTTCGCCTTCGCCACCTCCTTCGATGAGGTGGTGGTGGTCCTGTTCATGGGCGGATTGGAGCAGCGCACCATTCCGCGCCAGATGTGGTCCGGGATCCGCGAGCAAATCAGCCCCAGCATCCTGGCAGTGGCCGTCTTCCTGATCGCCTTCGCCGTACTGGCGCTGTTCACCGTGCAATGGCTGCGCGGGCGTTCAGCGCAAGCACGTTAGAGAAAGCGCACCGCCGCGAAGTAGGTTTGCGCGCCAAGATAGGCGTCGGGATGGCGCTTGAGAGCGTGGAGCAACTCCGCGCATGCATCGCCGACCGGTGCGGCGCCGGTGCGGCACCGCTCGATGGCAGCCACCAAGTCCGCTGTTTCGCTGATGGTCAGCCGCCGCTTCAGGTGGCCGTGCATGTGGGATAGGGCGTTGGCATGGCCTGAGCGTCCCGCTGGCTGGGCCAATCCTTCCATCAGACAGGCCAGGTAGCGCTTTCCAATCTTGGCCACGCGACCGCGCAAGTCACTGAGCAAGCGGCCCGCTGCCCGATAGTGGCCTATGCTGTGCGCCATGAGCAGGTATTTGTAACGGGAGTGGAACTCGATGAGACGCTCCGCCGTCAGCCCGTCCGCCTCCAGCCGGCGCCAGTGGGCGTAAGTGAGCACCCGGTTGATGAACCCACCCCGCACCGCCGGGTCGAACAACCGCTCATTCTCCTCCGCCGGCAGGCCTGGGCGGGCCGCCAGGAGGCTTGCGGCGTACAGGCCCTGTCCATCGGTCCGGTACGGCTCGCCCTGAACCTCGCTGCGCACCTTGACGCTGGCCAGCCCACAACTCGGCGAGCGGGTCATGAATATGTAGCCGCAAATGCTGTCAAGCCGAACCGCCTGCGCCCGCCCGAAAGCGCTCAAAGCATCGGTGACATCGAGATTGGGGTCGTGGGCACTGACGACGCGAAGGCCGTCGCCCTCCCCCACCAAGCGAATTGGCGCCCTGGGCACGCCCATGCCAATGCCCATTTCCGGGCAAATGGGCTCATAGTCGAACACTGCCGCCAAGTCCGCATCGGGCAAGGCGTCCGCGGCATCGCTGCCGTCGTAGCGCACCGCTTGACCCGTCAAGCAGGCGCTGATGGCAACGGGCACCGGCGGCTCCGGGCGCGTCGGAAAGTCCGGCGTCAAGAGGAGGTCGCCAGAAAATCCCAGACCTGGTCGGCGCCCAAGGCGCACAGGCGGCGCCCGAGCAGCGCCTGCCAATGGGCTTCGCTGCCGCACTCGTCGCGCCACGCCCAAAGCCTACGGGTGAAGTGGTGAAGCTGGTGTTCGTAGGTGAAGCCCATGGCGCCATGCACCTGGTGCACGGCTTCGGCGACCAAGCCAACCGATTCACCGACCCGGGACTTGGCCGCCGCCACCTCGAGCGTGAAGCGCTCGCTACCGATGGCGGCCACTGCCGCGTCGCTGGCCCGGCCGGCGGCTGCCACTTCCGCTGCCACCATGGCAAGCAGGTGCTGAACGGCCTGGAAGCGGGCGATGGGCCGCCCGAACTGCTCGCGCTCCTGGGCGTAGCCGATGCCGAGTTCCAGCACCCGCTCCAAGGCGCCGGCCGACTGCGCCACCCGCGCCAACGCCAGCAGCGCCGGCGCGGGCTCCGCGTAGGGCAAGGGCCGAACATCCTGGACCTCGACCTGATCGCGGGGCTCCCCGGCCAAGTTAACGGCCTCATTCACGGCCACGGGCGTTCCAGCAAAGACGCCGCCATCGTCGGCGACGCCAACGATGCGCCGCGCCGCCCGCCCCCAAGGCACACCCAGCCAGCGGGAGCTGCCGTTTTCCGCCATCAACCCAACCGTGTTCAGCGCATTGGTTTCTCCTCCTCCGAACTCTTCGCCCAGCCAACGATTGGCCAGCAAAGCCTCGGCCAGCGGCAACGGCACCGCGAACCGACCGGCCACACGCAGAACGGCAAACAGGTCAGCCAGCTCCGCGCCGCTGTCCGGCATGGCCATGAGTTGAAAGCCGTTTTCGCACAGGAGTTGCCAGAGGCGCTCGGGGAACTCCCCGTCTTCGGCCGCATCCAAGGTCGTCTTGGTGCATTGGTCGCGAAAGATCCGTTCCGCGGCATCCGCCAGCACTTGGTCCATTAGCGTAACCCCAGGCCGCGAGCGATGACGCCACGCAAAATTTCCCGCGTGCCGCCGCGCAGGGTAAATGAAGGCGAAAGCAACAGCGTTTCGGCGTAGGTTCGCCGAAACCGCTCCTGATCGCCGCCAAGGGGTGCCGCGGTTCGGGCAATTTCCGGCAGCAGCTTCTCGAAGTTGTTGCCCAGTTCCTTGACCAGAGCCGCTTCCACATTGGGCGCCTTGCCGTTTTCCAGCATCCCCGCCACCGACATCGACATGCGGCGCAGCGTCATCAAGTGCGCGGCGATGCGGCCCACAGCCGCCGCTTCAAAGCGCTCAGGATCGGCGCCCACCAAGCGCACGAACTCGACATAGACGCGGAATGCGGACAGGAACCGTTCCGGCCCGCTACGCTCGTAGCCGAGCTCCGAGGTCACCTGCGACCAGCCGTTGCCCGGCTCGCCAACCACGTCCGCGTCAGCCACGAACACGTCATCAAACACCACCTCGTTGAAATCCTCGCCGCCGGCCATGTTGCGAATCGGGCGTATGGTCACACCGGGGGCCGCCAGATCGATGATCAACTGCGACAGCCCCGCATGCCGGTTGCCGTCAGCCGGCGCGGTGCGCACCAAGGCGATCATGTAGTGGTTGCGGTGGGCGTCCGTGGTCCAGAGCTTGGTGCCGTTGACCCGCCAGCCGCCCGCCACCCGTTTGGCTGCCGTGCGCACCGAGGCGAGGTCCGAGCCGGTGCCCGGCTCGCTCATGCCAATGGAAAAGAAGCTCCGTCCTTGCACGATGGCCGGCAGGTAACGGGCGCACTGATCTTCGCTGCCGCTGCCGAGAAGCAGCGGGCCGCTCTGCCGATCAGCGATCCAATGGGCGCTGACTGGGGCGCCGGCTGCGAGCAGTTCCTCCGTCACCACATAGCGTTCGAAGAAGCTGCGCTCAGCACCGCCGTAGGCCTTGGGCCAGGTCATGCCGATCCAGCCCCGTTCGCCAAGGCGGGCGGAAAACTCCGCGTCATGACCTGAACTGAAGTCGGAGTTCGGGGCGCTAGTCCGGTCCGCGTTGGCGGCTAGGAAGTCCCGCACTTCTTGGCGCAAGGCCGCTGTGCCCTCAGGCAATTGCACGGGATCGAACTGCAGCATCGGCATTCCTTAGACGTCTTTCACTTGATAATGGTTCAGGATTCAGCATCCCGCTTGGCGCCCGCGGCCTGTAGAAAGGCAGGATGGCTCCGTTCGCTTTGGCGCATCCTTTCAGGCAGATGCAGGCGTACGAAATTCAACAGGGCGGCGGGATCAGCCACATCGCGCCATGTGTTGGCAATGACGGTCCCGGTGCGGCGCAATTGCGCCCCCACCATCGATCGGCACATTCGCTTAAGGGCTTGGTCCACTTCCTCCAACGGAGCTTCAGGGCTGTCAGGCCAAGCCGCGCCAAGCCCTATCGCGCACAACTGAACCCTGCGTTCCGGGCCTGCGTACAGTCGAGGCATGGCTTCGTCTTGAACATGCAGGACTTCCGGGCTTTCAATGTCAAAGGTTTTGGCGTGACGGGCTGCCCATTCGTTCACCTGGTCATGGTCGATGGAGCGCATGTTGCCGGTCACCAGCATCGACTGTCCCGTGGCGAGGGCTTGGGCAATGATGATCGTGTCGCTGTGGGTGGAAACCTGTTGAGGGCTGATGCCGGGGAAAGCACCCGGATCGATCGCGTCGCAAATGGCATCAACCCGCTCATTCTGTTCACGGGAAAGGCGAATAAGGTCGTAAGGGCTTTGCGAGCGAAGGAATTCCTCGGCCCACCACAGGTCGGATTGGACGAAGAGCCGCGACCGCCGAGTTCCCAAGTTCCCCATTCGCGCAAGCGTTGCCTCAAGCCGGATGATCTCGTTGTCCAAGTCATCCAAGTCGAGCCTGCGGTGCGTGATCTCGTGAGCAACTTGGGGCAGAAGAGCGACTTTGTCCCCAGACATTTCCCGCCAAGCGGCGTTGAATCTCCGCTGAGTTGGAAACATGATTCGGTTGGTGTCCAGAGTGATGCGCAAAGGGCTTGCCCTAGCAGACGCCGGTGCCCGGAACCTGAATCACGAGGGCTGGATCATCCCAAGGCAGGGTTGCCCCCCGCGCCTTGGCGCGTCGCACCATCTTCTCGTAGGCCATTGCCTGGTCACGCAGTTCATTCGGAGGCTGACCTTCATCGATCCGCTTGGCGAGTTGTTCCCAAGGGCCATCAAGAAAAGGGGAGGACATTGAGGCGGTCATGGCTTGCCTTCGTGTATTCCACGGCTAGGGCATCATGCGCCCTGCGGGATGGAAGGGCAAGACTGACTGCCTGTGTCCAATGCGGTCTGAGTCTGCACGGGGCGAGCTGCTCCTACCATTGGGGGAATCGTAGAGAGGTTGACAAGCGGATAGGTCTTGGGCGTACTTCACCCATCATCCAGACGGGAGGGAGGGCAGCGCCATCGCCTACCGGGAACTCAGAGCGTGAGCGACGCGAACTTCAAGCCGGAGACGATCTGGACGGGCGACAATCTGCCGGTCATGCGGGGCATGAACTCTGAGTGCGTGGACCTGATCTATTTGGACCCGCCGTTCAACAGCAATCGCGACTACGAGGCTCCCATCGGCAGCAAAGCGGCAGGCGCGGCCTTCAAGGACACGTGGACGCTCAACGACGTGGACGTGCATGAGCACGGGGAACTGGCCGACCGGCACCCGGCCGCTTACGCCGTGATCGAAGCGGCCCGGTTGGCGCATGGCAAGGGCATGATGAGCTACCTGATCATGATGGCCGTGCGGCTGCTCGAAATGCGGCGCATCCTCAAGCCGACAGGGAGCATTTGGCTGCACTGCGACGATTCAGCCGGGCATTGGCTCAGAACGTTGATGGATGCCGTTTTCGGGCGCGATGCCTTCCGCAACGAGATTGTGTGGCAGCGCACCAGCAACCACAACGACGCTGGGCGGTTTGGGCGCACGGGCGACCGCCTGCTGTTCTATGGCGCGGACATTGAGCGCGAAGGCGTTCGCGTACCCTTGTCAGATCGAAACGTGAAATCCAAGTATCGACACAAGGGCGAGCACGGGGCGTACCGCCGAAGCGACCTGACAGGGGCGGAGACGCGAACCGGCGAGGCGGGAGAGGCATGGCGGGGATGGACCCCATCCGACATCGGACGGCATTGGGCCGTGCCAAGGACGGGCAGCTACGCGGCGTGGATCGAAGCCAACCTGATTCCCGGCTACCGCTCGGAACCGAGCTTGCTGGCGCGGCTCGACCTGCTTGCCGAAGCGGACTTGATCGCCTTCACGGCAAACGGCACCCCGGAGCTAAAGCGCTACCTTGCGGCCAATCCCGGCCAAGTGCCTCCGGACGTGTGGACCGACATAGCCCCGGTCAATTCACAAGCCAAGGAGCGCATCGGCTACCCCACCCAGAAGCCCTTGGCCTTGCTCGAACGCATCATCAAGGCCAGCACAAAACCCGGCGACCTAGTGTTCGACCCGTTCTGCGGCTGCGCAACGGCTTTGGTTGCGGCGGATCAGCTAGACCGGGATTGGGTGGGGTGCGACCTTTCCCCGTTGGCCGTCAAGCTGGTAGACGAGCGCATCAAACGGGAGCGGGGCCTGTGGGGCGGCGCAAATGCCTTGGATGAGCCACCGAAGCGCACGGACTTAGGCGACCTGCCAAACTACCGGACGCACAAGCACCGGCTGTACGGCGAGCAGGAAGGCGTTTGCGCTGGCTGCGACACGCACTTCCCGTTCAAGGTCATGGAGGTGGACCACGAACTGCCCCGGTCACGGGGCGGCACGGACCATCCCGATAACCTGCAACTGCTGTGCAGTCACTGCAACCGCTCGAAGGGCGGCAGGACCATGGCCGAATGGAGGGCGTCGGGGTGACCGGCTACGCACTCTCAACCATTCCGCGGAGTACCTTCGCGAAGCGCTTTGACTTGACCCTTAGTGTTGCCATACTTGCGATATGGTCACAGCAACGATTCGATCAACGTACTCTCTGCACTTGGAGACCGTCCAACAACTTGAGCACTTGGCCGCACTTTGGAAGACTTCAGAGTCCGAAGCGTTGCGGCGGGCAATCCAAGTGGCGGCGCAGCAGGCTCAGGGTCAAAGACATGCGAAACTCAAGGCCCTTAGGCAACTCCAGAAGCGGCTCGCTTTGGATCCCGAAGGCGTAGCGGCATGGTGTCGGGACGCAACCGAGGAACGGCAGCACATTGGCTCACCACCAATGAGTCGTTCAAATTCATTACCATGACCAAGCGCCAGTCTCTGCGCGAAGCGCGGAAGGCTCGACAATCCATCGCGGAAGCCAAGCTCCGAGCGTTGGATGAGGCGACCCGGCACAGTTTCCCCGTTCGCGACATCGAGAAGATGCTTCGGGAAATCGAAGCCAACCGGCTGCCGGAGTGATTGTCGTCCACTCCAGTGTTCCCTTGTAAGCGCATGGCTGGCATGAACCTGCTGCGCGCTCGGCTTAAGCCGGTGCTCGAAGACATGGTGAAACGGTCCACCGTGGCTGAGCGATTCGTGCATCGGGACGCCTACCGCATCACCCTCGCCACCCTGTGGACCAATCTGGTGCTCAAGCCCGAGGACGCCGGCATCGACGAGGCCGAACTCGAGGCCGTTCACGACCTGCTGAGCGCCGAGGCGCAAGCCGTGCTCGGCGACGGAGAGGACCTGACAGCCTGCTTCGCCTTCCTCAACAGCAAGCCGGGCGAAGCGGCCATGAAGGAAGCGAGGCTCTCCAAGACGCACAAGGACCTGCTGCTCTACTTCTGCTCCATGATTCTCGACCCCGACGGCCACCGGAAGTGGATGGGCCGAGTGCGTGAGGGCATTCTGCAGCGCCCTTGACCCGATACTCACCAAGGGCAGATTGTCTCTTGTCTCGCTAGTGCTACCGTAATGGGGAGTTATGGACAAGACGCTGGAGAACATCAGGCGGAACCCCCGGAATGTCCGGTTTGATGACCTCCGCAAGGTCTGCGACCGCTACTTCGGGCCGCCTAGAGCCCGAGACAGCCACTTGTTCTACAAAACGCCCTGGCAGGGCGAACCGTTGGTCAACATCCAGTCCGTTAGGGGCATGGCTAAGCCCTATCAGGCGCGGCAAGCGATCAAGGCCATCGATAGATTGGAGGAGGAATCGCCATGAATGGGCATGACCGGTACGCCTATCGGGTCGTCTGGTCCGATGAAGATGAAATGTACGTGGGCCTGTGCGCGGAGTTCGGGTTGCTCAGCCATTTGGACGACACTCCAGATGGGGCATTCGCGGGCATCAGGGACATCGTGGCGTTTGCCGTACAGGCTTTGTGCGAGGATGGCGACCCGATCCCGGAGCCGCTGTCCACACGACGATACAGCGGCACGCTCACTCTTCGCGTCCCCCCCGAGACCCACCGATCCCTGGCGATGGATGCCGCCGAAGCAGGCGTCAGCATGAACCGCTTGGCCGCCGAGCGGCTGGCGATCCGCCGTTGAGAGCTTCGTCGTCGGGCGCCTATGTGATCAATGTCGCCGGTCAGCATCGAATAGGCGGCTTGGTGAGTCATCCCGTTTAAGGCCCGCTCCCGCTGCCGTAGAAGCGGCGGTGGGCGTCGCCAAATAGGGCCGCCGCGAACCGAGCCTGCGCCATGTCCGGTTGGTCCAGCACGAGCCTTTCGCCATTGTAGCGCCACCCGTGGAGTCCGCCGCCCCGAGCCAGCACGGTGAGGTGCCCGCGTCCGAGCACCCCGACGTGGTAGTCCTCCTCCGCCGGAGCCAACTGGTCCTCCCCGGACAGCAGGCTGCGTCCATAGAAGGGTTCCGTGGCGGGAACGCCGAGCAGGCTAAGCAGCGTCACCGGCAGGCTCATTGTGGAGCCCATGACTTCGATGGACTGCGGCGCCAATCGGGCCGGATTGTAGAGCACCAATGGGGCTCGAAAGTGGTTGGCCGGCACCAGCGTCGGCCCGGGCCGCAACGGCCCATGGTCGGCTACGACGACCAGCAACGTGTCCTCAAACCAAGGACGGCGCTGTGCTTCGCGGACAAACTCGCCGAGCGCCCAGTCGGCGTAGGCCACGGCGTAGTCCTGACGCCGCTGGTCATTGGGAAAGGGCACCCGGCCCGCCGGAAAGTCGAAGGGGTGGTGATTGGTCACCGTCAGGGTGCTCAGCATCACTCGGTCATGACGTGCGGTGCGGCGGTCCATTTCGACCAGCACCCGATCAAGCAGAATCTCGTCGGCCACCCCCCAACTGGTCTCGAACCAACGGTCAGGGAAGTCGTAGCGGCTCA
This sequence comes from Gammaproteobacteria bacterium, assembly GCA_009843635.1. Lineage (GTDB taxonomy): Bacteria > Pseudomonadota > Gammaproteobacteria > Pseudomonadales > Azotimanducaceae > Azophilus. The sequence goes on from VYDB01000047.1 coordinate 12,808, forward strand.
GCATGGCGTCGAAGCCGATGCCGCGCCAGTAGTCGAAGAAGTTGGTGAAGTTGGGCCAGCCGCCGTAAACAAAAGCCGTGTGGAACCCCGCCCCGGACAGCACTCGAGGCAGGGACGGCAGCCGCTCAAAGCCCTCCCGCTGGATGGTCGCCAAGCCCGGCAGCGGCGGATAGCCATGCAGGATGGCCTCCATGCCCCGAACAGTATGGGTGCCAGTCGCGTACACCCGGTCGAAATAAACGCCCTGCTTGGCGATGGCTGCCAGCTGCGGCGCGTACTTGCGTCGCTGCTCCAAATCCCACCAAGCCCCACCGCTGAAGGATTCCTCGATAACCAGCAACAGGTGCTTGAATTCCGTTGACGGGGTTGCGCCTTCCACACTGGCAACGGGCGGCGGCTCCAGCCGCTCGGGTTGCCAGTAGGCGCCCTCCCACTCGCTCTGGTCAACGCGCGCGGCGTGCAGCATGTCCAGCCAGCCGTTGCTCGCCAAGTGGTTGAGCGATCGTTCCGGCCCCACGGGGCCTTGATACCCGCCGCCGCTCGCCACCAGAACGGCGGCGAGGGCCAGCAAGGCCAGGAAACCGAAACGTTCCCGCTGGCTGAAGGCACGGGGAAGCCAGCCACGCATCCACCGCGCCGCCACCCAACCTGCCGCCGCCAGCGGCAGCAGGTAGAAGGCAAAGCCCATCTGCTCCTGCAAAAAGGCCACCACCTCCAGCGGATGGCGTCCATAGCGGATGGCGGTGATGCCCAGCCGGGCGAAAAACGTCGTCCAGTGGAGAATCTCGGCAACCAAGACCAATGCGGCGAGCGCCATGGTCAGCCCAATCCACCAAACGGCGAAACGGCGGCCCAACAGAAAGCCCGCGCCAAGCCATCCGCAGATCAAGACATAAGCCTGCGCATCGCTCAAGGTGCCAACCAGAAAGGTTTGCAGCCAAGCGCCAGCCGAGGGATCAACGAACGATCCGGCCGGGGTCAGCCACGCCATGGTCAGCCGCAGTGCCAACCCCAGCGCCATCCAGAGCGCGGCCAGACGCAGCCAAAAGCCGATCATGCAGCGGGTCGGCCACGCGCCGAAGGCGCCGGTTCCGACACCCAGGACAGCAGCACCGGCAACAGAAAGACGGTGAAGGCCAGCAGCAGCGACACCGACACGGCCAGCAGGAAGCCGATGGATGCTGTGCCGGCGTGGGGCGACAGGGCCAGTGCGGCAAACGCGCCCACCGTGGTCAAGGCGCTCAGCACTACCGCCCGGGGCGTGCTTGAGTGCATCAGATGGGCGACGCCGCCTTCGCCTCGATAGCGCTCCACCACATGGACCCCGCCATCCACCCCTAAGCCAAATATCAACGGCATGACCAGAATGTTGGCCATGTTGAGGGGCGCGTCGAGCAGCACCCCGAGGGCGAGGGTGAACAGCACCGCCAAGCCCAAGGGCACCAGCACCAGCATGGCGTGGCGCAGGCTTTGCAGCATGACGAGCAGCACGATGGCGATGGCCGTCAAGGCGAAGGCCATGGCCTGCTGGAAGCTGGCCACCACCACCCCGCCGACGCCCCGTTCGATGACCGGACGTCCGGTGGCGGCGGGCGCCATGTCCTGCACGGCGTCAATGAAGCGATTCATCGTCCCCACGTCGGCAACGTCTTCGGCCGGCAGGACGATGCTCAGGCGTTCCCCCGATTCGCTGGTGAGGCGGTTGCGGGTCTCAGCCGGCACCACCGCTTCCGTCACCTCGCCAACGTGCAGCGCCCGGCGCAGCCAATCGAGCTCCTCGACCAAGCTCGCGACCACGCCCTGCTGCCAGACCAGCAGCTGCGGGGCCGGACCGTCGGCCAGTTCCCTCAGCGCCGCCTCCAAGCCCGCGAACCGGCCGCGGTCGCCACTGGCTTCGATGGTCTCAAGCAGGCTGCGGACGCTAGCCTGCAGCTCCCGCTCCGTCGGCGGTTCCAGCTGCCGCAGCGGCACCAAGGCGCTGGCCAGCATCCACTGCAAGTCCTCCAGCACATAGAGCTTGTCCGGCTGGTCGTCCGGCACGAAGTCCGCCAAGGTGATGATCGAATCAACCTCCGGCAACGCCGCAATGCGCTCCAAGGCCTGGGCGTCCTTCCCCAGCAGCAAAAGGGCATAGTCCGTCGCCTCCCCGTCGCGCTGCAGGCGGCGCAGGGTGCGCATGGAGTCGGTGGCCGGATCCTTGAGCGCCAGCACGCTGTAGTCGAACCGCGACTGGCTGGCGACGGCCAAGGCCATCAGGGCGGCAACAGCGATGAGGCCCAGCACCCAACGGCGATGTGCGATCAGGGTCTCAACCAGGCGCTGGCCCGAAGGCAAGGGCAGGACATGGCGCTTGATAGGCCCCCCCACGGTGAACAACGCCGGCAGCAGGGTGAGGGCTAGAAAGCCGGCGATGACCATGCCGCCGGCGGAGATGATGCCCAAGTCGGCCAAGCCCTCGTAGTCCGTGGGCCAGAAGCCCAGGAAGCCCAGGCTGGTGGTGAGGGTGCAGATGAAAATCGCGCCGCCGACGCTGTGGATGGTTGAGTCCAAGGCCCGGGCCACATCGCCTGCGCCGACATTGACCGCCTCTTGGTACCGCAGCGAGAAGTGGATCGCAAAATCCACGCCCAAGCCGAAGAACATCACCACGAACACCACCGACAACGTGTTGTACTCGCCGACGGTCAGCATGGCGTAGGCGGCGGTCATGCTGATGCCCACCACCAGCATGGCGAAGGTGGCGATGATGATCTTCAGCGAGCGCACACCGACCACCAGCACGACCGCCAGGAGGGCGACCGCCAGCCACCCCGCCAGTTGCACACCGCCGACCGCCGCTTCGATCTCCTCAAAGGCCAGCGCCGCCTCCCCGGTGATGCCCACGCGGACCTCCGGTGGCGCGCCGACCTGAGCCACGATGGCGCGCAACTCGGCCACCATTTCGGCATTGGCGAGCGTCTCGCCCACATCGAGATTGCTCTTCACCGCAATGAGGCGATGCCAGACCCCATCGGCGCTGAAGAACTCGTTGGCCCAATGCACAGTAGGGTCATTGCCCGCCAGCAGCGCCGCTGCGGATTCCTGGAACAGTTCCACCACGTTGTCGAACCCGCTCGGCGGGTCGTTCTCAACACCCTCCTCCAGCAGGCCAAGCAGGCCGCGCAGGCTGGGATCCTCGGCGACGGCGGTCAGCCAGGGCTGCGCTTCGGCCAGGTTGGCAGCGATTTCGTCAACGTCCTCCGCATCGGCGTACAGCAGCGCATGGTCGCGGAAGAAGGGGTGGCTGCCGCCGGCGTAAACCGCCCGAAAACGATCAGGGCGGCGGCGCAACTCGGCCTCGATCTGACGCGCCGCGTCCTCCACCTGCTTGAAGCCGCTGCCGGAAACCACGACGACGGCGGTTTTCACGTGATCGGGGAAGGCCGCCTCAAAACGGTCAAAGTCATCCCGCCAGGAGGACTCCTGGTGGATCAGGTCGCCGAGGTCGGCATTCATTCGATACCGGTCCACGGCCACCCAAGCCGAGGCGCAGGTGAGCAGGGCCAGGACCGCCAGCACCGGCCAAGCGTGGCGGGCAACCCAGCCAACCCACTTGGCCAGGGCCAAAATCAGCCAGCGTTCGATCATTCGGCGTCGGTATCGTCAAAGAAGTCGTCGAAGTCGTCCAGCGGCGGATTGCCGTCGAAAATCTGGAATTCGCGGCGCTGGTAGTAGGCCTCGCGGGTGAAGGCGTAGGGATCCAGGGCAGCGGCGTCGCGGGTATCCGTCAGTGCCAAGGCATCCGCCCGCGCGGCCACGAGGTCGATGCCGGTTGCCCAGAGCGGATAGCCGCTGCCGATCAGCAGCCGGGGCGTGAAGGCGCGGATGGCCATGCTCGGCAGGTCCCGAATCGTTGATGGCCCCACCAAGGGCACATAGACGTAGCGGCTGTTGCGCCAGCCCCAGACCGCCAACGTTTGGCCGAAGTCCTCGTTCTGGGCGGCGAATCCCGCCGGCGTGGCCACGTCGAACAGCCCGGCGATGCCAACGGTGCTGTTGAGCAGCAAGCGCATCATGTCGGTGCCGCCGCGCTTCGCCTTGCCTTGCAGAAAGCCGTTTATGGAACTGTCCACGGTGCGCAGGTTGGCGAAGAAATTGACTACTCCGGCCTCCACCGGCCCCGGGACGAGGTCCAAGTATCCGCGCGCCACCGGCTCGAACACCTTGTTGTCCAGCGTCTCGGACAGCTCGAATGAGGCCCGGTTGAAACCGGGCGCCCGGTCATAGGTGCCGTAGTCCGGCCCCTCCAAGCTGGCGCAGGCCGTCTGCAGCAGCAGAAGGCCGGCAATGGCCAAGAGGCCCAACGCCCTAGGTCGGGCCGGTAATGAAGCGTGCATGGATGCTCTCCCGAATGAGTCTCAGTCGCCGAATTCCGCGATGCTGGCCTCGATGTCGGCCACCAGCCCGTCATAGCCCGCCGCACGGATGATGCCTGCATAGTCCGCACGGCGCAGGGACAGGTCGCTGACCCCATCGGCGACCACATTGAACGCCTTGCCGCTGCGGAAGTAGTAGTCGAGATTGACCGGTTCGTCGTTGGTGCGGTTGAGCACGGTCTTGACCACCGGCCCGGTGCTGGCCGCCACCGTTTCCACTTGAACGAAGCTCTGGCCGCTGTAGCTGTCGAAGCGGTCCGCGTAGGTCGCGATGATGAGCCGCTGAATCAACGCCACGAACGCCGCCCGCCGCTCTTCCGCCAACGACCGCCAAGTGGGGCCCAAGCTGATGCGGGCGACAGTGCCGAGGTCGAAGAACTCCGCAACGGCAGGATCCAGCAGTGTCTTTCGCTGGCCAAAGCCTTCGGTCTGCATGGCCTCAATCAGCACCGCGTGGAAGCGCTCCACCGAGGCCGCGACATCGTCAGCTGCTGCCCAGCCGGGTGCCGTGCCCAAGTAGCTGAAGCTCCACAAAAGAAAACCAAACAGCGCTTTCCAACCGCTCAATCGAGGGCGGGACGCCCTCGCTCCGTGGGTGGGCAGGAGGCGCTTCATCTGACGAGCGCCAAGCTGAACCAAGGCACGTAGGTGATGAGCAGCAACGCCACCAGCAGCACCACCATGAACGGCCAACAGGCGGCATAGAGCGTCAGCACCGGTTTCTTGAACCGGTAGCTGGCGATGAACAGGTTCATCCCCACCGGGGGCGTGAAGTAGCCAATCTGCATGTTCGCCAAAAACACAATTCCCAAGTGAACCGGATCGATGCCGTAGCCCACTGCCACCGGCAGAATCAAGGGCACCATAATGACCAATGCGGCGAAGATGTCCAACAAGGCGCCCAAGGCCAACAGCAGGATATTCAACAGCGCCAGAAAGGCAATCGGGCTTTCGATGCGCGCCTGCATGAAGTCGAACAGGCGCTGCGGCACTTCGGCGTCAACCAGGAAATTGGTAAACGCTAGGGCGACGCCAAGAATCAGCAGAATGCCTCCCACCATCACCATGGCCTTGACCGCCACCGCGGGCAGGTCGCGCGGCCTGATGTCGCGATACAGCAGCGTCTGCGCGATGGTGACGTACACGGCGGTCACCGCCGCCGCCTCGGAGATGGCGAAGTAGCCGGAGTAGATGCCGCCGAGCACCACCACTGGCAGTGGCAGTTCCCAGCGAGCCGCCACCAGCGCTGCCCGGATGCGGGCACCTTCTATACCCTTCGAACGCTGCACCGGGGCGTCCCGCTGGGTCCACAACGTCCAGCCCATCAGGCAGGCGAGCATAATCAGCAAGGGCATGATGCCCGCCTTGAACAGATCGACGATCGTGAACGAGGGGCCCACATCGATCTGCTGGGCGATGACCCCATAGAGGATCAACGGCACCGATGGAGCCAGCAGCAGTCCGAGGCTGCCGGAGCTGGTGACCAAGCCCAAGCTGAAACGCTCGCCAAATCCCGCCTGCACCAGAGCCGGCAGCAGCAGCGCCCCAAGCGCCACGATGGTGACGCCGGAGGCGCCCGTCAACGCGGTGAACAGGGCGCAGGCGGTGAAGCTGACGATCGCCAAGCCACTCGGCAGCCAGCCGAAGAAGCTCTCGACGACAGCCACCAGCCGTTGCGACGTGTTGGATTCGGCCAGCACGTATCCAGCGTAGGTGAACAGCGGCAAAGCCACCAACAACGGGGTATCGACAATGCGGTAAACCTCGATGGGCACCGCCGCCAAGTCGATGCCCGAGGCCAGAAAGCTGAGCATGGCGGCACCCATGAGCACCGCGATCAGCGGCGCTCCCGCCAAGGCTGCGGCCAGCAGCACAGCGATGCCTAACGTGACCATGCCTCAGACCGACGAGAAAGTGGTCGCCGGACGCAAGAGTTGACTCATGCGGCAGCTTTGCCCCGCGATCAAGAATACTAGCGCCGTCATGGCGGATCGAAGGCGTGCAATAGGTAGCGCAGGCCGATCACGGCGGCGGCGACCGGTAGAACGGCTTCGCAGGCCCAAGCCGGCACCGAGGCGAAGGCGATGGTTCCATCCTCGTACTCGAAGCGGACGAATCGGGCGCTGTGCCAAGCGAAAATGCTCATCACCACACAGGTGAAGGCGTTGGCGAAACGCTTCAGCAGCCGCTGCCAGCGGGGCGGCGCAAATCGGGCCAATACGTCGATGCGGATGTGGTCGTCGTTGCGGGAGGCCACCATGGCGCCGATCATGGCCACCCAGATCACCAACACCCGCACCAAGGCATCGCCCCACAGCAGGCCGGTGTCAAACAGGTTGCGGGCAATCACCTGATAGGCGGCAAGGGCGATCATCGCCGCCAGAATCAGCGCCAGAATCCCGTCCTCGACGCGCCGCAGCCCCCGAATGACGGGCTTGGCCCCTTCCAAGTCCGAGCCTTCCCAACTCATGGGAGCTACGGCCGGCCCGCTCTAAAGTCGCGCAGATGCCCTTGGAGTGCCTGATAGAGGCCGGCGGAGATGTACTCCTCCTCAACCAGGCGCAAGGTGGCCTCGTCGGCCAGTTGGCGCCACTCAGCCATTTCCCCTGCCGAAGCGCTGCGCCATTCGAGACCCTGATTGGCGAGCGCCGCCGAGGCCTGTTCGTGGTCGCGGCGGCTACGGGCATTGACCTGCCCGACCACCTGGCCCATGACCCGGCGCACCACCGCTTGGTCGGATTCGGCAAGCCGCTCCAAACGCCTTTTGTCCAAGGCGAACAGGCCATAGACGTAGATCAGCGGCACATCCAACACATGGGACACCCGGGCGTGCCACTGCAGGGCCACCGCGCCAACCGGCGGGGCGGCCACGCAGTCGATCAGGCCGGTCTGCAGGCCACCCAGCACATCGACGATGGGCAGCGGAATGGGCGCGACGCCAAACGCCTGCAACGCCCGGGCCGAGCCCGGGTCGTTGTCCGGCACCCATACCTTGCGCATTCTGACGTCGGCAACGCTGCTCACCGGCTGCTGGGTCATGGCGTAGGCGAAGCCAACCTCGGCTAGCCCCAAGGCAACAAACCCCTTGGCTTCCAGGCCAGCCAGCAACTCGGCGTCCAAGCGCTCGCGCACGTAGTCCACCTCATCGCCGGAGCGAAACGCCATGGGCAGGTTGTACAGGGCAATGTCGGGATAGGTCTGCACCAAGGCACCAGCGGTCACCACCGCGCCGTGCAACTGGCCGATGCGAATCTTGCGCAGCACCGCCTTGTCATCGCCCATGACCCCGCCGGGATAGAACTTGAAGGACACCCGGCCCTCGGTTTCCGCCGCCACCCGGGCACCGCCTTCCCGCAGCAGGTCCATCCAAACCGAGCCCTCCGGGGACAGCGCGCCGATCTTGAGCACCTGCGCTCCGCACACAGCGCTCCAAAACCCGAGCAGCAGCGCAAATGTTGCTCTGCAGCTAAAAGTACGCATCGGCGGAGTCCAGCAGGCTTTGGGCACGCTGCTTGGCAACGGCGTTGAGCAGGATCAATCCCGGCGCATCGACTTCGGCGGCCAGCACTTCATTGAGCAGTTCGTCATGCAGGGCGCGGTCGAAAACCAGCCGGGCGTATTGCTCGGCAAACATGACCTGGGTCAGCAAATACTGGCCCTCGGCGAGTGCCAAGGCGCGCTCAAAGTGAAAGCGACCCACTTCCGGACGCCCCCCCAAGGCGGGGGGGACCAGGGTCTCGAAGACGCCCAAGTACAGGTGCGGACCGCCGTGGTCATGGCTCTCGTGCAATTCAGCGACGCGGCTCATCAATAGTTTCACTTTTCCCAAGTCGGCTATGGCGTTGAAGTCATCGCTGTTGGCCTGCATCCAAGCCGCCCAAGCGGTCGCCAGGCCATAGGCCAGCGGCACGTCCGCCTTGGTGAGCGTCGCTGTCCATTGCTCAAACTCCTCGAACGGCTTGACCGCCACGCCGCAACTGCTCTTGCGCTCCAGGCAAAGCGCCCGTTCGGCCAGCGACCGGCCCTTGGCCGCCATCAAGCGGGCCCGCTCGCCGTCGGTCACGAAGGCCCCAGCGTAGGCGGAATTCAGCAGCGCCGCCTGAGAGAGCAGGACAGGGTTGTCGGGGCTGCTCTTGAGCAGACCGTCAACCAGCAGCAGGAAGGCCGGCGCGCCTTCGCGCACCATGTCCACATCCGGGTTTTCGAGAATCGCTGCCGACAGGTCGGTGGCCAAATCCTCCACCGCCGAGGACATCAGCGACGCGCAGCCGGACAGCAAAGCGAGCACCACCCACAGGAGCGCCGTCTGCGCTGTCAGGCTTCCGCCCATGGCTAACGCATTCCAGCCGCTAAATCGAGGGCGGGACGCCCTCGCTCCGGGATCCCGCACGGAAGAAGGCTGAGACAATCTATTCCCGCGACCAAGAAAACCAACCGGTCAACCCTCCGGGCCGGCGCTCACCGCCTCAAGGACCGTCTCCATCGGCGGCCGCCGGCGATAGCCGGGCACCGCCAGCTTGGCGGCGATGATGCCGTCCGGGGTGATGTGAAGGACGCCGGGATGGGCAACGCCGTAGGCGAAGTCCCCCGGCTCGTAGTTCTCATTGAGCACGTCAAACGCAACGGCGTGCTTGCCACCCTTGTCGCTCAGCAGCGGATAGCCCAACTCCTGTTCGGCATGAAAGTCGGCCAGCACGTCAAGACCGTCATAGGTCATGCCGGCCACCTTGAGGCCAATCGCCTCGAATTGCGCACGCCATTCCTCCAGTTGAACCAACTGGTGCTTGCAAAAGGGTCACCAGTCCGCCGACCGGACTAGGAACAGCAGCAAGCCCCGCTCGCCAGCCAAGGAATCCAAGCTGCGCTCGGCACCGCTTTGGTCCGGGGCAGCAATGGCCGGCGCCTGCGCCCCCAAGGGCAAGCTCCAGCCGCCGGAATACTCATCGGCCAGCAACCCAGCGGCCCACCCTGCCGCCGTCAAGGCCACCAGCGCGCACAAGAATCGTTTCATGCGATCACTCCCATCAAGCATCTCATCAAGGGTGCGCATCGTCGGAGGCATGGGGTGCGCTTGTCAAGACCTTGATTCCCTGATAAGGATCTGAGGGACTCGCCGAAGGAGTCCGCCCGCT
>VYDB01000062.1 GCA_009843635.1 Gammaproteobacteria bacterium
AACACCGTGTAGGTCTGGGTGGTCTCGCCGTCGCTGGCCGACACCTTCGCCTTGATCGTGTTCGTGCCGACGCCCAGGGCGACCTGGAAGCCCGCCGCGTTGCCGTCGGCGTCGGTCAGTGCCGTGTCGGTGCCGTCGAAGTAGTCCACCCTGGCGCCGCCGTCGCCCTTGGTCCCCTTGACCGTGACCTGGTCCACCCCGTGCGCCACGCTCGCCGTGTAGGCGGTCGTTGATGCGTTGAAGGTCGGATCGAGCGCGATGCCGGTTTCGGTGCCGCCGTCGTCCCAGGTCAGGGAGAGGCCGCTCAGGGTGGCGTCGCTGGAGGGCACCACGGCATGGCCGGCGACATCGACGAACGGCACCTCGTCGGCCGTCGTCCAGACGCCTGTATCCCGGATCCCGGTGTGCCGAAAGTTGTTCAGGCTCCAGCCGTCCGCGACCTTGCTGATGGCGTCCGACTTCGTCCCGAAGACTTTGTAGAACCTATAGAGTTCCGAGGACCTCGAATCCAGCACCACGAAGTACTTGGTGTTGCTCTCGAGGATGGCGTTCGCCGGCGCCTCGAAGGTGCTGGCGGGCCAGTCGTGCCCCGGCGCTTGGTTCGGATTGGTGGGGAGGGCGACAGAACCGCTCAGGGCGTACAGGCTGCTGCCCGGGTTACCGTCCGCCGTGCTGCTGAAGATCCTCACCCGCACGCCGGCCGAACTCGTGATCTCCCAGATGAGGATCTTGACCGAGGTGAGGACGTAGCCTGCTTCGTTGCCGCCGGTTTCGAATCCCAGCGCTTGGGCGCGCAAGGTCTTGCCGGGCTCGAGATTGCCGATGTAGAGCCTCTTGCTGAAGTGCTCGTCCAGGTTGCTGGCCAGGGCATTGGGCGACACCGTTGACGCCTCCCGCGTCACCGCCATCACGTAGGTTCGGGTGGTGCTGCCGTCCTCGGCCGTCACCTGCGCCTTGATCGTGTTCGCGCCGAATTCCAAATCGACCTGGAAACCCTCCGTGTCGGCGTCGGCGTCGGTCAATAGCTGGTCGTCCTCGTCGAGGTAGGCCACCTCGGCGCCGTCGGCGTTGCTTGCCGCTGCGTACATAGTGATCCGGTGAACCTTGGTGCTCGCGGTTGTGGCGTAGGAGGTGATCGACGAATCGAAGAACGGGGTGTAGGTGATCAGTTTGCCGTTCTGATCCCGCATCCGCAGGGCCGTCAGGTTCGCATCGGTGGCTTGGGTGACGGCATCGCCATTGATCTCGATCAGCGGCACCGCGCTGCTGGTTGTCCAGGACCCCGAACCCTTGTTCCTGGAATGCCGATCCGCGCTCAGGCTCCAGCCGTCCGCCGCGCTGGTGAGGGAGTCCGACTCCGTGCCTGACACTTCGTAGTCGTTGCCGTCGCTTGAGGCCGTCGAGTCGAACACTACGAAGTACCCCGCGTCCTTGCGCAGCGTGGCGCTCGCCGGGGCGGTGAAGGTCAGTGTCCCGTCGGCGATGGTCGGGTTGCTCAGCGTGTAGAAGCTGATGTACGGCGTTCCGATGCTCCTCGCGCCAAAGATTCGGACCCGGACGCCGTCCGATGACCCGGCGTTGGCGAGCACGGCCTTGACCGAGGTGAGGTTGTAGCCCCGTTCGTTGTTGCCGGTCTGGAATCGAATCGCTTGGGTGAATTGATTGGCGCCCGATGGGCCGACGGTCAGGTTGGCGTCAGCGCTCTCGTCGATGTTGCTGAGCATCACGTCGGCCTGGGCGCCGCCGCCGAGCAGAGCGCCGAGCGCCGTGGCCAGCGCGGCGCGCCTCACGGGCTCCCACGCCAACCGTTCTCCTAGCATCAGCACTCCCTGTCCGTCGAATCTCCCAACCGTGCGACGGAGTGTAGGGACGAGCAGGCGCCTTCGCGTCCCCAACGTTGGGGAGGATGTGCGGCTTTTGGCGACTTATCCCCAATGTTGGGGATGCACGGGGGCGGCAATCGTGCCTATGCTCCCCAACACGGGTGAGCATGGGAGCGTCCGGGCGCAGCCATCGATGGGGACGGGCTTGACGGGAACTACGGGCTTCAAGGTTGGCGGGCCAATGCGCCATGGTGGGGACGCCGCCCGATGAAGGATGAAGCGGCCTTCGACCGCATCCTCGCTTCACTCCACGAGGCGGCGCTCGACCCCGCCCGCTGGCCCGGCTTCTCGGCGGTGGTGGACGAGGCCCTCGGCGTCCACGGCACCAGCCTGTTTTTCGGCGACGGGAAACTGGCGTCCGGCGAGGACACCAAGATCGCCTTCTACTGGACCTGCTCGCACGGCGAGCGGCGCACCGACTTGGAGCGCCTCTTCATCGGCACCTACTACGCCCTAGACGAGCGGATCCCCCGCCTGCGGCACGCCCCCGATGGGCAGCTGATCCACAACACCGAGGTCCTCACCAAGCGGGAGCTGAGGACGTCGCCAGCCTACCACTTCCTCCGCAGCAGCAACGGCGGGGACTCGGTGAACGTGCGCTTGGACGGGCCAAAAGGATCGCGCATCACTTGGTCGTTGCACGATCCCATCGACCGGGACGGCTGGTCGTCCGCGCGGCTCGACTTGATCCGCCGCCTGCTGCCGCACCTGCGCCAGACCGTGCGGGTCCAAGTGGCGCTGGGCGGGGGCGGCATGTTGGGCATGACGCTGGCAGGGCTGCTTGAGACCGCCGGCATGGGCGTCATCCAGCTCGACCGGCGGGCGCGCATCGTGGCGGCGAACGACCCGGCCCTGGGCCTGCTGCGGAGCGGCGACGTCCTGTTCGACGCGGACGGCTGCCTGTCGACCCGCGCTCCGGCGGCCAACGCCGAGCTGCTGAACCTGCTGGGCCGCGCCCTGCCGCCCTTCGGAACGCAGGCGGCGGGCGGCACCATGATCGTGCCGCGTCCGTCCGGCCCGCCACCCTTGGCGCTGCACGTGGTTCCGGTGGGCGGCGGCGACGCGGAACCCGGGGCTTGGCCGGTTGCAGCACTGGTCCTGGTACCCGATGCCGCGCAGGCGGCCGACTTGGACATCGCTGCCGTCGCCGAGGCCCTGCGCTTCACCCGCGCCGAGAGCCAAGTGGCGGTGCTCCTTGCCCAGGGCATGACCGTGGGCCAGATCGCCGCAGCGACCAACCGCGGGGAGAGCACGGTGCGCTCCCACGTCAAGCACATGTTCACCAAGTCCGGGATCACCCGGCAGGCGGACCTCGTCCGGCTGGTCCGGTCGCTGGCGGGCAGCGGGGGCAGCGGCCCGGGAAAAGGCGACGCCCCGCAGCCCTAGCCGAACGGCTGCCTCCGTTCACATTCAACTCGGCTTCGTGGTGAAAACTGGGGCATTTTACCTTTAACTTATTGTTTTTATTATAAAATTGGCGGAGAGGGTGGGATTCGAACCCACGGATCCCTTGCGGGATCTCTTGATTTCGAGTCAAGCCCGTTCGGCCAAGCTCCGGCACCTCTCCGCGGTGGGCGCACAGTTTAACCGCAAATGGGGATTTGCCTAAGTCTCATTGTCGAAGTGCGGACGGGTCTTTACGAACAGCAGGCTCGGCTCCAGGCAAACCACCCGCAGCGGATGCCCCGGCGCCAAGCGGAACCAGCTTTGCGGCGCCAGGGTTCGGGTCTGTTCGGTCTGCCAGGTGATGAGGCCGCGCAGGACCAGCAGTTCGCGGCAGTAGTGGCTGGCTCGCAGACGCACGTTGGCACGGGCCGCGGCCCGCACGATGACGGCTTGCTCGCCCCGGTGCTCGTGCAGCCGTTCGGTTTGCCAGCCGTCGGCCGGGCAGCGCTCGCCGATGGGGAGCACGCAATGGCGCTGGTCGTCCGGGTGGAACTGGCGCAGCTTGACGAACAGGGTGCAGCCGGGGTCGCTGTACGGACGGTGGACTGAGCCGGGCGGATTGCGCACGTAGGTCAGCGGCGGATAGCGGCCCTGCTCGTCGGCGAACTCTCCATCGAGGACGATGAACTCCTCGCCTGCACCGTGCTCGTGGGGGCTGTATCCCGCACCAGCCGCATAGCGGACCAGCGACGTCGCCACGGCCCGCTCGCCGCCGATGCGGTCGAGCATCACCCGCGCAACGCCAGGCAGTGGCGAGGGGGTCCAAGCGTGCTGGTCTGGCGTGACGTGCACGATCTGGTCGAAGTCGGAGCGAATGCGCATCGGCAAACTGAAGGCTCGATCAGTTCATCGGGCCCGGAACAAAGGGATGGCCGAGCAGGTGGCGGCCGACAAAGCCGTAGTAGGACAGCCGCGCCTGGATGTGCTGGGTGATCACGTTCATGTCTTGGAAGCGCCGATGCAAGGGGTGGTGGCGGTAGATGCCCGTGCTGCCGGCCGCCGTGTAGGCGAGGTTAAGGGCCGCAGCAGCCTCCCGAATGACGTGGGTGCCCGCCATGCGCAGCGCAACGCGCTGGTCATCCGTGATGGACTCTTGGTGCTCGAGTTCAGCCAGCACGCCAGACACCGTGTCGTGCAGGAATGCCCGCCCCGCCCGCCAGCGGATTTCGGCCTCGCCGAGCGTTTGTTGCGCTTGCGGATCGTCCTTGACGGCGCCAGCGCTCATGTTTGGCACCTTGTCACCGGCCAACTCGAAGACGGTGTCGAGAGCCGCACGGGCCACGCCGAGGGCGACGGCGGCAAAGCTGGCGGCAAAGGCCAAGCCGGTCGGCAGCCGATAGAACAGGCCATCGTGGTTGGGACGGCCCCCCAAGTCGGCCATCCAGGCGTCTTCAACCGCCAGGCCCTCGACGGAAAACTCGAAGCTGCCCGTGCCGCGCAAACCCTGCACGTCCCAAGTGTCGTGGAAGCGAACCGCCGATTGGGGGACGAAGGCGCAGACCCAACGGTTGCTGCCGCGCACCTTCAAGGCGCCGGTCATCCAGGTGGCGTGCCGGCAGCCGCTGGAGAATCCCCAGCGGCCATTCAGAATCCAAGCTTCGCCGCGCCGTTCAGCCTCGCACTGACCCGGCGGGCCATTGGCGATGCAGGCGCCGGGATCCGACCAGATGGTGCGGATTTGCGGCTCGGCCAACCAAACGCTGGTGGTGCCGATCACTGCTCCCTGGCTGATGCACCATGCCGTGCTGGCATCGGCCTCGGCATAAACCTGCAAGGCGTCGAGAAAGTCGGGAAACGGCGCTTCGAGGCCGCCGTAGCGTCCCGGGATCAACAGCCGAAAGACGCCGGCGGCCTTGAGCTGCCGCGCCAAGCCATCGTCCAAGGCCCGGTTGGCATCGTTGGCATCCGCCGCCTCGGATACGCTGGCGCGCAGCGATTCGGCAACCGCTGTGGCCGTTTCAGGCACGCAAGGTCTTGCCGGTTTGGGCGGCGCAGTTGTGGATCATCGGATCATGGGCCAATTTGAAGACCCCTTCGCGATGTCGGTAAGTCTCAAGCCTAAGTGATTGGAGCGCTACGGCGCAATTCCCAAGCCGTGATTTCTGCTAAATTCCACCGCCCACCTTGGCACCGAACGGATCCCCTTATGGATGCACCCCACTGGTTTCAGCGGGCGCTGGATGCGCCCTCCGAACCCGGCGACGTTGTCGTTGAAGGCACCAACATCCACTTTGAAACCTGGGGGGAGGCCGGCAAGCCGGGAGTGGTGCTGGTGCATGGCAGCAACGCCCATCTCGAATGGTGGCGTTTCGTCGCGCCCTACTTGGCCGACAACTTTCGGGTGGCGGCGCTAGATTCGTCCGGCAACGGCGACAGCGGTTGGCGGCCGCGCTACAGCGGGCGGCTGTTGGCCGATGAAGTTTGGGCGGTATGCCAAGCCGCCGACTTGGGCCCGAAGCCATTCGTCGTCGGCCACAGTTTCGGCGGCTTCGTGGCCCTCGAAACCGGGCACCGGCACGGCGATGCGCTCGGCGGCATCATCTTTCTGGACTTTACGGTCGGCCCACCGGAAACGTACTTGGAGTGGGGCATGCGGGCCGTGCGCGATGACGTCAAGGCGGGCCGCAAGCCCCGGGTTTACCCCGACCGGGAGACCATTGCGAGCCGCTTCCGCCTCATTCCGGAGCAGCCCAACGTCTATCCTGGCGTGCTTCGGCACATGGTGAGCCGGGGCATCCGGCAGGTGGAGGGCGGCTGGATCTGGAAGTTCGACCCGACGCTGTTCGACTACTTGGAAATGGGCGCCGACCAGCGTGATAAGTTTCTCGGGCTGCCCTGCCCGGCGGCGGTGGTGCTCGGCGAAAACAGCACCGATGAGGCGGCGCTGTACGGCGACTACACGGCAGGGCTGAAGGGCCGTGACGTGCCCCTGTTCAGGATTCCCGGCGCCTATCACCACCTGATGTTCGATGAGCCCTTGGCGGTGACGGCAGCCATCACCGCCACCCTCCTCAATTGGCTGGGCAACGGAACACTGGCTTAGACCTCGCCAAGGATTTCGGATTGACTCGTTTGTTACTCTCCCTATCCAAGCCGACTGCATAGAGGCGCCGCCCATGTCCTACGCCGGAACGCGACTGATCAATGATGCCGACAGCCACCTGATGGAGTTGCCGGATTTCCTGACCGCTCACGCCGAGCCGGACATTCGCGACGAATTGGTCCCGATGCTGGACGCCTTGACAGGTATCTTCGATGCGACGGCCTATGCCGGGAGACGCGGCCACAGCCCTAGCCGGCGGGCGGAACTGGCTGCCTTGGGCGAGAACCTCACCCGCGGCCCCAAGTGGCACGATGCCTTGGGCGCGTTCAGCGGCGAAGAACGCAGCCAAGCGCTGAACCTGCTCGGCTTCCAGCAGCAAGTCATCTTCTCCTCCTTTTGCGCCCGCCCCATCTTCACCGCGCCCACCGCCCACCTGCGTTACGGCGCGGCCCGGGCCCACAACCGGGCCATGGCCGAATTCTGCGACGCCGATGCCCGGCTCATCGGCGTCGCCATGGTGCCGCTGGACGATCCGAACCAAGCGCTTGAGGAAATCGACCGCGCAATCGACCTCGGCCTCGGCGCGGTGTGGATTTCGGCCGAGGCGCCCGGCGGCCGATCCCCCGGCCATCCGCTCCACGAACCCATCTGGTCCACCTTGGCGGAACGCCGCGTGCCCTTCATCCTGCACGTCGGCAGCGCCGATCTCTCGATCCCCGACCCTTGGATGAACGACGGCCACCCGGATCACCGCAGTGCCCGGGGCGGCGCGGAAGTGATCGGCTCCAAGGACCTAACGGTCATTCACCACAGCGCCCACCGATTCATCTCCGTGCTGGTCCTGGACGGCGTGCTGGAGCGCCACCCGATGCTGCGCGGCGGCGTCATCGAACTCGGTGCCGGCTGGGTGCCGGACATGATCCGCCGCCTCGACCACGCCGCAGCGATCTGGGCGAAGTCCGAACCCCACCTCCAGGAGATGACGCGCACCCCCAGCGAGCAAATCCGCGCCCAACTGCGGTTCACGCCCTACCCCTTCGAGGACGTGGCGCAAATGGTCAGCGAATCGTTCCCAGAGCTGTACCTATTCTCCTCCGACTACCCCCACGCAGAAGGCGGACGCGACCCCATCGGACGCTTCGAGCGCACCACGGCAGCACTATCGGACAGCGAACGGAGCCTGTTTTTTCACCAAAACTTCAACGACTTGCACCCAAACTCCTCTTAGGCGAGGGGTGCCCCCTCGCGCTCCCCGGCTGAAGGCTCCTCTTAGGCGAGGGGTGCCCGCTCGCCAAAAAAATACGCTATTAGCCAAAATTCGCGTAAAATTGGCATCTATGTATGCCAGATTACTGAAAAACCCCACCCGTTCAGCCTTCCTGTTTGGTCCCCGTGGTACTGGAAAATCGACTTGGATTCGGCAGCGATTTCCAGAAGCGCCGCTGTACGACCTGCTTGATACGGGCGAAGCCCTGCGCCTCGCCGCCGACCCCCAAGCCCTCTACAGGGAACTTGCGAATTGCCCTTCGGGCAGTTGGGCGGTGATCGACGAGGTGCAAAAGGCGCCAGCACTGCTCAACGAGGTACACCGGCTGATCGAAGGGAAAGGGTTGCGCTTCATTCTCTCCGGGTCAAGCGCCCGCAAGCTGCGGCGGGGCGGCGTGAACCTGCTCGCCGGGCGGGCCATCACCACCAACCTGTTCCCACTGACCTCAGCGGAGCTTTCCTCCGACTTTAGCCTAGATCAGGCCCTGCAATTCGGCACCCTGCCGTTGGCCGTTGACGCCGAAACGGCGCAGGACTATCTGCACAGTTACGTCGAAACCTATCTGGTGCAGGAAATCCAGGCCGAAGCACTGACCCGCAACGTTGGCGCATTCGCCCGCTTTCTCGAAGTGGCCGCCCGCCAAAACGCCCAAACCACCAACGCCACCGGCATTGCCCGCGACACCGGCGTCCACCGGCGCACGGTGGAGAGCCACTTCCAAATTCTGGTGGACACCCTGCTGGGCCACTGGCTGCCGGCTTGGCGATTGAAATCGTCCAACCGGCAACTCCAGCGCAGCAAGTTCTACTTCTTCGACTGTGGCGTTGCCCGAGCGCTGACCGGCCGGCTGCCCTATCCGCCAACAACCGAGGAACTTGGTTCGCAAATGGAGACCTTGGTGCTCAATGAGTTGCGCGCCTACCTTGCCTATTCCAAGCTCGACTACGTTCCCCACTACTGGCGCTCCTATGACGGCGCCGAGGTGGACATTCTGATAGAAACCGCTCGCGGTTTCGTCGCCATTGAAGTGAAAGCGGCCGCACGGTGGGAAAAGCGCTTCAATCGAGGCCTAAGACGTATCGCTGATGAGTTGGGGCGAAGCAAAACCACCTGCTACGGTATCTACGCTGGAGAGCGCGCTGCTCTGTGGGATGATGTGCAAGTGCTGCCCGCAACTGCTTTTCTGCCTCGTCTGTGGGACGGGAAGGTCATCGCCTAAGAAATCAACCCGGCGAGCAACGTACAAAACTCAGACCTTTATGTCGGTTCCGAACTTCAATCCGGCGACTTCGATTGCGGCCCGCATCATGGTATCCAGTTGATCAATTTTGAAGTTCGTATCGAGCAACCAGCCACCCGGGAGCGCCTCGGTTCTAGCATATTTGTTGAGCTCTTCAGTCTTGCGGCTTAGATAACGGAGCCTCCGACCACGGAACGTTGAGTTCTCATAGCAACGATTCAGAATTGTTGCATCGCGATTCGCGAGTTCGCGCAACACAATCGTGAGTCTTTCCTTGGCGCTCCGATATCGAAACTCCTCGCCCAATACAACCACCACGCCCTGCGGTCGCACAGCAACATTACCGGAATCTACTGCCGCAACTCCGGTTGTGGCACCACGGATAGCCTTAGGCTTGACCGGATCGGAACGGGCGGGACCAAGCGCAACTGACTGAGCGGTCGTAGCTCCCCCAAGCCCGGCCAGAAACCGCGCAACGTCCTCAGCGTCGGGCCTAACGCCTTCCTTCGACTCCACGGCATCGCCGACGACTTCGATGAGCAATTCGTCGCGCTGCCCCACCAGCCGCGTCCAAGCGTCAGGAATGGCTTGACGAGCAAGGGCTCGACGCGTCTGGCTTCGATACGCACTGCGGGCGTCTTCAAGCGCCTCGCCCGATGCCACTCGCCGCCAGCCAAGATAACTTTCGAGCACGTCTGCGGATCTCGTCACCGAATGTTCGTAGAGATCCAGTTTGAAAACACGCCGGTCTTCGTAGTCACCGGGTTCGGCCGGAAGATAGAAGCTCCAAGTCTGGCCGTCGGTGAGCACCACGAAGGGCACGCCCGTGTGGAAGGCGTATTCGAGCGATTGCCTGACGCCGCCCTCCGCCTTGCCCGGCTGCTTCACTTCAATGAGCACCTTGGGCTTTGACCGTGGCTCACAGAGGGCGAAGTCAGCCCGCCCGCCGCTCGCCGTGACGTATTCCGGCCAAACGACGCTGGGTTCAAACACGTCCCAGTGCAGATCGCTCAGAATGCGCAAGACAACATGCTGGGATACCGACTGCTCATTGGGAAACGCGCCTTCACGCAGCTTTCCGACAATGTCGGCAATCGTGTCCTCAAGCGCCATAACCTGCTTTCTCATTTGGCGAAAGAATCAAGAATACCAAAGTGTGGCGAATAGTCCTGCACGTCCGCACCCCAGGGTCGGGTTCGGATCAATCAAGTCTGCGGCCTCCTGATGGAGAGCGCATTCCAGCGGCCCAATCGAGGGCGGGACGCCCTCCGCTCCGGGATTCCGCCCGTAGCGGATGTTCCGCGTTGGAGCGAGGGCGGCGCACAGCGCCGTTCTTCCATGCGATGGAGACCCGCAGGGAGAACTCATGTTCCCCACACGCCGTCGCTCACAAGGGAAGTCAAACGGTTCCGCTAACGGCCAAGCGTTCGCGAACCCGGTGGCGCGGGTTTGCCTTGTCATTGCCAGTGCAATAGGAGTAAAGTTCCTTAACGCTTCTGCGTGACTGTTTGCCTTGCCGAAAGAAAATGAGCCTTCTGGTAGTCGAAACTGATCCAGGGGCGGCAACTTCCCTAGCGGATCAGTTCAATGAACTGGGGTATCCGCTGCTGTCCGCATCGAACCTCAGCGCAGCCGTTCGCATCTGCGACCATGCGCATCCCGAACTCATCATTTGCGACCGCTTCGAGTGGTCCGAGGAGTTGGCCAGCCAGTTCCGCTACATTCCCGTCGCCTTGGCGTCCAGCGAGCTGTCCCCCGACCTGCTGTTCAAGGCGCTGCAGGCAGGGCTCGCCGATGTGTGGCAACTGCCGGGCAAGGCGACGGATTTTGCGGAGCGCGTAGCCATCGTCCTCGGCCGCTTCAAGGCCGTCGCCGGGCAGTTGGAGACCCGGCTCGACCAGTTCGTGCGCGATCTCAAGCGCGACCAGCGCGCCGGGCGGCACGTCCAACTGGGCATGCTGCCGCCCAACCCGATGGCCATAGACCACTACCGGCTGCGCCACCGCATCGTGCCATCGCTCATTCTGAGCGGCGACTTCGTGGACTACTTCCGCATCGGCGAACGCTACTTCGCCTTCTACGTCGCCGACGTCTCGGGCCATGGCGCGTCGTCGGCCTTCGTCACCGTGCTGCTGAAGAATTTCTCCCGACGGCTCAGACGCGAGTACCGGCGGTCCATGATGAAGAATCCAGGGCAGATCCTGGAGTGGCTGAACAACGAACTGCTCGACCAGCACATGGACAAGCACGTGGCGCTCCTGATCGCCGTCTGCGACCTCAAGGACGACAGCATCCGCATCGCCAATGCGGGGCACTACCCGCCCATGGCCTTCGTCAGCAGCGGCGAGGCCCGCTTTCTGGAGCTTACCGGCAAGCCGATTGGCCTGTTCGACACGGTCAGTTACGACATCCTTACCCTCAAGCCCGCCGCCGGCGACCGGCTGGTGACGTTCACCGACGGCGTGCTAGACCTGTTGCCGGACGGTGACTTGGCGGCCAAGGAACGAGTGTTGCTAAAGGCGGTGGAGGAAAACGATTCCTTGAGCGGCCTGTGGCAGGCGCTGGAGCTGGCCGACGGCGACGACGCCCACGGCCCCGACGACGTGACCTGCCTGATGGTGTCCAAGGAGTCCTGAAGTGTCCGGGAAGATACTCGCTGCGGCCTATGATGGCGTCTATGAATTGAAGTTCATCGGCGATGTCCGGCTCAACATCAGCGGCGCCATCGACGGCTTTCTGGAACGCATGTTCAGCGACGCCGAGTTTAAATCCGTGCTGGTGGACCTCTCCGAAATCGACGCCATCGACAGCACCTCGCTGGGCCTGCTGGCCAAGCTCTCAATCGAGGCGGGGCGCCGCTTCGACTATGTGCCCACCTTGGTCTCCACCCGGCCCGACGTGACCCGCATCCTGCTCACCATGGGCTTCGAGGACGTCTTCCACATCATTGATTCGCCGCTCAGCGAGACCGCCCAACTCACCGAGTTGCCGCGCCTCGCCCACACCCGAGAGGACGTGCTGCGCAGCCAAATCATCGATGCCCACCGCACCCTGATGTCGATGAACGCCCGCAACGAGGATACCTTCAAGGATCTGATGGCCGTGCTGGAGGAGGATGTGGAGGCGGGTTCTAACTCACCGCCACAAGCTGCTTCGCTTTGAGCTTGGCGGCGATGAACCGGGGGTGGTCCACGTAGAGCAGGTCGGCGATCTTGCGGACGGTTGCCTCCTCGTACTTGTCGAGGCCGGCGTCGCAGTATGCCAAGCGCCACAACTGCACCAACAGCTCGAATCGCTGCTCCGCGCTCCAAGCGTCCACGATGGCCCTCGTGAATCGATGCAGGCCCACGCTTTCCCGTTGCGCCTGGCGGGACTCGTCGATCAAGGCGCGCAGGTCTTCGCCGCTGATTTGAAGCACTGCCTTAAGGGAGCGTTCAATTGCCCTCAGTTCGGCATCAGCAACGTGATGATCGGCCCAGGCCACCTCAACCAACAGCACCGCCGCCGCCAACTCAACGGTGGTCTCGGGGCTGTCATCAGTGGCCGGCGTTTGAATGCGCTCCAGCAAGCGAGCCAGCATCAGGCCGCCCTTTGTTTCTCGATCGTTCGCGGAGCCAGGCCTCGGGGCTCATCCCCACTGAATCCCACTTGGTCGATGGCGTCCTGCACCACGGCGATACGGTTGCTGCGCAAGGCCTTGGGGCAGGAAAGCCGCTGCCGATACCGCCGCGCGCCCGGCTGCCCCTTGAACAAGCCGAGGATGGGCCGCACCAAGTCAGCGAGCCGCTCCCCTTCGGCCAGTTGACTGCGCACGTGGCCGAGATAGGCGTCCAACGCATCGCGCTCCGAAACCATTGGAGTGCCAAACATCATGCTGTCCAAGCGGCTCAGGAAGCGGGGCTCTCGCCAGGCCGCACGGCCAATCATGACGCCATCGACGCGCGCCAAGTACGCAGCAGCGCCCGCGAGCGTGTCGATGCCGCCATTGGCGATGATGCGCAACTCGGGGAAGCGCTCCTTGAGGGCATGCACGCGCTCCGGCTGCAAAGGCGGGATGCTGCGGTTCTGGGCCGGGTTCAATCCATCCAGAACGGCTATTCGGGCGTGAACGTAAACGGTTCGGCAACCCGCATCGGAAACCGCGGCGATGAATTCATCGAGAAAAACATCGGAGTCCCGCCCCTCCAGCCCAAGCCGGCACTTGACCGTAACCGGCACCTCAACGTCGGCGGCCATGGCCGCCACGCAGTCCGCCACGCGCCGAGGCTCGGCCATCAGCGCCGCGCCGAAGGCGCCTCGGCGCACCCGCGGCGAAGGGCAACCCACGTTGAGATTGATCTCCGCAAAGCCAGCGCCAGCCGCGGCTTGCGCCGCCTCTGCCAGCAGGCCCGGTTCGCTGCCGCCCAATTGGCAGGCCACCGGGGCCTCGGCGGGCTGGAAGCGCAGCAGGCGCTGGCGGGGACCATAAACCACGGCTCCTGCGGTGACCATTTCGGTGAACAACAGGGCGTTGGGGCTGAATAAGCGATGCAGCGTGCGGCAATGGGTGTCGGTGCAAGCCATCATCGGCGCTACCGCAAGCCGCTTCACCGGTCCCGGAGGCCCGGTGCTTTGCTGTGTTCCTTGTTGCACATCAACCATGATGCGCGGTATTGTACTGGACTTGAGATTCAGCCAGAGCCGGTCGGCCTAGGCTGGCGCCAAACAGGCGCTGTGGGCAGGATGAATTTGTATCATTGTGTATCAATGGCTGGCGTTCTAGACCGGTTGGATAAAGTAACTAATTGAAAAACAATAATAAATCCTCCAATTCTCGACACATCGGCAAGCACTCGCATTTTTCCTTTTTTCCTCCACTTTTCCTTCATTTTATGGTCACGGTAGGGTATAGTCGCTCCCGGCCTCGTTTACGGGCTTTGGGAAAAATCACATGATTCCACAGCGCACGATCAAACAACCTGTGTACGCCATCGGCATTGGCGTGCATTCAGGACAAAAGGTACGCATGACCTTACGCCCTGCCGGGGAGAATACAGGCGTCCACTTTGTCCGCACCGACCTGCCGGGGCGAGGCGGCGTTCGCGCTTGCGCGCAGAACGTCTCCGACACAACGCTGGCCACCAGCATTGCCGATGGCGGCGTGCAGGTTTCGACCGTGGAGCATCTGCTGTCGGCGCTCTGGGGCCTTGGCGTGGACAACCTGATCGTCGAGCTCAATGCCGAGGAAGTGCCGATCATGGACGGCAGCGCGGCGCCGTTCGTCAACTTGATCGGCTCGGTGGGCCTCGTGGAGCAGGACGCGGTCAAGGAGTTCATCCGCATCAAGCGGGAGGTTCGCGTCACCCAAGGGGAAGCCTTCGCGGCGCTCATCCCCCACCCGGGCTTCAAGGCCTCCTACACTTTCGTGGCCGACCACCCCGTTTACAACCGCTTTCCCAAGCAGGCCTGCCTGGACTTCTCCCGGGTGTCCTACGTCGAGGAGGTCAGCCGCGCCCGTTCGTTCGGCCTGCTCAGCGAGCTCAGCCAAGCCCAGGCGATCAACAAGTGCTTGGGCTCCAGCTTGGAGAACGCGGTGGGCATCGGCGACTTCACCGTGATGAATGGCAGCGGGCTGCGCTATCGCGACGAATTCGTCAAGCACAAGGTGCTCGACGCCATTGGTGACCTCTACCTGCTCGGGCGTCCAATCCTGGGCGCATTCAGCGGCCATATGTCCGGCCACGCGCTGAACAACAAGCTGGCCCGAGCGTTGTTGCGCTGCGATGATGCCTGGGAGATCTGCACGGTCGGGCGCGACAGCAGCCGAGAGCGGTCCATCATGCCGCCAGCGGCCATCCCAGCCTAACGGGCTGCGGGCCGCCAGCGTTCGGGTCGGTGCCGGTGAGCATACGCACCCGGGTCGCCCCATCGCCGACGGGTGATCCCCACGTCGGCACCGCCTACATGGCGCTGTTCAACTGGGCCTTTGCCAAGAGCCAAGGTGGCGAGTTCGTGCTGCGCATCGAGGATACGGACCAAGCGCGCAGCAGCGAAGCCTCCGAGGCACGCATTCTGGCGGCGCTGAATTGGCTGGATCTTCCTTGGGACGAGGGGCCGGACATCGGCGGCCCCCACGGCCCCTACCGGCAGAGCGAACGCACCGCAATCTACCGCCGGCACGCCCAGCAACTGATCGACCAAGGCCAGGCCTTCCATTGCTTCTGCACGGCCGAGCGCTTGGCCACCATGCGCGCCGAGCAGCGGGCGGCGGGCGCCCCGGTGGGTTATGACGGCCGCTGCCTGAACCTCACCGCAGCCGATGTCTCTGCCAAGCAGGCCGCGGGGGAGACTTCGGTGGTCCGCATGCGGGTGCCTGACAGCGGGGAATGCCGCTTTCGGGATGAGCTGCGGGGCGAAGTCACAATTCCATGCAGCCAGATCGACATGCAGGTGCTGCTGAAGGCGGACGGCTTTCCCACCTATCACCTCGCGGTGGTGGTCGATGACCATCTGATGGGCATCACCCACATCCTGCGCGGGGAGGAATGGATCAACTCCACCCCCAAGCACAAGCTGCTGTTTGACTACTTCGGCTGGCCGATGCCAACCCTCGCCCATTTGCCCCTGTTGCGCAATCCCGACCAAAGCAAGCTGTCCAAGCGCCGCAATCCGACCAGCATCGACTACTTTCGCGACGTGGGATACCTGCCCGAAGCGCTCACCAACTACTTGGCCCTGATGGGCTTTTCGATGCCCGACGAGCGGGAGATCTTCTCCAAGGCGGAGTTCCTGCAGGCCTTTTCCTTGGACCGCATCTCCCTCGGCGGACCAATCTTCGACTTCGAGAAGCTGAATTGGCTCAATGGGCAGCACATCCGCGGGCTCGACGCCGACGCCTTCATGGACCGGCTCGAGGATTGGGCGCTCAACCGCCAGCGCTTGGCACCGCTCACGCCCCTCATTCAGACACGCACCGAGCGCTTCGCCGACATCCCGGCCCAAGTGGATTACCTGCTCGGCGACCGGCGGCCCTTAAGCGAGCAGGACCTCACGCACAAGAAGCTCAGCCGGGAGCAAGTCGTGGAAGTGCTCTTCCGCACCGCTCAAGCCTGCGATGCCCTGGCCGAGTGGCGCCAGGACGAACTGCTCGCCCTGTGCAAGGCCAACGCCGAGCGCATGGGCTTAAGCCTGCGGGACTTTCTGGCGCCCCTGTTCATCGCCATCAGCGGGCGGGCTGTGGCCCTGCCGCTGTTCGAATCCATGGCCTTTCTCGGCGCCGACATCACCCGAGTGCGCCTGCGCGAGGCGCTCGACGCGCTCGGCCTGTCCAACAAGCAGCGCAAACGGCTGGAAAAGCTAACCGGCTAGCTAGCCGTCAGACTGGGGGTGCGGTCGGGGCACCTCGCCGGCTAGCACGGCGCGAAACACTTCCGCATCCACATTGCCGCCCGACAGAACGACGCCAACCCGCTTGCCCGCCTGCCGCGTCCGCTCCTGGGTGAGCGCGGCCAAGGCGGCGGCACCGGCGCCTTCGGCGACATTATGGGTCACGCGGAATAAAGTGCGCATGGCCTCGGCGATCTCCGCCTCGCTGACCTCGACGACACGGGCGGCGCCCTTCTGGACGATGGCCAAGGGTTCCTCCATCGGCACCCGGCAGGCCACGCCGTCGGCGAAGGTGTCGGCGGAGTCGGTGGCCACCACCTGCCCCGCCGCCACGCTGCGCGCCATGGCCGGGGCCTTGGCGGCGACGACACCGACGATGTCCGTCTTAAGCCCCAAGAGATCCCGCGTCCGGATTAGGCCGCAGATGCCCGAACCCATGCCGATGGGCACATAGACCGCATCGAGCGCCGCCACGGCGCTGAACAGCTCCAAGGCATAGGTGGCCACCCCCCGCACCAAGGCCGGATGAAAGGGCGGCACGATCAACGCCCCTTCCACTTCCGCGCGGCGCACCGCTTCCAAGCGTGAGTCCTCGAAGTCGTTGCCGAACTCAACCAGTTCGGCGCCCCAACCCTTGATCGCCTGGTTCTTCTCCACGCTATTGCCCTTGGGGGCAAGCACCGTCACGGGCACATCCAAGCGGCGGGCGGCAAACGGGATGCTCTGCCCGTGGTTGCCCCGGGTGGCGGTGATGATTCGATCCGGCAACTGCCCGGCGCGCTTAAGCTCATCCAGCAAAACCAAGCCGCCGCGCACCTTGAACGCACCGATCGGGGTATGGTTTTCGTGCTTCACCCAGACTTCGCTACCGAGGTGCCGGCCGAGCTCCGGCCAGCAGTACTGGGGGGTCGGTGGCATGGCGGCAGCGACCACGGTCTGCGCCTGCTCAAGGCCAGCCAAGTCAAACATGGGGTCTCCGTTCGATACCGGCAAACGTTCTGGACGGGGCACTATAGAATCGAACAGTCGATCCGTCTAATGTGTGTGTCTTTGTCCGGGGAGTCCTCGTGGAAGTTCAAGACAAGACCATCGTCGTCACCGGCGGCGCCAGCGGCATCGGCCGAGCGATGTGCGAGCGGTTCGCCGCTGAAGGGGCGCGCCAAGTCGTGGTGGCAGACCTGAACGGCGGCGGCGCCGAAGCCGTGGCTGAGCAGATAGCCGGCAAAGCCGGCGCCGCCGCTCGCCAGGTCGATGTGGGCGTCGAGGCCGAGTTGATCGACCTGATCGACGACACCGAAAGCCGCTTCGGCCCCATCGATCTCTTCTGCTCCAATGCCGGCATCGGCCTCGGCAATGGCCTCGATGAGCCGGACGAGGTGTGGGACACCATCTGGCGGGTCAACACCCAATCGCACATCTGGGTGGCTCGCCACCTGGTGCCCAAGATGATCGCCCGGGGCGGCGGCTACCTGCTGAACACCGCCTCGGCGGCTGGCCTGCTCACCCAAATCGGCTCGGTCACCTATGCCGTCACCAAGCACGCCGCGGTCGCCTTGGCGGAGTGGATTTCAATCACCCACGGCCGGGACGGCATCAAGGTGTCCGTGCTCTGCCCGCAGGCGGTGCGCACGCCAATGACCGCGGACGGCCCCGGCGTGGCAGCGGTTGATGGCATGATCGAACCGGAACAGGTGGCCGATGCGGTCATCGAGGCCCTGCGGGAGGAACGCTTCCTCGTGCTGCCGCACCCGGAGGTGGCCGAGTACATCCGCCGCAAGACCACCGACTACGATCGCTGGCTGCACGGCATGCGGCGGCTGCAGGAACGCTACCTCAGTTCATGACCAGCCGCTCGGCTTGCTTGGCCAAGTAGCCTCGCAGAAGTTCCGCCTCAGTGGCGTCGAGCTTGCCGGCGAAGCCCACCATCCCCTTGGCCGTCATGACGCCGTCAAGCACGATGGCCCGCCAAAGCGCCGCGTCCGCCAGGGCCGGTGCGGTGCGCAGGTCCGGCAGAACGCCGGTGCTGAGCGCCTCGGTGCCGTGACAGGCCGAGCAATGCCGGGCGAATAGCGCGAAGCCGGCCTCAAGCTCCGCCGGCGACGGCGTCAACCCGGCCTGCGCCAGCGTCACCGGGGGGCGGGCCACGACCGCAAAAGGTGGCAACCGAGCCGCTCCACCGAGCCTGAAGGCCAAGAGCCGGCCATTAGGCGTTAGCTTGGGGCCGTCCAAGGCGGCCAAGCTGAGCGGCAGGCCCCCGCCGTTGCCCGCCGTCACGGCAATGAACTGTTCGCCGCCGACCGCATAGGCAATCGGCGCGGTAATGATGGCATTCTGCAGGGCGTAGGACCAAAGCGGCTCGCCGTCGTCGGCCCGATAGGCCCGGAAACTGTGATCGGTCAGGCCCTGAAACACGAGGTTTCCGGCGGTGGCCAGGGTGCCGCCGTTCCACGGGGCTTCGTGCTCCACCCGCCAAGCTTCCGCCTGCGCGACGGGGTCCCAAGCCAACAGCCGACCCTGCAGGCTGGCCTTGATCGCCTCCCGCGCCTCAGGCGCCACGGGCAGGGGCACGTCGTTGAAGCTGACGCTCAGGTTCCACTCGCCGGGGCGATAGGCGAACTTCTCATCCTTCGCGTAGAGGAAGGGCACCTGCTGCGCCGGAATGTAAACCAAGCCGGTCAGGGGACTAAAGGACATGGGCTGCCAGTTGTGCGCTCCCGTCCCGCCGACGGTGGCCAGGAAGGGTTCGGTCTCAAATCGGGCGCCCGGCGTTTCCTGGGGGCGACCCGTGTTCAAGTCGATCCGTTCCGCCCAGTTGGCGGGGACGAACTTCTCCGCCGACAGCGGGCGGCCCGTGCGCCGCTCGATCACGTAGAAAAAGCCGTTCTTCGGGGCGTGCAGAATCACCTGGGTAGGCTGGCCGCCGATGTCCAGCGTCGCCAAGGTGATCTGTTGGGTGGCGGTGTAGTCCCAAGTCTCGCCCGGGGTCTCCTGATAGTGCCAGAGGTAAGCGCCGGTGTCGGGATCCAGAGCCAGTATCGACGAAAGAAAGAGATTGTCGCCCCGCCCTTCCGATCGATAGACGTGGTTCCACGGCGAGCCGTTGCCGGTGCCAACGTAGAGTTGGTCCAGTTCCGGGTCATAGACGATGGCATCCCAAGCGGTGCCGCCGCCACCGCCGTAGTCCAGATAGGCCCGCCCATGCCAAGTGGCCGCCGCCTGGCTTGCCAAAGCCTCGTCCGATGCCGCGCCGTCCGGCGGCCCATCCGGGTCGCCGGGCACCGTGTAGAAGCGCCAATCCAGCTCCCCGGTTGCGGCATCGTAGGCGCTGACGTAGCCGCGCACGCCATACTCCGCGCCGCCATTGCCGATGAAAACCTTGCCCTTGGCGGCGCGGGGCGCCCCGGTAATGGTATAGGGCTGGCTGGGGTCGGTGGTCGCAACGGACCAAAGCGGCTCGCCATTCGCCGCATCCAAGGCGATCAAGCGCCCGTCAATGGTGCCGACGAACACCTTGCCCTCGTAGAACGCGACACCCCGATTGACCACGTCGCAGCAAGCGTCATAACCCGCCTCGCCCGGCACCTCGGGGTCGAAGCGCCACAGTTCCCGGCCCGTGGCGGCGTCGAGGGCGAACACCTTGCTCCAGGCGCTGGTGACGTAGATCACCCCATCGACCATCAAGGGCGTGGACTCCTGGCCGCGGTGGGTGTCGAAATCGAAGAACCAAGCCAGCCCCAATTCGGAGACGTTGCCCTCGTTGATGGCGTCAAGCGCCGAGAACCGCTGCTCAAGATAGGTGCCGCCGTGGGTGAGCCACTGATCGGGCTCGCCGTCGGCCGCGGCGATGCGGGCGGTGTCCGTCACCGACGGCTGGGTGGGTGGCACCGCAGTCTGCTCTAATGGCGTACCGCAGCCACCGACGCTGACCGCTCCGGCCAGCACCAAGAGAATGAGCGCTCTCCGCTCCATTTGTTTGGCCCCCCTCCCTTTGGATCCAACTCCGAAGCATACACACTCGAAAGGGGGCCACCACACCGAGGGACTGAGGCGTGGATCCGAGAAGTGTGATCAGGTTCAGAAACATGTCCGAACCTGACCCACTCAACGAGCGCGGTGTTTCGCGTCAGCGAAACTCCAATGCGCCGAAGGCGCGCAGTGGCGACAAGCCCGAATCCCCCGCTAGAATGCCGCCATCCCTAACTGGACACCGAGGAATTCCCATGCGCGAAGCTTGGATCATCGATCATGCCCGTTCGCCCCGAGGCCGGGGCAAGCCGGGTGTCGGCTCCCTGAGCCATCTCCATCCCCAACGCTGCTTGGCCCAGGTCTTGAACGGCCTTCAGGAACGAGTCGGCTTCGACCCGGCGGACATCGAGGACGTGGTGGCGGGCTGTGGCGCCGGCAGCGGCGACCATGCCCATGACATCGCCCGCATGTCGGTGTTGGACGCCGGCTGGCCGCTGTCGGTGACCGGCGTCACCCTGCACCGTTTCTGCGGCAGTGGGCAGCAGGCGGTGTCGTTCGCCGCCATGGGCGTCATGTCCGGCCAACAGGAGGCGGTGATCGGTGGTGGCGTCGAGTTCATGTCCCGCTATGCGCCGGTCCATGCGAACGGCTTCCACGCCAACAACGAGCACCTGCGCCAACGGCATCCGCAGGTGCCCCAAGGCATCTCCGCCGACCTGATCTCCACCCTGGAAGGCTTCTCCCGTGACGACGTGGATGCCTATGCGGTCGAGAGCCAGACCCGGGCTGCCCGTTCCATCGAGGAAGGGCGCTTCAAACCCTCACTGGTGCCCATCCACAACGAGGATGGCAGCCTGGCGCTCGACCGGGATGAGCATCCCCGGCCCGGCACCACCCTGGAGAGCCTCAAGGACTTGAAGCCGAGCTTCGCCGCCATGGCGGACGCCCAGTTCGATGGCTTTGACCGGCCCTTCAAGGACATGGTGCGGGAGGTGTATCCGGATGTGGCGGAAATCGACCACATGCACCACGCCGGCAACTCATCCGGGGTGGTCGATGGGGCCAGCGCCGTGCTGGTCACAAGCCCCGATTACGCCAAGGCCCACGGCCTTAAGCCCAAGGCCCGCATCCGCATGACCGCCACCGCCGGCACCGAGCCGCTCATCATGCTCACCGCCCCGGCACCCGCCGCGCAGCGTTGCCTGGACAAGGCCGGCATGACCACAGGCGATATCAACCTGTTCGAGATCAACGAGGCCTTCGCCTCCGTGGTGCTCAAGTTCATGAAGGAGATGGAGGTCGACCACGACGTGGTCAACGTCGATGGCGGCGCCATCGCCTTGGGCCATCCCATCGGCGCCACCGGCGGCATGCTGATCGGCACCGCCGTGGAGCAGTTGCACCGGCTGGACAAGGAGACCGCCTTGGTCGCCATGTGCACCGGCGGCGGCATGGGCACGGCGACGATCCTGGAGCGAGTGTAGAAGGAGTCAATATGAACGATCCAGCAATTGCCGCTCTTTTGGTCTGGACTGGGCTGCACGTCATACTCATGCTGGCGCTAGCGCTGAACGTGTCCCCGCACCGTTTTCAGTCCGAAAAGGAGGGATACGATGAGCGGCGGCTGACAAAAGCGATACGGGCGCATGGAAACAAC
>VYDB01000049.1 GCA_009843635.1 Gammaproteobacteria bacterium
TTCCGCTGGAAATCCGCCCCCTCTTCAGGCTCATTCCTGATTGGACAAGACTCGGGCTACGCCTTGCCGTCCATAGCGGGTATGCTAGCGTCTTTTTGGGCGTTCAATGTCCGTCGGCGGCTTTTGGCTGCTCAATTGATCGGCTGATGGCATCGGCGCAACGCACGCTAGGCAACAACGCAAGAGGGTTTGATGGATTTTTCGTTTTCGGAGGAGCAAACGCTTCTCAAGGAGAGCATTGAGCGCTTCATTCAAAACGACTACGGCTTCAATGAACGGCAGCAGACTGTCAAGTCCGAGGCGGACTTCAATGCCAGCCACTGGCGAACCTTTTCCGAACTCGGCTGGCTGGCGGTGCCATTTGCCGAGGAGGACGGCGGCTTCGGCGGTGGCCCGGTGGAGAGCATCGCCATGTGGGAGCAGTTCGGCAAGGGGCTGCTCATCGAGCCGCTGCTGGCCACGGTAGTGCTGGTCGGCGGCGCGCTGAGGCTGACCGGAACCAAGGCTCAGAAGCAGGCTCGGCTTCCCGGCATCATCAACGGCGAGAACCAGGCGGCGCTCGCCTTCGCCGAGCCCCAAGGGCGCTACAACTTGGCCGACCTCACCACGGCGGCCGTGCGGCACAACGGCGGTTGGCGCCTTAACGGCTACAAGGCGGTGACGCTGAACGGTCCCTCGGCGGACTGGCTGGTGGTCTCGGCGCGCAGCGCCGGGGCACAGCGCGATGAGGCGGGCGTCTCCCTCTTCCTGGTGGCCGCGAACGCCGATGGCGTCAGCCGGCGCAACTATCCCACCGTGGACGGCTTTGCCGCTTCGGAAGTGACCTTGGAGGACGTGGACCTCGATGCCGACGCGTTGCTCGGCGAAGAGGGCGGTGGCCTGCCCATCCTTGAGCAGGTGATCGATGAAGGCATCCTGGCTGTTGGCGCCGAGGCGGTGGGCTGCATGGAAGTGCTCTACAAGGACACGGTGGAGTACTGCAAGACCCGCAAGCAGTTCGGCCAGCCGATCGGTAAGTTCCAAGTGCTCCAGCATCGCATGGTCGATATGTTCATGGAGTACGAGCAAGCTAAGTCCCTCATGTACATGGCCGCGATGCGCATGGCCGAGGGATACGGGCCCGAGGCGCAAAAGGCGGTCTCGGCCTTCAAGGTGCAGGTGGGCAAGTCCGGCCGCTTCGTCGGCCAGAACGCGGTGCAGTTGCACGGCGGCATGGGCATGACCGATGAACTCAACATCGGCCACTACTTCAAGCGCTTAACCATGATTGACGCCCTGTTCGGCAACGTCGACTACCACTTGAAGCGTTTCGGATCCCTCTGACCATGGCCCGTTGGGACCGGGGCGAACCCGCCGCTGCCATCCCGGAGTGGTTTTTCGAGGCGGTGGAGACGCCGAGCGAATCCGCCGGGGTCGAAGTGGACGAATGCGACGTGGTCTGGCGCACTTGGGGCAGGTCCGGGGACAAGCCGGGTATGCTGCTGATTCATGGCATGAATGCCCATTCCCGCTGGTGGGATTTCATCGCCCCGGCGTTGGCGGAGGACTACCATGTGGTGGCCATGGACCTCACCGGCATGGGCGATTCCGACTACCGCTACGAATACGATGCGGCCACCTACGCCGCGGAAATCACAGCCGTTTGCGATGCGGCGGGCTTAGGCCATGATGTGATCGTGGTGGGCCACAGCTTCGGCGGCAACATGGCCACCAAGGCGGCCAACCTCCACCCCGAACGCTTCGGCGCCCTGATCCTGGCGGACTCGGGCCTGCGCCACCCCGATGAGCCACTGCCGGACATGCCCTCGATGGGCGGCCGGGCCAAGGCCTACCCCGACAAGCGCACGGCGCTGGCCCGATTTCGCCTGCAGCCGCCGCAGCCCTGCGCCAACGCCTACATACTGGAATACATCGCCCGCCATTCGCTAATGCCGATCGACGGCGGCGGCTGGGCCTGGAAGTTCGACGAGGACCTGCCCAACGTCCTCAAGGACGCCGAACGCCACCCGGACGACTACGCGGCCCTGCGCCTCCCAGTGGGCCTAATCTACGGCGCCGAGAGCAAGCTGTTCAGCGAGCGAACCTGCGAGCACATGCAGTCGCTGATTCCGGGCGACGTGCCCGCAGTGGCCATCCCGGACGCGCAGCACCATTTGTTCCTCGACCAGCCCCTAGCGTTCATCGCCGCCCTGCGGCAAATGTGCCGAGAGATCGGCTGACAGAAACGCGCGGATGCGCCGACTTCGGGCGGAGTTTCGATGGCCCAGCGCTACCCGTCAGTTCACTACAAACGACTTCAACTGGTTGGCGAGGCTTGAGCAGGCCGAGGAGCGCACCCGGGCGATGAGCGGGATGGGGACGATGACGGCGGGCATGTAGCTCATGCCGGTGGCTTCGGAACTGATCTTGCCGGCGGTCTGGCCGGTTTCCACGTCCCAGACGGAGGCCTCGTAGGAGGAGTCCTTCTCCCAGGATAGGAAGCCGAAGCAGCCCCCGCCGCCGGGGCCGACCACGCAGCTGAGCGACCCGCCGGAGTCGATGCGCTGGGTGGAGCCTTCGATCCAGACCAAGTACTTCAGCCCCATTTCGTCCAAGCGCGCGGCTAGGGGCGCCTGTTTGATGATGGTGGGCAGCTCGGTATGGTTGAGCGGCGCGATGCGCGGCTCGAACCATGGGAAGGTCGCGTCCAGAAAGCGCTGTTCGTTGACCACGTTGAGCGCGTTTTGGCCGCGGCCCATGTTGTCGGCTACGCAGGAGATGAAGTCGAGCTCGGTCTCAGCGGCGGTGGGTTGGCTGCGCCGCCCGAGCACCACGATGGAGTCGCCGGTGCTCATGGCGGTGGCCGTCTCCCGCACTTCCTGCACGGTTGCGGTGACGCAACCGGCCAAGCCCGCGCAGGCGAGAAGGATCGAAGTGATGCGCGCTGGTTTCATGCTGAGCCGCCCAATTCGCTGCTAAGCCAAGTTTGCACCACGGGCACCTTGCCGAATTGCTGGGTGAAGAATGCCATCGCGTCGCGGCAAGCAACCAGTGCCGCGCTTCGCAGGGCCGCGGAGGCTCCGGCGTGGTTCTGCTGATGGGCCTTGCCGTAGGCGGTGAGATCCCACTGCCCCAGTTTTTCGCCGTCGTTGGCATGCAGTTCGAAGCGATAGCGAATCCAGACTTCGTAGTACTCCGAGCGGGTCTGCTCCGGAATGGAAAACTGCAGCTCCTCGATGGAGGGTGCCAGTACGCCAGCGATGTCGTCGTGGGCCCCGCCAAGCTGCAGGACCCTGCGGTGGCCGATGAACAGGCCGCTCAGCAAGTTGTCGAACATGGGCTGCTGGGCGGAGCCGAGCTCGATCTCCCAATCGCCGCGCTGCTCCAAGGACTCCCGGTGGACGTAGGACAGCAGCGCCTCATCCAAGTAGAGACCGACTGGCAGCGGCACCTTGGACACCTGCGGCACCGGAAACCCGGTGGGCACGGCCACCTTGGCGCCGGCGCAGCCGAACGCCGCCAAGGCCAAGGCGGAGATCAGGGCGCACTTCGCAAATCGTTCCAGCATGGGGCTCTCGTGGACCCGTTCCTCGTTCAAGACTACTGGAATTCCGACAAACCGACAAAGGTTCCGTCGTTGCGGTAGGCAAGTTCCCGCATCAGCGCGGCGAAACGGTAGATGCGGGCGTTCGGTCTTTGCAGGTGCACCGGGAAGCCAACCGCGTTGATGCGCACCCGGCGGCGCCCAGACTCGTCGGCGACATTGATGCGGTCCACGGCGTCCACCACCTCCTCCACGGAGTCGCCGCTGTAGTCGTCGCCGAACACGTAGATGCCGATGCGCTTGTCAGGCGCGTAGTAGGTGTCGATGGCCGCTTGAATGCCCTCCACGGGGCTTGAGTTGCTGAACGGGCTCCAGCTCCGCAGCGTGTTGATGATGGACTGGCGGCGGGCCGGTGTGTCGGGAATCCACTGGCCGCGATAGCCGGAGAACATGTACTCGCCCATGTCGTTCATTACTTGGATGCCCTTGACCGTCGGATAGACGTCCAAGGTCTCGCTCACCTTGCGCAGCACTTGCGGCCAAGCGCCGTTGAACATGCTGCCGGAGGTGTCGATGACGAAGATAATGTACTCGCTGTCAACGGCGATGCCGCCAACCAGATCGCTTTGCCGCCGGAAGTCGAGGCCGAGCAGGCGTTCCATCTCATCGGTCAACGACTGACGCGCCGCGGCAAGCTTCAGGGTTTGCTTGCGCATCTGCTCCTGGTCTTCGGTGGTGGCGGTGAACTGGCCGAGGATGCGGGTCAGCTCCCGCTCCATGCGGGCCAGTGCAAGCAGATTGTCGTCGAGCTGTCCGCTGGCATCGGCCAATTGCCGGCGCAATTCACGGATCTGCCCCTGGATGTCGTAGAGCGCTTGCTCCCGGCTCGCCACCTGGCCTTCCAAGCTGACGACGGATCGCTCCAGCAGGATCGGCTCCACGGTCTTGGTGATCATCAGCAGCAGGATGATGGCCCCGAAGCCGCAGCAAATCACGTCCAGGAAAGAGACGCTGAACTCCTCGATCAACCGTCGGTTGCGGGTGCTCATGCTAGGGCCAATCCCTCGAAGGGGCCATGTAGGCGCCGCCGCTGGTGCGGGCCAGATTCCAATAGGCGGCTGAGGCCAGAGGGTCGCCCTCCATCGGAAACAGGATGACGTTAATCGGTACCTGCAGGGGCATTTGCCGCAGCGCATCGCGGAACAGATCGAGGCGATCAGACCCGGAAATCGTTGCCCGCCGGGGGGCGCGGGCGCCCTGGGTGGGCAGGGAGTCGGTCACCAAGTAAACATTGTCCGGCAACGGGTCCAGGGCGCGCAGCTTGGCCACCAGCCGCTGCAGGCTGGTGCCGCCGCTGGGCACCAGGCCGCTCAGGTCGTCGATGGCCGTGGCCAAAGCGCTGCCGTCACCGAGCGGCGTCCACTGATCTTCGCTGCCGGGCACCAGCGAGCGGGTCTGTTCATTGAAGGCGAATAGCTGAAAGTCCGCGTCCAAGGGCAACTGGGCGGCCAGCCATTCCACGGTGCGCACCGCCCGCCGCCACTTGGGCGCTTGCCGGCGGCGCTCCTCGGGCATGTTGCGGCGACGCAGCACGTTGACGATGGTGCGGTCGAGCATGCTGGCCGAAGCATCGACGGCGATGAGAATGTTGCTTCCGCCCACCTTCAGGCCGGTTAGGTACTGACGGTCTCCTTCGCCAGCGAATGGAAGCGCCCGACCGCCGTCATTGGCCTCCTCGATCTGCCGCAAGCGTGCCACTTCCTCCTCACGGGCCTCCAGGTCGCTCTTAAGCCGCTCGACGGACTCCCGCTCCGCTGATGACTCGGCATCGAGTTCATCGAAGTCGCGACGCGTCTGTTCCAAATCGGCTTCGGTGCTGACCAGCTTCTGCCGGGAGTCGCTGAGCCGCTGCAGAACTCCCTCCAACCGCTCCTTCAACTCAAACAGATCCCGTTCGCCGTTTTGCACTTGGTAGTCGAGCAGCCGAATCTCCGCCAGCCGATCCTTGTTGACGATCTTGGCGTCCTCCTCCGTTTCGTGGTTGATGATCAGGAAGATCAACACCACCGCGCCGAAGCCACAGGACATCACATCCAGGAAGGACAGTGAAAATACGCTTAGGGAACGCCGTTTGGCCATGCCTTTCGCCTACTCAGCCGCGTCCTCCACCGCAATCAGTTCAAAGCGCCGCCCGTCGCGCTCGAACACCTCCCCGATGCGTCCTTGCTCCGGCAGGCCAAGGGCGTTGCCGGTGAGCGGCCAGGCGCGGTGGCCACAGAGGGCATGGCTGGCCGGTTCGTCCGCCAGCGGGCTGGCGTCGGCCGATCGAGTTGCCGATGCGTTGTCCATCGCCGCAGCCGGCAGCACTGTGACCCATTTCAGGCCGTCCACGGCCCCGAGCCGCTGCGCCATCGCCCGCGCCATGATGTCCGACGGCAGGCGGTGCGCCTCGATGCCGAGCGCCTCCAAACCCTCGATCAAGCCGGGTAGCGCCGCGCTGCGTGGTGCGACCAACAAGCAGGCAGCGGCAGGAACCTTCTCCGCCACTGGCGCCAGCCGTTGAATCAGCTTGTCCCGCAGAGCGATGGCGCCGACCCGCACCTGCCTGGTGGCGTCGCCTTGGCGGACTTCCACGGCCAATTCGCTGAGCGTTTGGGATTCGGCCCAAGCGTGTAGCTGGTCATAAAGTTGCTGCTCCGAATCGGCGGCGTGCAAAGGATCGAAGCGAGTGTCCTGCACGAAGCGATCGGCAACCAGATTCGCCCAGCCGTCGAGACAGGCATTGCGCCCAAAGCCGGTGATGTCCTCCACGGCACCCCGGCTGACCGCTCGGCCGTCTGCGTCGCTGGCGCGCAGCTCCGTCATACAGCAGCGGGTGGCATGTAGATCGAGCAACCAAGTGTTGGGGCGCAGTTCCGCCACGCTGCCCATGAGCACAGCGCTGTCCACGAAGCCGCGAATGCGGATGCCGGCCTCCTCGGCAATGCCGAGCAGCACCCCGAGTTGGTCCCCGGTCAGAAACCCGGGCACCGCAACGGCTAAGGGTTCATCGGCTAAGTCCCTGATCTCCAGCAAATGCCGGTAAATCAGATCCGCGTGGTTGGCGACCTCCTCGCTGGGCCTCGGCAGCGGGTCGGCGTTGAGTCGGGCGAGGTACTGCTGGTTGACCTGCTGCGGCTGCAGGCGGGCGCACTTCAGCGCTTCGACGCCGAATGCCGTCCCCTGGACGCCGCCTTGGGCGCCGACCAGGGCGATGGCAGGCTGCTGATAGATGGGGTCGCCGTCTTGGTACAGGCTTAAGGCCGCATCGTTGAGCTCCAGCAGCAAGGACACGGTCAGTGTCCTTTCCCGCAAATAAGTGTGATTATGCGTGGCCGTTTCGGCCCCCGGCTTCGTTGCTCCTCCTTGTGTGGGGCCTGCCACACGGCGTCGTCGCGCCTTGCCGGGAACCCAAACGGCCTAGCGCCTAAAACCCACTTCTTTGCGGGAAAGGACACTAACGCACCTGCAGATGGGCGAGCAGCCGTTGGTCGCAGTAGGTCTGCGCATCGAGCACCAAGCGTTCCTGAAGCAATTGCAGTTGATGCATCAGAAACATGATGATGATGCTGATGACCAAGGCGATGAAAGTGGAGTTGAAGGCCACGCCCAAGCTGGCCGTCACGCCCGCTATGTCCCCTTCAACGGCCTTGTAGGCTTGGCCCAGGGCTTGGCTGATGCCGCGCACGGTGCCGATGAAGCCGATGCTTGGAATGGCCCAGGCGATGTAGCGAACCATGGCCAATTCGCTGTCGAGCCGGTCGGATTCGGTGTCGCAGATGGCCTTGACCGCCACCGAGACATCCTGGACGTTGCGGGTGGAGGCGAAGCGCTGCAGCGCGGAGAGCAGCGCCCGGGGCAGCAGGCAGCCTTGGACGTTCGCCGGCAGCGCCTGGATCGGGCGTGTGTACTCCCGGGTGTCCTCGGGCAGGATGCTCATGCCTTCGTGGAGCCTGATCAAGTCCTCATCGAGCAGCTTGCGCTCGCGCAGGGCGGCGCGGCTCTTGTAGCCCATGATGGCCATGGCCCAGAGCATCAGCACGAAACAGGCCTCCTGCTCGAAGTCCTTGAGCATGACGTAGATCGATTGCTCATCGGCCACCGCCTCGCCGGCCGCCGACTGTTCGGCGCGAACCTCAAGAATGGCCACGGCGTTGGGGCGCACCACGGTGATGTAAACCAGGTGCACGATGATGAGCGCCACCACCAAGGCAGCGATTTGGTAAATCAGTTCAACGGGTAGTTGGCGCTTCATATGTCCACCGGAAAGGGCACGGCGAAGTCCTCGGAGATTTCCTCGGTCGGCAGAAAGACGTCATGGGACTCGGGTGGGTCATCGTTGGTTACCGCATTTTCCTCGACCGTCTTATCAGCCTCCGTCTCAGCGTTGCCGTCTTGCACCTCGGTCTCGGCAGCCACGGCAAGACTGCCGCCGACGGCAAGCCATGCGCCGATCAGAAACCCGCGTGCCAGTTTACCTGTCGATAACGCCGTTCTCATTGCTCAATCTCGGCGAAGCGGGCGATGCGGAATCCAAGGTCGCGGCGGCCGTCGATGCCGTAGTCGCGAAACGACAGCCGCAGGTCAGTGGTGGTTCCATGCATCCAGCTC
The DNA here is from genome assembly GCA_009843635.1 of Gammaproteobacteria bacterium. Taxonomy (GTDB): domain Bacteria; phylum Pseudomonadota; class Gammaproteobacteria; order Pseudomonadales; family Azotimanducaceae; genus Azophilus. Next base: position 8,174 of record VYDB01000049.1, read on the forward strand.
GATCCACGAATGACATGATACTCCCCGGTGGAAGGGCCGAGGGGCGGCGTGCCCTCGGGCGCCGGGTGCTGGTAGAAGTCGTTGACCCACTCCGCCACGTTGCCACCGAGGTCGAAGATGCCCTTGGCGCTGGCCGCAAAGGTGCCAACCGGGGCCGCCACCGCATGGTTGTCGTTGTAGCCGAAAATGATGCGTCCCACCAAGTGGCCGGCGGATCGGTCGGCGTAGTTGCCGTGCCGATTCGGAGGTGGCAGCGCCTCGCCCCAAGGAAAGCGCAGCAACTCGCCGTCCTCTCGATGGCGGGCGGCCCAGGCCCATTCCGCTTCGCTGGGCAGTCGGTACCCCGAGGCAGCGGCATTGAAGCCGGTCACCTTGCCGAACTCCTCCGCATAGAACGCGGGGAGATTCTCCTGGCTTGAGAGCCAGTTGCAGTAGCGGGCAGCGTCGTGCCAACTGACCATGGCCACGGGTTGATCGTCCTTGTTCAGCGGCTGGTCCTCGTAGGTGCCGGAATCGTGGCCGCTGGCGAAGGCCTTGAACTCGGCGTTGGTCACCTCCTTTAGCCCCAAGTAGAAGAAACGCTCCAAAGCCACGTCGCGCAGCGTCTCGTTGGCTCGTCGGCCGGGTTCGCGGCGCGATGCGCCCAGCCGAATGGGGCTCGGCTTGAACAGTTTCAGGGTTTGTCCTTGGGCCGTGGTGATTTCCGGACGCAAGGCCGCCAGCCGGGCTTCGGCCAAGGTGAGCAGCCTGACCCGCACCTCCTGGGTGAGGCCTTGGCGGGGCCGAATCTCAGTGCGGTAGCCAGCGTAGCCATCGGCTTGAATCTCCAGCCGGTGGGAGCGGGTGGGCAGTTCGAGCACTTGGTTGGCCGAGCCCTTGGCTGTGCCGTCCACTAGGAGCTGCGCCTGTGGGGGTTCGGCCAGCACCGACACCAAGCCGGTCAAGGGTTCGAGATCGAACGATACGCGGCGGGTTTCACCGGCCTTGAGGGTGAGGGTGGCGCTGTGCGCTGCGTAGCCTGCCTTGAAAATCTGCACTCGGTAGGCCCGCCCCGACCGCAACGCCGCGCTGACCGGCGACTCGCCCCGGTATTGGCCGTCGATGGTTACGCCCGCCCGGCTCGGCTTGGTGCCCACCCGAAGTTGGGCATCGGACTGGCGCAGCCGGATCAGTGGTACGTCGCGCTGCTCCAAGGGCGCGATCAGGATGCGCTCGCGATGGCTTTGATGGCCTTCCAAAGCCAGCGCCACCTCGTGCTCACCGGCGAGAATTTCCGCGGTCGCCGGGGTTGTCAGGCCGGTGTCCTCACCATCGATGAGTATGCGGGCCCCCGGCGGTTCAGTGAGGTAGCGCACTTCCCCCCAATTGGGCAGGAGCTCGGCGTCAATGCGCTGCCGTTGGCTGCGGCCGGCAACCTCCACGGTCATTTCCAAGGCTTGATGGCGGGGGTGAGTGAAGCGAAAACTACGCTGCCCAGCTTCGACGGGCACGTCGGTCAGCGGCGTTGCGCCAAGCGGACGCCCGTCCACCGTCAGATGGGCTCCAGCCGGGTCTGCCGCTATGGTGAGCAGGCCGGGCAGCGGCGCAAACTTGAACTGGAAGGCTTGATTGCGGTTGTCGCCAACGGTAAACGGCGCTTCGATGGGGTAGTAGCCATCGAGTTCCGCCTTGACCTGATAGGCTCCGCTCAGCAACAGGTGGACGCCGCCGAACTCAACGGCAGGTCCTCCCAGAATACTGATGTGGCTGGCGGGTGGCGTGAACTCAAGGGCCACGGAACGGGCCAGGAACAGGAACGCCAGCACGGCCGCGGCGATCAGTGCGGCGGCGAGCAGTGCCATCCGCGCTGCGGAAAGGCGCGGACGCCGGGCGCGGTCCTCGCCGGGGGGCTGGTAGCGAACCGGCTTGATGACGGTGTCGGCGCTCATCGCTGCAGGAGTTCCACGCAGCGTATCTCGACCGGGGCCATGCTGGGTTGGACGTTGATCTCGGTGCGCACGTCCCGGCAGCCGTCGCGGCTGCCGATCAGCGTGTAGCCACCGGGGCGCAGCTCAAGGCGCTTTTCAGCAAAGCGCCCCAATGGGCCGACGTTGGATAGCAGCACCTCGGTGGCGTTGTCCGACCGCAACAGCACGGGCACCGGGGTGCCGTGGCGGCGGAGCAGAACGTCCATCTCCTCAATGGCGGCAGCCAGGATGGGGCCCCTTGGCGACAGCGTTTTGGCGTTGGCGAGAATGTCCTGCGCTTCCTCGAAGAGCGCATCCGACGACAGCCGTTCGGCGCCGTCGGCGATCGCCTTAAGGGTGTTCAGGGCTTGGCTCTGGGCTTCGGCCTGCTCCAGCCCCAATCGGGCGAATTGAATGTTGGCGTCCAAGGCCAAAATGCGCCGGTTGGCCTGGGCCGCTTCGGCCCACCGCTCGGCTGCCGCGTGCTGCTCGGCCTGGCGCTTGAGCTCGGCGATCGTCACCAGTTCCGACTGGTCGGCGATCTGCTGCAGCCCGCCTTCGGCGGAGGCATTGCCGGGATCGATCCTTAAGGCCTGCTGGAAGGCGTCTTCCGCCCGTTCGAAGTTGCCTTGCTCCAAGGCTTTGAACCCGGCGGACAGCCGTTCGCGGAGGACCTGTTCGGAGCGGTCTCGGCGTGCGGCGGCGATGGCGCCGTCGAGGCCAGGCGTGTCGGCGTCCAGGGCGCGGATTGCTTGGTAGGTGCCCACTGCTTGGTCCCAGCGTCCGGCCAATTCGTGGTTGCGCGCGGTGCGAAACTTGACAATGACTTCGGGCAGGTGGCCGGCCCGCTGTAGGGCGCTCAGCAGGGCGGGGCTGTCCGGCTTGATGTCCGCGGCTTGGCTGAGCCAGGCCTCGGCACCAGTCGGGTCGCGCTCGTCAATGGCCGCAAGCCCTTTGTTCAGGGCGTCCTCGAACTGGGCGTGGCCTTGGTCGATCAACGCCTCCAGCGCGTCGGCGGCTTGGCGGTATTGGTCGATGGCGGCGTCGAACCGCTCGGCGATGAAAGCCTCGTCACCAGCTTGGGCGAGGGTGCGGGCGGCGTCGTATTGGGCCTCGGCCCAAGCGCCGATACGCAGCTCCTCGCGCAGCTTCAACTCCAACTCTACGAAGCGGGCCAATTCCCCGCCGGCTTCGGTGCGCGCCTGCTCCCTTCTGAGGGCCTGATAGGGTGGCAGTTGGTCGTCCTGGGCTGCCCGGGGCGCGGCGTTCTGTGAAGGCGTTGCTTCGCTGGGCGCAGCGGCTGGGGCGACCACCTCCAAGGGTTCGACCCAGTGCGGCGCAACAGTGAACAGGCCGATGACGGCCACCACGGCGCCAGCCAAGACCAGCAACAGCAGCCAGCGGCGACCTCCCAAGCCGGTTGGGCCGCTCGGCTGCTCTCTCCCGGTGTGGCTGAGCGGAACCGCGCGCGGCTTGATGACGCCGGATTCGTCGGGCATGAGCTAGATGCTAGGTTCAGACGCCTCGGACGCTGGTGGCGGCAGGCCGAGATCCTCAAAGTACTGCTGGCGCAGAATGCGGCGCCACTCTTGGTACTGCTCATCGACCGTGCCCTGCAGACGGACGGATTCGTTCTCGAGCTCCATCGTGTGCGGCATGATTTCCGCTTCCGCCGCCACGCCCAGCTCCTGCAGCGCCTCCGCCTGCATGGCGGCTTCGTTGCGCTTGGCGACCGCGTTCTTGATAAGCGCAGCGCCTGCGCCGATGGCGACCAGCCCAGTGGCGTCGATGAAGGGGTTGTCGCTTTCGTAGATTCCGCCGATGCCGGCGCCGATGGCGGCGACGCCAGCCCAAGTTCGGGTTCGTGCCTGAGCTTTGAGTTCGCGTAGCGAGGCCGCTTCCGAGTAGGTCGCGGCGCGCCAGTTTTGGTAGGCGCCATACATTTGCCGATGATATTCGTCGTAGTACCTGTCCAGTTGGTCAATAAAGGCATATTCCCCTTCCCGCACCCGGCGCACCCGCGCCAGCATGGGGTCGTCCTCCGCCGGCAGCCGCAGCAACTCGAAGCCGCCGTCGGGCCCCGACCGCACATGGGTGTCGAAGGCGTCGGGGGCGAAGTCCCGGGCGAACTTCATTTCGGCGGTGGCGCGAATGGTGCGCACCGTGGTCTCATCCAAGGACTCGCGATAGGTCAGCATGTCGTCCGCCAACTGCTTGTAGTTGGCTTGAAAGGGGTCGATGTCCGGCGGCACGGTGGGCGAGTAGGCGTACTTGCTGGCTTCGGCGCGGTAGGTCTTGGTGAACCAGACGACGCCCCGCGCATCGGTGACGGTGAACTCCTGGGTCAGCCTTTCGCCATCGGATTGCAGAATCTTGCCGGTCACCGTGACATCGACGGCGTGGGTGGCTCGAGGCACCACCCGCACTGCCCCCCAGTTGCCGGTGCTCTGCAGTAGATTCTTGGCGAAGTAGGGCATGAACTGGGCCTCGGCCCGGCGGATGTCCGGGTTGACCAGTTGCTCGACCTGCTCATCGAAGGTCTCGGGGATGTTCGGGTCCAGCACCGCGACGCCCACATCGAGCAGCAACGCTTCGTCCTGAACGCCGGTGAACTGCTTGGGCGGCGTCATGTCCACGGTGCGCACCGACTCCGATACGCAGCCAGCAAGGGCCAAGGCTGATGCGAGGGTGAATGCAGAGGTGAGGATGCGCATGGTCAGCTTCCTTTGTAGCGGCGGTACTCCTCCCAGAGCCTTTCACGCAGCTCCGGGTCCGGCTCCGCCATGGCCGCCTCGCGCAGTTGGCGGGCGATGATGTCGTCGTCCTTGGCATCGGGCAGGTCGCCTTGGCCTCCGCCGCCTTGGCCGCCGGGGCCCCTGCCGGGCATGGCGGGTGCCCGCCTCGGCCCGCCGGGGCTGGACGTTCCGGGAATGGATGCGCTGGCGCTGCCAACCGCGCCGGTGTCCAGTGCCCCGCCAGACGGGGACTGCCCCGGAGCGGCACCGCCAGTCCCTGATGGCCTTTGGTTAGTGCGTTCAGCGAGCACTTCCTGGTCGGCAAGAATCTCGCCGTAGAAAGACTCTAGCGCTTCGTCCAGAGCATCTTGGCCTTGGCCGGAACCCGTTTGGGCTTCGGTCCCCGCCTGCGAACCTGCGGGAACGCCGGGTGGCCCGGGCAATTGGTTGCTGGTTTCCCAGCCGCCTGTGCCGCCGCCGGGTGTGCCGCTTTGCCAAGTCTCGCCGCTGGTGCCACCGCCAGGTCCGCCACTGGCGTCAGTTCCACTAGGCTGGTTGCCGCCGGCGCCGGGCAGGCCTCCGGCACCGGTTTGGGTGTTCCCGCTTTGATCGCCGCCGGGCAAGTTGGACCTGCTCGCGCCGCCAGCTCCACCTGGTTTGTCGCCGCCGGGCAGGTTGGTCCCGTCCGCGCCAGTGGAGCCGCTGCCTGGCAACCCAGGGATCCGGCCGGGAAGCTGGCCGCCGCTAGAACCGGCGGTGCCGGGAGGGGGCGGTATGCGGGCGCTCCCATCCGCGCCAGCACCGCCTCTGGTTCCGCCCGAAGGAACCGACCCGGCCGGGGAACGCGATGCACCGCCGGAACTTCCGCTGCCCGGCATGCCGCTGCCGCCGCCTGGGCTTCCGCCCGGCATCGGAACGCCGCTGGGCAGCGGATTGCTGCCTGCGCCGCCGCCTCCGGCACCGCCGCTGGAGCCTCCGGCGCCTCCGGAACTGCCGCTCGGTCCCCCCGATGAACCGGACGCGCCGCCGCTGGAGCCGGATTGCGTTGGGGATTGGGGTTGCTGCGGATACAGCGGCGTGATGGGCGCGCAGGCCCAGAGCAGGGCCAAGGCGGCGATTAGCATCAGTTTCAGCAAGGTGGCCATGTTTGTGTCCTTCGCGCACTGAGCGAGGGCAGGATGCCGCAAGCACCCTGAACCGAAGCTGTACGGCCCGCCGCGAATCGTTGCGCCATCCTCAGGCATCTTATTCCTTATCCTCGTCATCCTCATCGGCCTTTTCCGAGCGCGGGAAGTACTTGAATTCATGGCGGTAGATTTCCCCTTCGTAGGGCGTCGCCTTGCCATCGATCATGGCCGGGCGGTAGCGGGCGCCGCGCAGGCTGCGGCGCACCGGGAAGTCCATCAGCCCTTCCGGTTCGGAGGCGACCACTTCCATGTCTCGAACGCTGCCGTTCGTCGAGACCTGGAATTGCACTTCGACGAATCCCTCGGTTTGCTCGTCCCGCTCCCCGGCCGGCGGCGGACGGGGATCCTTGGGCGCCGCGAAATGCAGCAGCACCGGTTCGGCGAAGTAGGTGGCGGCATCGACGTTGCCGACCTTCTCAAAGCGATCGTAAACGTGCTCATAGAGGGTGTGCGCCTTGCGGAAGTGCTCCCACATCAGGTGCCAGTCCGCGAGGTCCAGAATGGCCTCCGACACCGGCGTCGGGCCCGTGCTGGCATCCTGCTGACGAATGCGGATCACTTCCTGCAACGCCCGTTCGGCAACCGGAAAGCTGTTGATCTGCAACGGTACCTCGTAGTCGGCGAAGCGGCCGCCTGGTCGGGTGGCCAATAGGGAGGGCGACTCTCGGTCGTCCACGTAGAAGGGCGGAAAGCGCTCCATCCGGTAGGTTTCGGCGAGGCCCTGCAGGGCCGGTATCGCCCGCGGCGTGCCTGCTTTGCCATTGGCGCCGTAGATCTTAAGTGCTTGTTGGTACAGGGCACGGGCGGCAAAGATGTTGTAGGCGTCCTTGTACCAGCGGGCTAGGCGGAAGACGCCGGGCAGCATGGCTTCGTCCTCCGTCCCGTAGGCCCGCGCGAGCACCTCGTAGGCGTACTCCTCGCGGCGGGTGGCGGCCTCGCCGTCGCCGAGCCGCTGCAGGGCCTCGGATTGCCTGTACACCGCTTCGACTTGGTTGGAGGTGAACAGCCCGTCGCTGACTCGGCTGACCTGCACCGCTTGGCTATAACTGTCCAAGGCGCCGGGATAGTTGCCTTGGCCGAACCGGGCGTCGCCGAGCAGCAGCAGCGGCCGCACGAGATCCGGATGATAGCGGTGGCGGGCCGCCTCAACGGCTCTCAGGTAAGGCGCGAGGAACGCCTCCGCCTTCGCGTATTCGGCATTCTCGATGTCCACAGCCACCGCATCCAATGGCGACCCCGTATCGTCGAAGGCTTCGCCGAGCGCCTCCTCGATGGGTTGCGGCGAGGGGCGAGTTGGGGCGGCGCCTTGGACTTCGGAAGCTGTCTCAGGTGCCGGCGGCGTATCGTCGCCCCAGCTTGGATTGGCGGACAGCAGCGCAATCACAACCAGCAGGGGCACCAAGGGCCGCTGGCACTGCCCTTTGGCGCACCGTGCCTCCAATCCTGCCGCATTCAACCGCATGGTCCTTTGGACACCCATTGGCCGTCTGCGTTCGAGTGTGGAACTGCCAATCTGGCAAGTCAAGACGGAAACGCACCCGCTCACCAAGTCCTCCTCAGTGAGGGTGGTCCGAGAGTTCAACCTCATGGGCTTCGAGGTCGCTGGCCACCACGGCGCCGATCAGCTGGAGCGAGCCGGCGAGGTAGCTCCAGCAGCCGCTGTACAGGCATGCGAAAAACCACTCGCGGCTCTCGGGCCAAATGACGTGCGGCAGATCCTGCTCGCGCTCGAAGGAGTCAGGTTGGCCTAACCAGTCCATGAGGTCACCGAAGGCGCAGGCCCACACGTGGTAGGTCCAATGGGGCGTCACGAGGTGGACCTTCGTCTCCCAGCCGCCACCGGCGCCCTCCCACTTGCCAGCGAGGCAGCGGTCGTCACGGCCAGTCCAGCGGGACAGCAATTCGTATAGGGTATGGACGGCAAAGGGTTCGATGGTTCCTTCGCCAGGCGCCCAAGTCCAGGCTTGGTCGGGTGACAGGGCTCTGTGTCCATGGCTGGTGCGGGGCCCGCTGATCTCGTGCCAGCGAGTGTTGCGATCCATTGGCAGGCCGTTCGCTCGCGCCACTTCCGACCATGTGACGGGCTTCGCCCACAGATCCGCATCGGGTGCCCGGGCGTTGGAAAGCGCACCGTCGCTGCCGGGAGGCACCCACTTCCATGCCGGATTGGGCAACCACGCGTAAGCCTCGAAGCCTTCCGGGACGTACGCGCCGACGCCGCTCCCGGGCACTAGGATGCCTTCCACATCACCGGCCGCGGCCGGTGAGTAAAACGGAAGCACCTTGGGTGGCCCTGGCGCGGGAACCTGTTTTTCGATCTCCTCGAACAGCGGGCCGAGCTGCCGCCGCATTCGCCAGCGCCACACCACTTGGTGCAGACGCTCGCCGAGGGGCAGCCGTCCCGCTTTCGTTGTCACAGGGCTGTGATAGATGACCCCAGCCGACCGTCGCTTTGATCTGAACCAGCCCAGTTGCCTTCCTCCGTCATTAATCGGGCACACAACCCAGCCCATGACCATATTATTGACGATTAAAATGGTGATTGCTGGCTTTGAGATGCCTTGGTGAAGGATGATCAGATCAGTCAAGCCATGTGCCGCGCTGGTTGCTTCCTCCCGGCTCTAATCGTACACTGGCTCTAATCGGACAATCTTCGAACCCGCTATTCGACGAAAACCCGCTGGTCTGCTTCCCCTGCGGCGTTGTCGGCATGAGGTAGATTCTTGTGGGAAAGGGGGCGACTGGTTGCGGTGGCGAAAATCATGTGTCAGCCGTGCGAGGGCGAAGTGGATGCTGCCATCGAAGCCCTGCAAACCGGTCAAAGTCGGAGTTCGTTGAAACCATGGTGCAGCCGTGCTCCACCGCGATCGCGGCGTGCTGAGCGTCGGCGACCAGCTTGCCCGTTGCGTTGGCCTCACGGCACAGATTCTCAAGAATGGACAAGTGATCGGGACCCGGGCCGACGATCCGGTCGGTCGGTCGTTCCACTAGCGACGACACGAAGTCGAAAGCCGTCGGGAGGGTTGCGGGAGGATCGAAGATCCGGGAATTCGTGGCGATGCGGACGAAGCCCGACAGCACGAGCACCGAAAGGGCGAACGGCTCCGGCCCGGTGGCCAATTGCGTAAGCCAGCGCGCGTACTCGCGGTGCTCGGCGACGACATCCTCGAAGTGTGCGTAGATCAGGACATTGACGGCGGGGAGCAGCATCGGGGCCGCTACCGTGTCAGGCCGAACCGCGTTTCGTCCTCCTCCGCATCCACGGACCTTGGCCGGTCCAGGTCAACGCTGGGGCGGACGCGCGTGCCAGATGTGGTGACCAACCCAAATGCCGGAGGTTCCGATGGCGCGCGCTGCTTCAGCGCGTCGTCCAAGACTTTGGCGATAAACGCGCTCACGCTCAGCTTCTGGGCGGTCGCGGCGCGACGCACCTGATTCGAGAGATGCTCGTTGAGTGATATTGTCGTCCTCATGATGCAGAGCATAACTTGGTATCATCAATGCATCAATTGGGTTCCTGATTCTCTGGCAAGCTAGGGCACCCCGCACGTGCTGCCTTCATACAGGCCAATATTGTCGAGCTGCACGTCGAGGGGACTCTGGGCGAGGTCGAAGGCGACGCGGGCGAACAGGTCGGTCTGCGCCACGGTGAAGGTGTGGCTGAACCGTTGGCGGGTGGTGGTCAGGTGCGCCCGGTGCTGGCCGCCGCTGATGTTTCGCCACTCGTCCAGGTTGGAGTCCATGTAGGCGGTGATGAAGCGCGGGCCCGCTGCCCGCGCGTCGTAGCAGAGCGTGTATTGCTGGCCGGCGATCACCATTGCCGCATGGCTGATCTGGGCGTGCCAGGGGAAGACGGCGGCGGATTTCAGGTCGATGCGAACCTCGCCGCCGATCTCGGAAATGGCGTTGGTGGCCAATTCGACCGTATTCCAGTGCTTGTCGAACTGCCCCGCGCCGGGCGTGAAGGCGCCGCCGCTGGCTAGCAGGTTGCCAGGACGGGGTGGCAGCGGGGCCTGATTGGAAAAGAACATCATGTCGTTGCTCTGAACAGGCCCTCGGGGTTCTGCACTTGAAGGAAGTGCAACCCACCCGGCTGCGGTGCATCGACGAATCTTGCGACGAGCCTCTCAACATCGCACTCCGGCAGCCTGCCCGTCTCGCAGCCCAAGGTGCCTGCGACGCGCCGCCCGTTTACGAACAGTGCGGCCCTGTCGTGCAGGTGGCGGCCTTTGAACCGGAGCGTCGAGTCGGCGCCGAGGAAGGGAATGGCCACGTTGCGGGTCTGCGCTTCCCGGGCGCCGTCCGCCCACAACGCGGGTTGTGGGTTGCCGGCATCCGCGTGGACGCCGGCGCGGCCCGTCAACGTCAGCACCAAGGCCCCGTCGCGGGCGGCTTCAAGCAGCGTGGATCGATCGAAGTCCGTGCCGTCATTGGTTACCTGAGCCTTCTCGATGGAGAGCTCGTCAGGGAGCTGCGTCGCTCCGTCAGTCCGGGTCTGGTACGTCCCGTCAAGGAACTCGACGGCGAACGGCGTCGCGACCCCATCGGCAATGCGTACGCCTTGGCCCAGCAAGCGGATCGCCCCTTCGGCGGCGGACCCTTCGAGGGCCTTGAGCAGCCTTGCGGTTTGCGGCAGTTGGGCGGTCTCGGCGTTCAGCGTGGTTTGCCGGGCGAAACTCCCGGAAAAGCCGGTGCTGCCCTCAAGGATCATCTCCCACATGGCGGGCGTGAGCCCGATCAGAATCCACGGATCGCGTTCCTCAATGCCGTTGCCGAGGCCCACCAGCCGCAGGAGATCGATGAGGTTCACCCGTCCTTGGGAGAGAACCGTCCAGCGGTCGTGGGCGCCCCGGAAAGTCGTCGCCTCCATGCCGGTGCTGGGGGTGTTGGTGCTGGTCAGAAACGGATCCTTGTGGCAGGCGCCACAGGTCTGCGCCCCGGTGGTGCGTTCTGCCGCATCGTTGACGGAACTCGATTCGAAGAAGCCTTCCCGGGCGCTTAGGCTCAGCACGTTGTCGATTGGTGGGGCCGGCGCGGGCGGATAGGGCACGCTCATCAGGAACCGCGCCATCGCGTCGCGGTCCGCGGCATCGAGCAGCCCGGCCTTGTCCTCGTCGTTGACGGGACAATTCAGGGTGTCGCACATGGTCGTGCCCAAGCTGCTGTCCAACTGGCTGCTCAGGCAGTTGCCGGGTTCGGTCGCGTCACGAGTGGGCAGGACGTCAGTGGGCGGGACGTCGGTGTTGACCGAGGCGGTGTTGATGCCGCCGAATGGATCGCCGGGCACGCCGTCCCAATAAAAGGGCTCGGTGTCCTGCAAGCCCCGCACCGGCATGGTGAGGCGCGGCGGCGTCTGGGTGCATCCCTCGAGGTCACAGGCTGGCGTCTCCAGCACCCAAAGGAGTTGGTCGGTGTGGGCGTCCGGGTGGCAGCTTGCGCAGGCGAAGGTGCCGGATGAGGATGCCTCGGCACTGTTGAAGGCGAGGCGCCCGCGTTTGACGTCCGCGGGCGTCGGATCCTCAAGCGCGATGGTGGTGCCCACCGCTGTTGCCTGGGCGCCGAGGTCCACCACGGAGACCGTGTTGCTGATGGCGTTCAGCACCCAGGCTTCCAGGGGCGCGCCGCGGTTGTCGGATATGAGCGTCAGCCCCCTGGGCGCTACGCCCACGCCCACCCGCCGGGAAACGGCGCCGGTATTGGCGTCCACGATGAACAACTTGTCGGAGCCCGCGGCAGTGACCACAAGGGTTGACTCGTCTTCGCTCAAGGCGATGCCGAATGGCGTGGCCAAGGCCATGCCGGGTTCGGGCTGCAAGGGCGGCAGGGGCTCGAGATCGAAGAAGCGGGGCGTGCTGCACTCACCGGAGCAATCCACTTGGGCGATTCGGTTCAGCCAAGGCCGGTTGTCGAGTTGCGCCAGTCCATCCTTGCGCGTGCCGGCACGGCCGTTGGCGTCGTTGCGAGCGTCCGTGTGGGCGACGAAGACGCGATGATCGCTGTCCACGGCCAACCCGTAGAGCAGGGTGCCCAGCCCCGAAACCACCTGCTCAAGAGCATCGGTTTCGGTGTTGAACACGAACAGGTCCCGGTCGGGCACGCCCGGATGCTTGACCACGTCGGCATTGTAGCCTTGGGAGAGCACGTTGTTGTTGCTGACCACGTGTTCCCACAGGTCGAAGGTGCAGAGGTCTCCGTCAAGGTTGGCGGCGAAGCACCCCGATAGCTGGGTCTGGTTGCCGGATTCGAAGGGGATGACGTACAGGCGGTTGCCCTGCACCGCGATGGCCCTGGGATCCTGCGCCCTGATGGGTAGATGCCCGGTCACCGTGCGGGTCGCAACATCGACGATGGCGATGCGGTTCGAGGTGGACAGCGCCACATAGGCCTTGCGGTCGTTGGCGAAGGCGATGCCCACCGGTTCGTCGAACCGTGTGGAGAAGGTTGCCGGGTCGATGTTCTGAACGGTGGCGATCACCTGGTGGAATGCGGGGCTCGACGGGTTCGCATCGATGACGCTGACCGTGTCGGAGACATGGTTGGCCACCCAGACTTCGCTGCCGTCCGGCCGCACCGCGATGCTGACCGGATCGATGCCCACGTGAATCCGGCCAACGAGGGCGCGCGCCGCCACGTCGAGAACGTCCACCGTGTCGGCGGGCGTGTTCGCGACGTAGATGAATGAGCCGTTCCTGGCAATGGGTCTCGCGTGGGGGCTTGCAAAGGTCGGATGACCGACGTTGCGCGGCGCTGACCCGGATTGCGCCAAGGCTGCACGGTCCGTGACTGTGCCCAACGCCGCCGGAAGACACAGCCCGAGAATCCACTTCCTTGCCCCGTGATTCACGAATGCCATTGGCCTCACATCCGCGCCGATGTGCGCAGCATAGCGATTCCCAATCACTGCGTCGATTAGCGGCCACAGAGGGCGTTGCGCCGGGAGGGGGCATGGTCCCATAAGCGCTAACTTGTTTGTCATGTTCGTGCTCCGTATGATGCGGTCGTCACTGCCGACGGGAGATCGGGCGCATGGACGAGGACTGGGACGTGGTTCGGTCGTTCCTGCCGGAGGGATGGCGGGAGCTGGCGGGCGAGACCGGGGCGCTGAAGGGCCTGCGCAAGGACCGGTCTCCGGACGCGCTGCTGCGCACCCTGCTGCTGCACCTGGCCTGCGGCCACTCGCTTCGGGAGACCGTGGCGCGGGCCCGGATGTCGGGCCTGGCCGACCTTTCGGACGTCGCCCTGCTGAAGCGGCTGCGCAAGTCGGGCGACTGGCTGCGGGCGCTGTGCGTGGCGCTGTTCCGCGAGCAGGGCGTCGCGCTGGCGTCCGCGGGTGGCCTCCAGGTCAGGGCGTTCGACGCCACGACGGTGAAGGAGCCCGGGCGGACCGGCTCCCAGTGGCGCCTGCACTACAGCGTCCGGCTGCCCTCGCTGTCGTGCGACCCCGGAAACTCAGTTACATCGCGGCGGGGCGCTCAGCCCAGCGAGCATGAGGGTTTGGTATAATGATCGTCGGATCGTCGGATCGTCGGATCGTCGGATCGTCGGAT
>VYDB01000076.1 GCA_009843635.1 Gammaproteobacteria bacterium
TTTTCCGCTGGAAATCCGCCCCCTCTTCAGGCTCATTCCTGATTGGACAAGACTAATGGGCGCAACATAGAACCGGCGGTCTATAATGTCAAGCCATGCCCCCCCACTCAGGCGTCAGCCAAAGGCGCGGGGGTGCGAGTAGTTACGAATAGTCGTCGTAAAAGGTGTGGCTCTCGAAGCCATCGTCCCACAAGGACGAGAAGCCCAATATCTCAAACTGGTCGGGATTGTATTTGTCCAAGAACGTGATGGGCACGCCCATCGCCCCATCCCAGTCCATCGGGATGTCGGCGATCTTGTTCACGTTGATTGCGTCGTAGTTGTCGTAGTGCGGATAGTCCTCCGGCGTGTAGCGCCGGAACAGGGGAAGTTCCTCATGGCGCCCGGCATGGTCCAAGTTGGTGAACCATGCGGCATTGCCCAACCGGCCTTTGACAACGCCGTCCACCAGCCGATAGGCGCTTCCTTCCTTTTTGGTTTCCCGCAACTCCTGCGCGTAATCGCTGGGCACGTCAAACAGCATGTCCCTGCCCTTGGGCGTCATGCCAAGCCACATGCGGTTTTCCTTGATCAGCGGGAATATCTCCTTGTAGGTGACGGCGTTTTGGGTTCCCACGATCAAAAAGCGCTTTCCATGTTCCATCAACTGAGCCACGTACTCGCGGAACAGCGAGAACGGCGGGTTGGTCACCACGATGTCAGCCTGTTGCAACAGCTCGATGCTTTCTGGGCTGCGGAAGTCCCCGTCCTCCTCGAAACGCCGCAGGGCGGCATCTTCCGGCCTCGGCAGCCCTTCGCCCCGAGGGTTCCCCGTGTACTCAATCCAAGCCGCCTGCTCGCTGTCATGCTGGCTGAACAAATCCCGGCTGTCGTTCCGGTAGCAAGAGGCGATCAGGCGCTTAAGGCCCAAGTGCTCAAAGTTGGCGGAGAAGTGGCGGTAGAAGTTCGATTCGGTCGGGTCGTCGCAGTTGCAGTACACCACCTTGCCACGGAAGTGCGCCTTGTAGTGCTTGAGCTCGTTCTCAATGTCCGGGAGTTGGGTGTAGAACTCGTCGTTCTTGTTGCGCTTGGCATCTCGCAGGTTGGCGTTCAGGGACATGGCAAAAGCTCCGCATTCGCCCTTCTTGACGTGTGCATTCCCGAAGCGCTCCGTCGCCGCGCCTTACTCGCCGAGCAGCCTCCGCTCAAGTTCCACCAGCCTTGCCTCGGCAGCTTGCCGGGCTTGGCGCTCTTCCGCGTGAGTCAGCAGGTACTCGCCGCGCTTGGGGTCGAACAGGCGCAGGCGCTCGCCCTCCAGCCGAAGGGTCACTCCCAGCAGGCTGTCGTGGCAGAGCGCGCCGTCACGCTCCTCAAGCGCAACCTCATGGTATTTCCCGTCCGCGCCCAACACGTAGCCCCGCAGCCGCGGATTCAGGTACTCCCCCATCGGGTCGAACTGCCAGCACTCGCGAACCTCCAAGCGCTCGTACAGCGCCTTCTTCCCCGCTTCGTCTTCCTTGCGCGTGGAACGGGAGGTCACCTCCAGAACGAAGTCCGCCGCCTTGCCCTCCTCCCAAACCAGCCACACCCGCCGCTCCGGCAGCTTGGGCACCCCGAAGGTCACGAACACGTCCGGCGACACCCGGCGCCGGTTGTCGCCCTCCTCGTAGTACATGAGCATGTTGCTGCCCACGTAGGCGTCGGGACGGTCCTTGAGGAAGCCGTGCAGAGGGCTGGCGAAGTCCACCATGGCGTGCCAATGGACCGGGGTCTCGGACATTGGCTTACCGTCCGACTCGGGGTAGTGGATGGGGCGTGCGGACTGCGGTGCCCTGGGCGAAGCGGTGCTGGTGCGCCGCAAGGGGGCGCTGGAACGTTGAGCTTGGCGCATGGCGTGCTCCTTGGGGTTGCTTCGGATCCGTGCCCCGCACCCTAGCACAGGGGCTCTGCCGCCGTAAGGGGCGGTTGCGGTGCTTCGGCTTAGGTATCGCCGGGGCCATTTGGGGAATCCAGTCGGGTGGGAGCGGGTCACGATGACCCGGACGCTGTCGCAAAGATGCAGGGTCGCCTGCCAGCGAACCTGAAAACGTTTCTCGCGCATCCAGTAAACCCCTAAGCGGTGCGGGAAACTCGTTGAATGCGTCCTGCCGCCAGACAGGACGTGACAGACATTTGAAATGATTCAGGACGAATGCAGGCCATTCACCCCGAAATCTCCTCAGACAAACCGCGCGCGCTCACCCGCCAGACGGCGGAGGCTTTGGATGCCGGTGAATGAGCTTGGGACACCGAGCCCGCGCAAAGGGTCAATTTGCTGCGACTGCGACGATAGCGCAAGGTAATTCAATCGCAACAGGAATGTCACGCATGCCGCTCGATTTCGGTCTGGACATCGGCGCGACCCCGATCGGGTTCGCCGCAATCGAACACGATGTCAACCAAGCCACCGGACGGATTCGCCGCCTTGGCGTGCGGATTTTTCCCGAGGCCCGCGACCCGAAGAGCGTACCGCCGAACCGGAACCGTCGTCAGTCGCGACTCCGCCGCGGCCGCCAACTTGCCGATGTTCTCCTCCCGGCCGACCGCCTGCCGTTCAAGGGTTCGCGCGACTGAAACCGGGTGACGCGTTTCCAGCCATACGAAATTCGCAGGCGAGCGTTCGAGGCGAGACCCTGGCCGCCGATGAAATCGGCCGTGCCCTCCATCATCTGGCGCAGCGCCGTCATTTTAAGGGGTGATACTTGGACGAGATTTCCGACGGCGCAGAGCCCGCTGGCGACGACGCGGAAAACAAAAAAGTCGCGTCCGCACGAGACGCAATCGATCGCCCCGGCGCGGATGCCGGGCCTCGCCG
>VYDB01000038.1 GCA_009843635.1 Gammaproteobacteria bacterium
GGGTTGGGAGGGCTCCACCTACCCGAATTGATAGTGGTCGGTGATCAGGGATTCCAGTATAGGTAAAGGGTCTGGCCTTGCGCTGATCGGGGCCGTTGCGTTGACAGGATGATGATTGACTCCATGCAAGCCAAGGAAGAGGAGGAATTCGACGGCCCGGTAGCTTGGCTGTCCAAGTCCAAGTTTCAGCCGCCGACCAGCACCAGCCACCTGATCGCGCGTCCGCTGCTGATCGACCTCTTGGAAAACGCACTCAACCGGCGACTCATCGTGGTGGCGGCTCCGGCGGGGTTCGGCAAGTCCACCCTCCTTGCCCAATGGTGCGCCGGCCGGGACCAACTCGACGAAGTGTCCGCTTGGTTGACTCTGGATGAGGCGGATGCCGAACCCAACCAGTTCCTTACCTGCCTGATTCACGCTCTCGACAACGCCGGCTTCAATGTCGGCGAGCTATCCATCGCCGCGGACGACGGCCTGATGGGCACATCCGTGCATCTCGTGCTCCGGCGTTTGGCGGTGACATTTCAGCAGGCGGAATCGCCCACTCTCCTAGTTATTGACGACTATCACCGTGCGAAGTCGCCGGCCATCGACAAAATCGTTCTCGATCTCGCCGAACACTGCGCAGGCAATTTGACACTCTGCCTGGCGAGCCGCGAAAAGCTCTTTCCCGAGTTGGCGTCGATGCTGGCGTCAGGCGAGGCATTGGAAATTGACGCGGCCAAGCTCCGGTTCACCGATGCCGAACTCCGGATCGCGGTGGGCGTCGATCTGACCGAAACGGTGTTTGCCGCCTTGCAAACAAAGGTTGAGGGCTGGCCAGTGGCCATCCAGCTGGCCAGGCTGCTGCTCAACGACGACACTGACCACGAAGCCTCAATCGCACACCTGCATGGGCATACCGGGCACTTGGCGGCTTACCTCACCGAGCAGGTCATCGAGCGGCTGAGTCCCGAGCAGCGCAACTTCGTGCTCAAGACCAGCATCCTGGACACCTTCGATGCCGAGTTGGCGGACGCGGTGTGCGGCCACGACCGGAGCAGCCACCTGCTCAAGGCGCTGGAGCCGCTGCATGCGTTGCTCATACCGTTGGACCATCGATGCGCCTCGTTTCGCTATCACCACCTGTTCGCCGAGTGCCTTCAGGACCTGCTGCATCAGCAGCGGGATGTCGAGGTACGGCAGCTGCATCTGAACGCCGCCCGCTGTCTGGGCGAGCGGGGCGACTACTCCGCCGCCGTTCGCCATGGCATGACCGCCAAGCATGACGGCCTGTGCGCGGACTTGGTCTGCCGCGCGGGTGGCTGGGAATTGGTGCTGTTCGGCGGCATCGGCCGCCTCAACGGCCTGTTGCGCCACTTTCCGCAGAGGGTGCTGAAAAAGTACCCCCGACTGCAATTCGCCAAGTCCTACTTGGCGCTCAAGAACGGCGAAATCAGCGAGGCCAGGGCCTACTTCGATTGCGCCGCCTCATCGCCGCGTTTCGACAAGGGCGATGCCGCTCTGATGCGCGACCACATCAACATGCGCATACTCATTGAAGCCTACGAAGACAATGGCTTGGTCAACCCGGACAACGACTTCATCCACGAAGCGCTGGACCGCATCGGCGCCGACGACTCCATGACGCGGGGCATCATTCAATGCAACATGGCGCTGCGCCACACCGCGTTCGGACGCTTTGAGCAGGCCCGCCAGCAAGCCGAAACCGCCGCACGCTCCATGCGTGAAGCCCGTTCCGTGCTGGGGCTGAACTACGCCTACCTCCATCTTGGCATGGTCGCCTTCTACACGGGCCGCTACCAAGTGGCAACGGCGAACTTTGAGCGGGCCACGGACATGGCGCGGGACAATTTCGGCGCTGACAGCGGCCTCAAGTACCTTTCCGAAGTCTATCTGCAGGCCGTGCGGTTCTGGAAGGCCGGGCTCGATGACAGCAGCATGGATGCCTTGACGGACGCGGTTGAGCACATGCGCCGCTTTGATGGCTGGTTTGAGAACTTTGCGATCGGCTACGACGCGCTCTTTCACCACGCCATGCAAAGCGGACGCTACCAGGATGCTTGGGAGACCATCAGGAAGATGGAGGCCGACGCCAACGAGCGCGGCATCGAGCGGCTGCGGCTGCTTTGCTCGGCCTTTCGCTTGATTTACTTCGTGCGCACCGACGATCTGCGCGGCAGCGCTCGGGAGTACGAGCAGGTCAAGGCGGTGGTGGCGCAAAACGTGGAGCTCACCCCGTCCGCGAACTGGTTGATCCTGTTCTTTTGCGCCTGTGCCTGTGCGCAGCACCTTGCCGCGAGCAACGCTCGCCTGGCATTGACCTATGCCCGCCGGGCCCATGAGGTGGTCGCGGCGATTGGCGCTGACTTCTTCGTGCTGCGCTCGCAGCTCATGCAGGCCTTGGTGCTCGATGCGGCCAATCGACGGCGCGATGCGGTGGAAGCCCTGCTGCCGGCGTTGAAGATGGCCTCGACTTCCGAAATCGCCCAGCCTTTCCTGTCACGGGACGCGGAAAGGCTGCTGCGCGCCACCCGCGGCAGGGCGCATTTGTACGACGAAGACGTGCTGATGTCGAACTTCATTTCCGATGTATTGGGCAGGAATGCCAACGGCGAGCGATTGCTCAGTGAATGTGAAATGCAGGTAATGGAAGAGCTGGCGGCCGGCAAGTCCAACAAGGAAATCGCCCGAGTGCTCGACCGAACGGAAAACACGGTCAAGTTCCACGTCAAGAACATTTTCGCCAAGCTCAACGTCACCCGCCGGATGCAGGCGGTGACGGCCGCCAAAGCGCTCAAGCTCATCGAATAGGATGCGAGAAAGCCATGCCCCTGCTTGAAACGGACGCGAGGGAGTTGCGCGTCGCCACCGATGTCGGCGGCACTTTCACGGATCTGGTGTACTACGAAGTCGATCGGACGAGTGGCCGGATTGCGGCGCTGAACACGGTCAAGACGCACACCACGCCGCCGAATTTCGAGGAAGGCGTTCTCGCCGCCATCGACAAGGCGGCCTTGGATCAAGGCGGCATCGCTTTTTTTGCCCACGGCACGACGGTGGTCATCAACGCGCTGACCGAGCGCAAGGGCGCCAAGACGGGCCTCATCACCACGCTCGGCTTTCGCGACGTGCTGGAGATTGCCCGCGGCGACCGGCCCGACTTTTTCAATCTGCGCTACGCCAAGCCCAAGCCCTTCGTGCCCCGGTACTTGCGCCGCGAGGTGAGCGAACGAATGTCGCATAAGGGCGAAGTGCTCAAGCCGCTCGACACGGATGCGGTGGACTCGATCATCGCCGGCTTTCGATCCGAGGGCGTGACGGCCGTCGCCGTGTGCCTGCTGCACGCCTATGCCAATCCGGCGCACGAGCTTGAACTCGCCGAGTTGGTGCGCGAACGGTGGCCGGAAGCGTCGGTGGTGGCTTCCCATCAGATCACCCGCGAATGGCGCGAGTACGAACGCACCAACACAACCGTGCTGTGCGCTTACGTCCAACCCATCGCCCGTGAATACCTGAGCGGCATGGAGCGCAAGTTGACGGCGGCCGGATTCAGCGGCGCCTTCTACGTCATGCAGTCCAACGGCGGGATAGACACGGCGGCCGCGGCCAAGGCCACGCCGATCACCATGGTCGAATCCGGGCCGGCGAGCGGCGTTCTTGGCGCGGCGGCGTTGGGCAAGTTGATAGGCGAACCCAACGTCATCGCCCTCGACATCGGCGGCACCACGGCGAAATGCTCCCTCATCGATGGCGATCGGGTGAAAATCACCAGCCAGTACATGATTGAGCGCAGCCGGCTTTCGGCTGGCTATCCGATCATGACGCCGGTGGTGGACATCGTCGAGATCGGCAACGGCGGCGGCAGCATCGCTTGGGTGGATGAGGACGCCAAGCTGCATGTGGGGCCGCGCAGCGCCGGTGCCGTACCCGGTCCGGTGGCCTACGGCAGGGGCGGCGTGGAGCCGACGACCACGGATGCCAACCTGATGCTGTCGAGAATCGATCCCGGCTACTTCATCGGCGGCGAGATCCAGGCCGACATGACTGCGGTGCGAGGAGCGTTCGAAGCGCTTGGAGACCGGATCGGCATCGGTGCAGACGAGGCAGCGCGGGGCGTTGTGCGGATCGCCAACCACAACATGATCAACGCGCTGAAGCTGGTGTCGATCAATCGCGGCTACGATCCGAGGGATTTCACGATGATCGCCTTTGGTGGCGGCGGTGCCATGCACGCCGCCTCCTTGGCCCGGGAGCTGAACATTCCCAAGGTCATCGTCCCGGCCCACTGCTCGGTGTTCTCGGCTTGGGGCATGTTGATGTCCGATTTGCGCCGCGATTACATCCGCACCCGTCCGATGCCCATCTCCGCTGACGCGGCGTCAATCATTGATGGCACCTTCACCGAGATGGAGACCGTCGCGCAACAGGCGTTCCGCGACGAGCGCTTTGAGGATGAGGCAATCTACTTTGAACGCTACGCCGACCTGCGCTACGACGGTCAGGAGCACTCGGTGCGCATTCCCATCCCCAACGTGCCCATTACGGCGGCGGAAGTGGAACGAATCGAGCGGCGTTTCCACGCCGCCTACGAGCGGGAGTACACCTACCGGTTGGACAATTCGGTTGAATGGGTGACCTTTCATCTCGCTGCCTTCGCCGCTGTGGACCGGCCGGCGCTGGAACGGATTTCGGTGGACGGGGAAGCGCGGAATCCGGCGGCGGCCCGCAAGGGACGCCGTCAAGTTGACTTTGATGCCGATGGTCGCATGGAGGCCGACATCTATGACCGCGCCCGGCTCGGTGCCGGTGCCGCCTTCGACGGCCCGGCCATCATCGAGGAACCAAGCAGCACCACGGTTGTGTTCCCCGGACAGTCCGTGCGCGTTGACGACTACGGCAACCTTCACATTCAGATCACGGAGGCTTGACATGGCTGATGCCGCTGCCGATTGGGACCGGACGCAAGACGTTGATCCCATCACGACTGAAATCATCCAGAGTTCCCTGACGGCGATCACCGACGAAATGTTCGCCACCATGCGCAAGACGGCGATGAGCTCGATCATCTACGAAGTGCTCGATTTCGGGGTGGCGCTGTTCGACGCCAACGGCGACCTCGCCAGTTCCGGTTCGGGCATTCCCGGCTTCATCGGCATGCTGGAACCCGGCGTCAAGGCCATCCGGCGCAAGTTCAATCGACCCGGTGATGTTGAGCCGGGCGACATTTTCGTCACCAACATGCCGCATTTCGGGGGCGTCAGCCATCTGAACGACGTCGTGCTCATCATGCCCTTGTTCGTTGAGGGCGAGGTCATGGCCTGGCTCTCAAACAAAGCCCATTGGGTGGACATCGGCGGCCCCTGCCCGGGCAGCATCAACCCCGAGGCGGTGGACATTTATCAAGAGGGGCTGCAACTGCCTGAAGTGAAGGTGATCTGTGCTGGCGTGCCGAATCAGGCGGTGCTTGACATCATGACGGTAAACAGCCGGATGCCCGAGACCACCTTGGGCGACTTCTGGGCGGGCGTTGCCTCCATGCGGGCGGGGGAGAAGCGCTTTCAGGACATCATCGGCAAGTACGGCAAAGCGGCGGTGGCATTCGCGATCGAGGACTACATCGCGCTCGGCGAGGCGAACTCGAGGCGTTTGCTGCGGCAATTGCCCAAGGGCGAGTTTTCGGCCACCGAAACCCTGGAGGACGGCCGTGTGCTGCGCGCCGCCATCCGCATCACTGACGATGAGTTCATAGCTGACCTGCGCGGCAACCCGCCGCAGAGCCAAACCGGCCTGAACTCGTCCTATGACGCGACGGTGGTCGACGTGCAGATGATCTACAAGGCGGTGGCCAATCCCCAGGGCTTCGCCAACTCCGGCACCTTCAAGCCGGTGCGCGTCATCGTTGACGAGGGGTCCATGTTCGCGGCCGAGTACCCGGCGGCGATGAGCGTCTACTACGAAGTGAGCATGCTGTTGTTCGACCTCTTGTGGAAGGCGCTTGCACCGACCATGAAGGATGCCTTTCCGGCTGGCCACTACTCATCGATCTGCGGCACCTTCATCGGCGGTCCCGGCGAACGCGGCCGGCAACACAGCATCGTGGAGCCGCAGCTTGGCGGCTGGGGCGCTTGCCACGATCGTGATGGACTCAACGCGCTCTACACCGGCTATCACGGCGATACCTTCAACTGCCCCGTCGAAATCACCGAGCAAAAGAATGGCCTGATGGTGGACCGCTTCGCGCTCAGTGAAGCGTCCGGTGGGGAGGGCCAGTATCGAGGCGGCAAGGGCGTGAACCTGGACTATCGGATATTGCGCGACGATTGGTGGGTGACCGTAGCCTACACCCGGTCGGAAAACGGCCCCTGGGGGCTTGAAGGCGGGCTGACCGGATCAACCAACCACATCGTGGTGCGCCGCGCCTCCGGCGAGGCGGAAAGATACAGCTCCTGCACCGTGCTGCCCCTAGGCAAGGACGATGTCATCAGCGTCCACACGGCCACCGGCGGCGGATACGGCGACCCGAAGGACCGTCCCAAGGAGCAAGTGCTTGAGGACATCAGGAATGGCTACCTGACGCCGGAGCGGGCGTTGGAAGTCTATGGCGTAGCCAGCTGATCCGAGGCGCCTTAGTTCGATTACAGGTTGCCCGGCTTGCTCTCATGAAGGCTGACGACTTCGCCCGGGGGGCGGTTTCCGGCAGTGCCGCGGCTACGGGCCTGCACTTGGGGTTGATCATCGTTGGCGGCACCATCGGCTTTGCGGTGTTCGTCATTTCCTCCCAGATCGGCGGTGCCTTGGGCTACGCCAAAGCTGGGCTGGCGTTTGCCATCGGCAGTCTGATTCTTGGTTTCATGGGCGCGGTCACCAGCTACGTTGGGGCCAAATCGCGCCTGTCCACCTACCTGCTGACCGAGTTCGCCTTTGGCCCAACCGGCGCCAAGGTCGCCAATCTGGTGGTGGCCCTTTCCCTAGTGGGTTGGTTCGGCGTGATCTGCAACACCTTGGGCCTTGCGACCCAGGAGATGCTGCAGGAAAGCTGGAACATCGACGTTCCGCCCCCAGTGGTGATCACCGCTGCCAGTGCGTTGATGATCTCCGTAACCGCCGCTGGCTTCACGGGCATCGACCGTTTGGCGCTCTTCCTGACCCCGTTCATGGCGCTCCTCATCGGCTACGCCGCGTTTCTGGCGTTGCGCGCCGATGGCAGCGAACCCTTGGCGGTCGAGCAGGCCTTCACCTTCCAGACCGCGGTTTCGGCGGTGGTGGGCACCTACATTGTCGGCGTCATCATTCAGCCGGACTACAGCCGCTTTGCGGTCAACGTCCGGCACGCCGTTTGGTCCGTGTTCATTGCCTTGGCGCTGTTCTTCCCCTTGGTGCAGTTCTTCTCCGCGGTGCCGAGCATGGCCACCGGGGAGCCGAGCGTCGTGCTGGTGATGAGCGGCCTCGGCATTATCCTGCCGGCCTTCTTCCTGTTGTTCCTCGGCGCCTGGTCGAGCAACGTGCTCTGCCTGTACTCATCCAGCCTCTCGGTCGCGACCCTAATGGAGAGAGCCCGGCTGAGCCATATCATCATCGCCATTGGCGTGGCGGGCACCGCGCTGGCCTATGTCATGGTCCAGGAGGCCATCGTGGACTACTTGGTGCTGCTGGGCATCACCATACCGCCGATTGGCGCCATCTACATCGTCGAAGCGATCTTCGTGCGCCGCTTCCGAATGGATTTGGAGGAACTGGACGGCGAGCCAGGTTTCAACATCCGCGCCTTCGGAGCTTGGGCTGGCGCGATAGCCGTGGGCTATTGCTCGGACCAGGAACTGATGGGCATTGTTGGCATAGCGTCGATTGATTCGTTGATCGTGGCTTCCGCGCTGTACACGGCGCTTCAGTGGCGGCATTGGCTCTCGGCAGCGGAGAGAAGCGCCTAGCTTCGGTCAGTGCCAAGCCATATTGGCAAAGCAGGGCTGCTACGATCTATGCAGGCGCGTAGCCGATGCCCCAAGTGCGCAGCAGCTCACGGCAAGCCGTGTCAAAGTGGTTTCGGAAATCCACCATCTGCAGTTGCGAAAGCGTCCAGGAGAGGTCGTCATGCTCGCATGTCTTGTGGATGATCGGGATGATCCTTCCATCGAACCGGTCTTCCTGGAGGCAGAACAGGAGTTCCCGTTTCACCCACTTGGATGCGACGGCGTTGGGCGAGAGAACTAGGATCAGCCAGTCGCAGCGCCTGAGTGCGGCGCCGATCTCGTCGTGCCACTGTTGGGCTCCACGGATGTTGGTTTCGCTGTACCAGACTGGAATCCCGTGACCCCGCATTACCTTTGCTAGCTGGGTGACGAATGCACGGTCGACACTTGAGTGCGACAGAAAGACCTCGTTCGGCATGCGACGCAGACGATTGCGGGTGCGGTCAGGCGTGACTCAGAATCGCATCAGCGATCGGCTGCACCTCGGGGGCATCGTCCTCCGTGTCTTTCAGTCCGAACCAACGCATACGCCGAACGATCCAAGGTATCTTGTCGGCGGGAACCAGTTCGGGATCACCGACCACGACGGGAATGAGGCGGTTAGTGTAGTTCCTGGCGCCGAGGGCGTATTCGATCTCGCGCTTGACGTGAGGGGAGTTCGCCGCGGCGGGGGTGAGCAGGACGATCATGGCCTGCGCTTCCTCCAGTGCGCGCCCCACCTCGCTGGCCCAGTTATCACCGGGCAGTAGATTCCGGTCGGGATCCCAAACTTCGAGACCGCTGCTTTGCAGCGCATCCGAGACCCGCGCAGCGAGTGCGGCGTCGGCGTGCGAATGACTCATGAACACCTTCATGTCAAACGGATCCTAGCGTGAGCTCCAGTCGTCCTTTACTGACTAGCAACATAGCAGACGGGCCAGTCCTTGTCATTCATTGCGAATTTCACCGCGAATGTCACTTGGAAAAGTGAAAACGAACGGTTGGAGCAGATGGACAAACTATCCGGGTTTCAAAATCCGCGCCTTCGGAGCTTGGGCTGGTGTAATGGCCCAGGGCTATTGCTCGGGCAAGGAATTGATGGGCAATGTGGGCGTTGCGTCCATCGATTCGCTGATCGTGGCGTCCGCGCTCTATGCCGCGTTTCAATGGGGGCATGGAACCAAGGTCAACTGAGGCGACTGGCCCTGACTACACCAACAGGACCATCAAAAGGACGGCAATGCCATATGCGTTGATGGCTACCGCTGCGGTGCGGGCAAGGGGTGATGAGTAGTCCTGCGCGTTGCATCCCACCAAATGCGCCACAACGCCGAAGCGTCCGACCAGTGCGATGAAGATCAGCATCAGGGCGTGCCAGAACACTGGGTCGATCAACGGCTGGGCTGCATAGGTCAAGTAGAACGTCATCAGCAGCGCTATGGCTGGGACGGGTTCGGTCGGTGCAAGCGGCTTCCCGCGCCAGTCGATGCGCACCAGGCTGGCAAGGTTGTAGCCTATGGCTAGGGCGAAGTAGGTTTGGATGAACCTGCCCACCCGGGATTCGCTCGCGTCTGGCGGAGACGAGCGCTTGCCGCGCCAGCGTTGGGGCTAAAACTCGTACCGGAAGTCCCAGCGCACCACTCTGGGCGGTGCCGGGTGCACAAACAGAGGCGTCACCACTTCCGAGTTGTAGGTCTTGTCGCCCACGTTGTTCACGTACACCGACGACGTCCACTTTTCGCCCTGCAACCCGACGCGCAGGTTGGCCAAGCTCAGCGCCTTCCTCGGGAAGCCGTTTTCAGGGGTCCAGAACTGCTTGCCGCGCCGCTCGTAGTCCACGCGCGCGAAGAAGGACAGGTCGCCGGAGATCGGCTGCTCGAAGCGGGCCCCGACGTTGAAGGTTTGCTTGGGCACGTAGGGGAGGTCGTTGCCGACGGTGCCGGGCCGTTCCGCGTAGGCGGTGATCTTGGAATTGGTCTGGCCGTAGGCGGCGTAGAGGTCCAGGTTGGTCAGGGGGCGCCAAGCGGCTTCCACCTCAAAGCCGTCGAGGTCCGCCTTGTCCACGTCCTCGAACACTTGCACGAACGCCAGTCCGTCGAAGGGGAAGTACTGCGTGTTGTCCACGGTGGAGTTGAAGTAGGCGGCGTTGAAGCGCAGGTTGCCGTAGTCGAGCTTGGCGCCGATCTCCCAAGCTTCGTTCTCCTCCTGCTCGATCACGTCGTTGGCCGTGGTGCTGATGGTGCCGATGCCCGGGTAGTTGAACTGTCCTGCCCGATAACCCACGCCCCAGCTGCCGTATAGGTTGAGTTCGTCAGATACCTTGTAGCCCACGGTGATTTTGGGCTGGAACTTGCTGAACTTCTTCTTGTTCTTTTCGCTGAAGGGCCGGGTGTGGGCCAGCAGTTCGCTGAAGGTGGCATACCGACCGCAGTTCACGTTGGCGACTTGGGCCTGATTGGACGCATCGCACCCCGATGCGCGGTAGGGGGCGTTGCTGCCGTCGGCGCCCGCCGCGTTGTACACGCGCCCGGCGGTGTTGTACGGGTTGACGTTCTGCTCCCGATTCTCCTTGTCGTAGCGTCCGGCAAGGGAAGCGGTTAAGCGGTCGGTCACGTCGAAATCCAGGCTGCCGAACACCGCCCAAGCGTAGCTGTCCTCAAGAAAGGACAGGAAGTTGCCCGGTGCGACGTCAGTGGGGTTGGTGCTGTCTTCGAATTCCGGCGTATCGGTCGCCTTTTTTATGCCCAGGCCCAAATCGACGCCGGTCACCGTGGAGCGCAACCGCTCCCAGGACAAGTAGTAGGCGCCAGCCTGCCAGCGCAGGCGGTTTTCAGTTGACGAACTCAGACGCAACTCCTGGCTCCAGCCGTCCACATCGACGTAGCTGTGCTGGGTGCCGTCCAAGTAGGAGAGGTAGGGCGCGCGGTCGGCCACCGACGAGGCCTCCAGTTCATCGTAGGTGGTCACCGACTTGAAGGCGCCCCAGTCGAACACCTTGTCGAGCTTGATCGAAAAGCCGGCGGTGTCCCGGGTGCCGCGGTCCGGATTGTTGGCCACGTAAGGCAGATCCACTAGGTTGGCACCTTCGGAAACCACTTGGTCCGCAGTGACGCCCAATTCCTGGCCGGTGCCGAGAAAGACGCCGAACACCTCGAACATCGCCGCCCCCGGCCAGTGGAAGCCGATGCCCTTGCCCTCGTGCTTGGAAACCTGCGCCTTCAGGTCCAGGGTCAGGGTGTCGGACGGCGCCCAAGTCATGCGGCCGCGCAAGGTTCGGTCGCTGAAGGGGTCCACCTCGTCATCGAGGTTGACATTGGTGAAGTAGCCGTCCCGCTCCAGCACACGGCCGGACAGGCGCACGGCCACCGTGTCGCTGATCGGTCCGCCCCAGGCGCCTTCCAGCCCGACCTCGTCCTCGGTGCCGTAGCTCATCTTGACGTAGCCGTCCGGCTCGGCGGTCGGGGGGTTGGTGGTGATGATGATGGCGCCGTTGGAGGCGTTGCGGCCGTAGAGGGCGCCTTGGGGCCCCTTGGCTACCTCGATTTGCCGAACGTCGAAAATCTGGCTGATGAACTGCCGCGAATTCACCACTAGGACATCATCGACAACCACCGCCACGGGCAGTTCGCCGTTGCGCACACGGCTTAAGCCCCGTACGGTCAGGAAGGAGGTGCCCATGGTTTGCGACTCCGCCAGGGTCACGTTGGGAATGAGCTGGACGAAGTCGGCGGTTTGAACAACGCCGGCGTCCTCGAGTTGGTCGCCAGTGAAGGCGTTCACCGTGATCGGCGCATCTTGAATGTTCTCGTCAACCTTGCGCGCGGTGACGACGATTTCCTCGATCTCCATGCCGGTGGCCGCCAGTGGCCAGCCGATGCTTGCTGCCAACAGCCAGACAAGCGCCCCGTTCACTCTTTGGTTCCGTGCGGTCATTGCGGCTTCCTCCGTCTTCTGCCCATCGCCTTGAAGTGTTTCCGCCCGGCTTTGCGCCCGTCAACTACTCGCATTAGTAGTTTGCTGCCCCACCTATCAAGGTAGTTGCCCAACGCTTGCGGAGGGATCGACACTCGCCATCCAGTCAGGGCGCCTGCTGGGGGAGGCCTTGTTGAAACGGAACGCTCGCCGCTTGGCGAACAAGCGCTTCCACCCTTTGACAGCGAGTTAAGGAGATGTCGATGTCACTCGATACGAACATCAAGGTGATGTACCTGAATCCGATCGGAAACTCCGACTACGATCAGGTCTTCGCGGACATGGCGAAGGACTACAAGTACCCGGCGACCGCCGTGGACGTAGCCTCAATGAACCCGGCGAGTGTGCCGCCCAAGATGAACAACCTGGAGTACAGGACCTACGAGGCGTTCATCATCCGGGATACGGTGGAGGCGGCTCGATATGCCGCCAAGAACGGCTATGACGCCATGGTGATCGGCTGCTTCTACGATCCCGCCCTTGACGATGCGCGGGAGATCTCGGGCACCACCGCGGTCGTGGCGCCGTGCCAAGCCGCCTGCGAGGTGGCCCTGAACTTGGCGAACAACTTCTCCGTCATCATCGGTGAGACCAAGTGGAAGGACCAGATGCGCCAAACCGTTTACGAATACGGCTACAAGGACAAGCTGGTTTCGTTTCAAGCCGTCGACATGCGGGTAGAGGACTTCCACAAGGACCCGGACGCAACGAAGGCGGCGCTTGTGGACGCCGCCATTGCAGCGGTGGACCTGCACAAGGCGGAGTCCATCATACTGGGCTGCACGCTGGAAGTGGGCTTCTTCGAGGTGCTTCAAGAGACTCTGTACAAGTTCTTTGGATGCAACGTCCCGGTGGTTGATTGCTCCATCGCCGCCTTGAAAGCGGGGGAGAACGCCGCTTTGGCAAAGCACGTCGGCTGGAATCCGAGCAGGGTTTGGGGCATGCAGCCGCCTCCGGAAAGCGAACTGCAAGCCTTCGACCTCCTGCAGACGGACTACAAGTTCGGCAACGTCATCCACGTGCCCGCGGACAGTTAGCCAAAGGCCCGGGATCGAGCCGTGCGCCAAGGGGAAGCACGCCTTTCCGGGCCAGAGGAGGTCATCACCAGGGAGATCATTCAGAGCGCCCTTGCCGCCGTCGCCGAGGAGATGTTCGCGACGATGCGCAAGACGGCGATGAGCTCCGTCATATACGAGGTGCTCGACTTCGGCGTAGCGGTCACGGACGCCGATGGCCAGTTGGCCAGCTCCGGTGCCGGCATTCCCTCGTTTGTGGGAATGCTGGATCCGGCGGTGAAGGCCGTCATCGCCAAGCATGGCGCCGCGGGGTTCGAGGACGGCGACATCTTCATCACCAATGATCCCTTCGGCGGCGGCGTGAGCCACCTCAACGACGTGGCGCTGGTCATGCCGGTGTTCTTCAATGGCACGGTCGTGGCCTGGACGGCCAACAAGGGGCACTGGATGGACCTTGGCGGCATGGCGCCGGGCGGCAACTCGCCCGACGCCGAAGAACTGCATCAGGAAGGGTTGGTGTTCCCCGAAATCCGGGTGTTTGCGGGGCAAGAGCCCCTGCCCGGCGTCCTCGACATCATCGCCGCCAACAGCCGCCTGCCCGACCAGGCACTGGGCGATTTCTGGGCGGGGGTGTCGGCGTTGCGAATGGGCGCACGCCGCATCGTTCAGCTCTGCCGCCGCTACGGGGCCGACAGCTTTCTGTCCGCAGTGCAGGACTACCTCGACCTCGGTGAGCGGCAGGTGCGGCGGGCCGTTCGACGTTTGCCCCAAGGCCGCTTCACCGCCACCGACTCCCTGGACGACGGGCGGCCGCTGCAAGTCGCCATTGAAGTGGACGGCGGCGTCTTCACCGTGGATCTGCGCGGCAATCCAGCGCAGGATCCGGGGCCTTTGAATGCCAGTTACCAAGCCACCTTGGTCACTGCCCAAGCCATGTTCAAGAGCTTGGTGTGCCCCGAGGGGGTCGCCAATGCGGGCACTTTCCGCCCGTTGCGCGTGGTGTGCGACCCCGGCAGCCTGTTTGCGGCCGAGCGGCCCGCCGCCGTTGGCTTCTACTACGAGAACAAGATACGGGTGTCGGACCTCATGTGGAAGGCGCTCGCGCCGGTGCTGCCGGAGTGCCCGGGCGTCGGCCACTTCTGCTCGGTATGCGCCACCATGATCGGCTTCACGGATGCCGAGGGCCGGTTGCGCAGCTTCATCGAACCCGAGGTCGGCGGTTGGGGCGCCACCGCCGAGCGGGACGGCCAGAACGCCCAGTTCAGCAGCTCCCATGGCCACACCTACAATTGTCCGGTGGAGGTGAACGAGGCCCGCAACGGCGTGCACGTGGAGCGCTATGCCCTGAACCCAGAGCCTGGCGGGGCGGGTCGCTTTCGCGGCGGCAGGGGCATAGACCTGCGCTATCGGCTGATGCACGCCTCGGGCTGGGTCACTGCCGCTTATGCCCGCTCCCAGGTGCCCCCTTGGGCGCTGGCCGGTGGCGGTGTCGGCTCGGTCAACCGGCTAAGCATCATCCGCCGCAGCGGCAAGGTCGAGAACTGCTTGAGCGCCAGCGCCCTGCCCCTAGAAAGGGGGGACGTGGTGAGAATTCAAACCGGTGCCGGCGGTGGCTACGGTGATCCCAAGCGGCGACGGCAAGCGGCGGTGCTGCGCGACCTGCGTGATGGCTACATCAGCGCCCAAGAGGCGCTTGACACCTACGGTGCCGACCCGGATGCCGTTCAAGTCGCGCTAAACCGCTACCACTCATCGCCTTCGGCTCAGGCTTGATGGCCAACCGATTAGCGTACTCTTGGTACGTCGTCGGGGTGCTGATGGTGGCGTACCTCTTCTCGTATGTGGATCGATCCATCCTGTCCCTGCTAGTTGCTCCCATACGCAGTGACCTCGAGCTGTCGGATACCGAGGTGAGCGTGCTGCATGGCTTGGCCTTCGCCATCTTCTACACGCTGCTCGGCTTTCCCGTGGGCCGCTTGGCCGATCGCAGCAACCGGGTCGCCATCATCGTCGCGGGCATCGGCCTTTGGAGCCTCTTCACGGCGGCTTGCGGTTTGGCCCGCAACTTCTGGCAGCTGTTCTTCATGCGGGTGGGCGTTGGTGTGGGTGAAGCGGCGCTCAACCCCTGCGCCTACTCGATCATTGCGGATTCATTTCCCCAAAGGCTGCTATCCCGGGCTCTGAGCACCTATGTGATGGGCACCTATCTCGGATTTGGCGTCGCGTTCATCGTCGGCGGACTGGTGGTTGGCGGCGTCAGCGAGAGTCCGACCACCCACTTGCCGTTGCTCGGCGAAGTGCGCACTTGGCAAGCGGCCTTCATATACGTGGGCCTGCCGGGGCTGCTGGTCATGGCCTTGGTGGGCCTGACGCTGCGCGAACCGCCGAGGCGCGGGTTGATGCGCCGTGCGGGATCCGATGGCTCGTCTTCCGGGGGCGCATCTGCCGGCGTACCCATTCCGGTGCTGCTGCGTTTTATCCACCGCAATCGCCGCACCCTCGCATGCCATGTGTTGGGATTTGGCTTCATCGGCGTGCTGGTGAACGGCCTGGTGCTCTGGACGCCGAGCTACTTCGTGCGCAGCCACGGCTGGGCCGTTGCGGATGCCGGCGTCCTCTACGGCCTGGTGCTGGCGTCGCTGGGGCCGACTGGCATTTTCTTGGGCGGCTGGGTGGCGGATCGATGGGATGGCGCCGCGCCGCGCGGCGGCCCCTTTCTGGCGGCAGCGGGTTTCACGGCCTTGGGCATAGCGCCCGCGTTCATCAGCACGCTGGTCGCGGATGCGCATCTTTCCCTAGCCCTGATCGCCGTGCTGGTGCTCTGCACCAGTGCCCCTTGGGGAGTGGCGGTTTCGGCGCTGCAGCAGTTCACGCCCAACGAAATGCGCGGCCAGGTGTCGGCGCTGTACCTTTTTTTCGTGAACATCATCGGCATTGGCATGGGTCCCACGCTGATCGCTCTGGTCACTGATCATGCCTTCGGCGACGACGCCATGCTGGGGATTGCCATGTCGCTGGTGGCGGGGATTTCCGCGGTTCTAGCCGCGCTCACTCTTGGATTCGGCTTGTCGGCGTTTCGTGCCAGCTTGAGGCGCGCCGAAGCTTGGCAGGGTGCCTGACTAGGCGGCGCTCCGCGCGAACCGCACCAAGGAGCCCAAGGTTTCGAAATAGAGATCGGGTGCCAGGTCCGGGTACGCGAGGTCACCCCCGTGCGGCGTGCCCAGCACTGTTCGGGCAGCGGCCTTGACGCCCGCCGCATTCAGCTTGCGGTAGAACTCGATGCCTTCATCCCTCAGCGGATCCAGCTCATTGACCGAGATGAAGTGGGGTGGCAGGCCCGTAAGGTCCGCCGTGCTTGCATGCAGTGGCCAAGCGAGCGGGTCGGAATCGTGCTCTCCCGCTGGATCATAGACCCGTGCCAGCGCGGTCATCTGGGCACAGGACAGCGAGTAGCCGTCGTTCTCGCGCAAGGAAGCAAGCGCTTGCGGCGGCTCGGCATAGGCATTGGAGATGTATGGGCAGCAGGCATAGACCCCGTCGATGTGATCAAGCCAGCCTTCCTGCTTGGCCTTGAGCGTGGTGGCGATGCAGAGATTGCCGCCGCCGGACTCGCCGGAAATCACGATGGACGATATCCCCAGTCGCTCGCGGTTATCGTGGACCCACTGCACCGCGGCGGCGCAGTCATTGAGGCCGGCAGGGAATGGATGGTTGCCGAGCTTGCCGCCGCCATTGCGGAATTCGACGCCCACTGCGCGCAGGCCCGCACTGGCTAGATCGCAGCGCCAACGGCGAAAGCCGGGGTCTGCGGCGGCCATACACACCATGCCGCCGCCGTGGGTGTGGACCACGCAGGGGCCGGGTGGCGTGCCCTCAGCGGGTAGGTGCAGGTACAGCGGAATGTCGTTGCCATCGACGCCCTGAATGACTTCGGTGGCACTGGTGATTCCCGCATAGGCGGGCATGGCCTGTTCCATGAGTGGATTTAGCAGTTCGAAGCGCGCTTCCGACTCCGCGCAGTACGCCAAGCAATCCGCGTAGGAGGCGCCGGGCGCAGGAACGGGCAGTTCCTCTTGGGTCTGGGCGGCCGCAGCGAAGGCCTCTGCCAGCCGCGGGTCTGAGCGGCGGTCGGTCATGAAGGTCTCTTCCGGATTGGCCAGCCGGCCTTGCTTGCTCATGGCGTTTCTCCCAAATTGATTGAAGCCGGCAACGCTCAGGCTCGCTTGTGGCTTGCGCAAGCATCGTTGGCGCAACGCGGGGGATTATAGGCGATGCCCGCACTCACAGCCCCTTGTGCCGGTAATTCTCATTTTGGCCAGTGACTGCTTAGCCGGAAGGACGCCCTGACGCCGAAACCGCCCTACAGAGCGAGATTTCGAGTGCGTCCCGCCCTCGATTGGGTAACAGAGGGCAGGCTTGATCCAAAGTGAGATTTGGTGCCCTGAAGACCGGCCCCTTTCCTTGGGGAATCATGTAGCGAAATCAGCAGCCGGGATTACGCCGCCTGCCGGAGTCCGCCACCTGTTTGGCGGGTCATTGGGGAGGCCCTACTGCACCTACGCCCCTCGCCGTCCAGCCGCGCCAATCCCTGACGCCGGATGTTTCGGGCCGCGTTCACGTCGGCGTTCGCCTCGTGCCCGCAGGCCTGACATCGAAAGGTTGATTGGCTCGGCCGGTTGGCCGAATCCGCAAACCCACATTCATGGCAGGTTTGCGACGTGTGGGCGGGGTTGATGCCAACCACATTCCCCGCCTTGTAGTCTAAGTTCCGCTCAAGGCCATGCCATCCGCTGGCAAGGATTTCGCGGTTCAGGCCCGACTTGGCCTTCACGTTCGTTCCCGGCTCCTTCTTGGTGCCCTTTGCCGAGCGGGTCATGCCCTTGGTGTTCAGACTCTCGATGGCGACGGTGTGCGCTGCGTCCGCGATGCGCCTGCTTGTCTGGTGGCACCAGTTCGAGCGGATGCCCCGGATGCGGGCATGGGTCCGTGCCAGCTTCGCCTTGGTTCGCTTGCGCCTACCGCTCCCCTTCGCCTGCCGCGCCATGCGGCGCTGGTAACGGCGCCTGCGGGCCTCGAGGCGGGATGCGTCGGGCATGCG
Source organism: Gammaproteobacteria bacterium (assembly GCA_009843635.1). GTDB lineage: Bacteria > Pseudomonadota > Gammaproteobacteria > Pseudomonadales > Azotimanducaceae > Azophilus. The sequence continues at coordinate 18,036 of VYDB01000038.1, forward strand.
GATGACCTCGCCCGTGCTTAGCGCACACTGCCTCACGTTCCGGTCAACCCCGACGCAGGAGCCGTCGTCGGGGCGCGGGTCGTTGGCGACCTCGTAGAAGACCGTGCAGAACCACTTGCCGCCTTCACGCTTGAAAACCGCCTGCTTTGCCACGCCGTCCGGGTGGGGATTGCCGCCGCGCCGCCGTAAGCGGTAGCCGCCCAGCTTGGGAACTGCGATGACGTCGTCCTTGATCCTGACAGCCTGCGGGATCGTGAAACCCGCCTCCCCGCCGCGGCCCTTGAACTTCGGTCGGCCCCGCTGGCCCTTGAAAAACGCCTGCCAAGCGTCAGCTTGGTGCTTGAGCGCGTATCTAACGGCGGAGAACGGCAGCGCCTTGAGCCACTCATGGCCGCTGGAGTTTCGCAATTCGGCGAAGGCTTTGCCGAGGGTGAAAAAGGTAGGCGGCGGCGGGCGTTCAGCGGACGAGAAGAGCCATCCGAGCCACGCGGCCCGCTGGCGGTCTAGGGACCAGTTCCAAACGTGCCGGCAAGCGCCGGCCAGCCGGTTGAGCTGGCGCGCCTTGGCGGGTGTCCCGGGCAGAACCCGGTAGCGGACGGCGCGGATGGCGGCGGCGGACTGGCCGGAGGGGACTGACATATGGTCAAGCATACAGTTACCCAGCCGCCCATGCCACTGCTGATTTTGCTGCATAATTCCCTTTCCTTGCCCCACCCATAACGCGATAATCCCTGCCTTTGCCCGGCTTGCAGGCGGGCAGTTCCACTTGGAGGCGCAGCCCTTGGCGGCAATCGAAGACATGGCCCAGTCGGCGGACGCGGTCCGCAGCCACTTGGAGGACCACCGCTACATCTGCAGCAGCCAGATCGCCACGGCGGTGTACTTGGCCTACCAATTGCGCAAGCCCGTTCTGATCGAGGGCCCGCCCGGGGTGGGCAAGACCGAGCTGGCCAAGACCACGGCGGAGATGTTTGAGTTGCCGCTGATCCGCCTGCAATGCTACGAGGGCCTCGACGAGGCCAAGGCCATCTACGAGTGGAAGTACGGCAAGCAGTTGCTCTACACCCAGGTGCTCAAGGAAACCCTCGACGAAGTGCTGCAGGGTGCCCGGGGCTTCGCCGAATCAGTCACCCGGCTGCACGAGTTCGGCGACATCTTCTTCTCCGAGGAGTTCATGGAGCCACGCCCGCTGCTCAAGGCGCTGCGGGAGGAGGAGGGCTGCGTGCTGCTGATCGACGAGGTGGATAAGTCGGATCACGAATTCGAGTCGCTGCTGCTGGAGATCCTCTCCGACTTCCAGGTGTCCATCCCGGAAATCGGCACCGTCAAGGCGACCCGGGAGCCGCCGATGGTGTTTCTGACCAGCAACAACACCCGGGAAATCTCCGATGCCCTGAAGCGCCGCTGCCTGCATCTCTACATCCCCTTCCCGGATGTCGAGCTCGAGCAGCGCATCATCAACGCCCGGGTGCCGGAGATTCCGCCGGAGCTGCGCCGGCAGTTGGTGGCGTTCATCCAGGAACTGCGCGACCTCGACCTGAAGAAGGTGCCCGCCATCTCGGAGACCATCGATTGGGCCCGCACCCTCGTGTTGCTGCACGCCGAGAGCCTGGACCCGGACTTGGTGCGGGAGACCCTGAACGTGGTGCTCAAGTTCCAGGAGGACATTGAAAACGTCCAAGGCGAAGTGGCCGCCCTCACCAGCAAGGTGGTCAAGCACTGACCTGGGCTTGAACCGCCGTGGACCGCACCCTCGCCAACTTCATTCGCGCCCTGCGCAACTCCGAGGTGCGCATCTCCACCGCCGAGACCCTGGATGCCTTTAACGCCGTGGAGTTGGTGGGCTACCGGGACCGCGCCTTCCTCAAGCGCTCCCTGTCGCTGGTGCTGCCCAAGACCCTCGACGAAAAGGAGACCTTCGACGCCTGCTTCGACCAGTTCTTCTCCTTTGAAGACGTGCGCCGGGAGGCGCCAGGGCAGGTGCGCGCCAGTGAGCAGCCGGATGCGGAAGGCGCGACGGCCGACGATTCCGGCGCCGATGGCCAAGGCGAAGGGGAGGGTGGGGCCGGCGGCGACCGTGGCGAGACCGCCCCGGCGGGCGGCGACCAGCGCCGGGGCAAGGGCAAGCGCAAGTCCCGCAACGCCCTCTACGCCGAGGAGGAGGAGCCCGACCTCGGCCCCGGCGAGATGAGCGCGCCGACCTCGGCCCTGGGCGCCCTGCTGATGCAGGATTCCAAGGTGGAGCTGTCCATGGCCATGTCCCAGGCGGGGGAGGCGGTCGATGTGCGCGAGATCCAAGTCTTCACCCAGAAGGGCCTCTACACCCGGCGCATCATGGACCAGATGGGCTTGCTGGAGCTCAACCGGGAGATCGCCGGCGCACGGGAGGATCCCGCCGTTCCGGTGCGGCGCCTCGGCCAGGAGTTGCGGCGGCGGCGGGATTGGCTCCGCGGCCAGGTGCGCGACTACGTCGAGCGCCAGTTCCTGCTGCACGCCGACGCCTCGGGCAAGCGCCTGCGCGAGGAGCTGCTGCGCAAGGTGAAGCTCTCCAACGTCGAGCACCGCAGCTTCCGCCTCATCCAGGAGATCGTGTACAAGATGGCCAAGCGCTTGGCGACCATGCACTCCAGGCGCAAGAAGGTGTTCAAGAAGGGCCAACTCAACGTGCCCCGCACTCTGCGCCACAACATGGCCTACGACGGCGCCATCTTCGACCTGCGCTGGAAGTCGGTGAAGATTGACCGGCCCAAGGTGTTCGCCATCTGCGACGTGTCCGGGTCAGTGGCCAACTACGCCCGCTTCATGCTGATGTTCCTCTACAGCCTGGAGGAGGTGATGCCCAAGGTGCGCTCCTTCGCCTTCTCCTCCGACCTCGCCGAAGTGACTGACCTCTTCGACCGCAATTCCATCGAGGACGCCATTGCCAAGACCCTGCGCGACTACGGCGGCGGCTCCACCGACTACGGCCAGGCCTTCGAGGACTTCAAGCGCAGTTGCCTGGACGACGTGGACAACCGCACCACCATCATCATCCTGGGCGATGCCCGCAACAACTACGGCGACCCCCGCGCCGAAATCCTCAAGGAGATGTACGACCGCGCCAAGCGGATCATTTGGCTCAACCCGGAAGCGCGCAACGCCTGGACGGTGGGCGATGCGGAAATGCGCCGCTACAGCGCCTACTGCCACCAAGTCGAGGAGTGCAACTCGCTCATGCACTTGGAAAGGGTGGTGGGCAATCTGCTGAAGACAGTGCAGTAGGTAACTGGAGGAAACTCAAACTGAACGCCCATGATTCAGTTGCGCCTCTCGCAGTTGCCGCGATACTTCTCTAAACGCACGTTCAAATGACGGTAGTTCGCTCAATTGCCTTGATAGACGAGGTTCCCACAAGCGTCGCAAGCGATCTTCCTTCAGGGTGACGCCCTGCCAGACGTCTGTTGCTGAGCGTCCCCGGAAGGCCAGTTTCTTTTCCAGTTCCGGCATCATTCCTAGCCCGACTTCCGCAACTCAGCGTCATTTCGGGCGTAAGTCATTGATTTTTG
>VYDB01000107.1 GCA_009843635.1 Gammaproteobacteria bacterium
CTCCAAAAACCCGACCGATCAACGGCAAATCAAGGACTTTTGAATAGGCCTGAGCAGGGTGCAGGTAGCCTTGACTGGCTCCCTTGCCCCTCCTATGCTCGCCAATTGGATTTTGGGAACTGGGCATTGGGGGCCACGGCATGACCGTCTATCGAAAAATTGAGCGCTTTGCGGATCCGCAGACATCCAAGACGCCGGCGCAGAAGGAGCCGGATCCGGATCTCGGCTACGACTTCATTCCCAAGGAGCGCTACACCTCGCCGGAGTTCATGCGCCAGGAATGGGACCGGCTATGGACCAAGGTCTGGCTGATGGGCGCTTGGGAGGGCGATCTGCGCAACCCCGGCGACTACATCACCACCAAGATCGGCAACGAGCACATCGTCATCACCAAGGACGAGAACCACCAGTACAACGCCTTCTACAACGTCTGCTCGCACCGGGGCAACCAGGTGGCCTACGGTGCCAGCGGCAACACCGAAACCTTCCGCTGCTCCTACCACCTATGGGAATACAATCTGCGCGGCGAGCTGATCCATGTGCCGGACGCCGAGACCTTCCCCCAAGGCGCGCCCTGCGACAAGCTCTCCATCGTCCGCCTGCCGTGCGATAGCTGGGGTGGCTGGGTCTGGTTCAGCATGAACCCCAATGCGGAGCCCCTGCACGACTTCCTAGGCATGATCCCGCAGCATCTCGACCCCTACCACTTTGACCGCATGACCCTCGTGAACGACGTGACCGTCGAGTGGGACTGCAACTGGAAGACCTCGGTGGACGCCTTCAACGAGACCTACCACGTGTTCGGCACCCATCCCCAGCTCACGACCATGCTGGAGGATATGGACGTGCAGATCGACTGCTACGAGCGGCACAACCGCTACCTCATACCATTCGGCTGCGTCAGCACCCACATCCAGGACGGCACCATCATCACCGAGGAGCTCAAGGACTACATGCGCATGAACCTGCTCGACCCGGACAGCTACCAAGGCGATGGCTTGGGCGTGCGCCGGGCGGTGCAGCAGAACTGGCGCCAGATCGCCGGCGGCATGGGCTTCGACTTCGACGACCTGAACGACGATCAGCTCTCGGACGACTACCACTACCTGATCTTCCCCAACATCACCATGAACATCCACTGCAACAGCGTGATGATCTTCCGCCAGCGGCCGCACGAGACCGATCCCAACAAGATGTACTACGACCTGCAGAACTACAGCCTGTTTCCGGCTGGCCAGGAGCCGCCGCCGCGTCCGGTTCACGAGCAGTTCAAGCACGGCGAGCAGTCCATCGGCGAAGTGCTCGACCAGGACGCCTCCAACTTGGCCATGGTGCAGGCGGGGATGAATTCCGCCGGCTACCGGGGTCTTTGGATTTCCACCCAGGAACTGCGCATCCGTCACTTCCACAAGACCATCGACGACTACCTGCAGCGCCAGCCCATTAAGTGGATGTAGAGTGGGATGCAGGCATAGGCGACGCTGGAGTGACGCCCGTTTGCAGCATCGCCGCGATCGGCGAGGGGGAGATGGCGGCCTGTGAGGTGGATGGCATCAAGGTGCTCGTCTGCCAAGTGGAAGGCCAGTTTCACGCCCTGCAGGACCAATGCAGCCATGCCCGCCAGGCGCTGCACGCCGGCACCCTGAACGGCCACCGGCTGCGCTGCCCGTTGCACGGCGGCCTGTTCGACGTGCGCAATGGCGCCTGCTTGGGTCCGCCGGCCACCCGACCGTTGACCACCTTTCCGGTCCTGCTCGAGGCCGGCAAGGTGCATGTGGACGTAAGCGGCGCCAAGGAACGGCCCAAGCCTCGATTCGGTCCGCTCAATTGAAAGCGGCTATGGGCGCCGCTTATATTTCCGACTAAGAGTTTCTGAGCAGGATTTCTCAACCTCAAACGCATTGATTCGAACCACCTAGGAGGACACGACATGGATCTGCAACTGAAAGGCAACAAGGCACTTATCACTGGCGGCAGCCGGGGCATTGGCCGGGCCATTGCCGAGGCGCTCTCTGACGAGGGCTGCAACGTGGCCATCTGCGCCCGCAACGAAGACCAGGTGAACGAGGCCGTGGCGGCGCTGTCCGCCAAGGGCGTGACGGCCTTTGGCCAGGCGGTGGACGTTGGCGACGGCGACGCGCTGAAAGCCTGGGTCGAGGCATCCGCCGAGGCGTTGGGCGGCATCGACAACATCGTCTCCAACGTCTCCGGTGGCAACGGCAGAACCGAAGCTGACTGGCGCTCGAATTTCGAGCACGACATGCTCGGCACGGTGCGCATGGTGGAGGCGGCCATGCCGCACTTGGAAAATTCCGACAACGGCAGCATCCTGGTCATCTCGACCACGGCGGCTCTTGAAGCCTTCATCGGACCGCACTCCTACAACGCCATCAAGGCAGCGCTGCTGAACTACTCGGGCGCCTTGGCCCAGGAGGCTGGCGCCAAGGGCATTCGCGTCAATGCGATTTCCCCCGGCCCGATCATGATCGAGGGCGGCGCGTGGGACAACATCAAGCAGCACATGACGCCGTTCTATGAGTCCACGGTCGCCGGCATTCCGGTGGGACGCATGGGCCGGGCCGAGGAAGTGGCGGCGCAGGCGGCACTGCTGGCAAGCCCGCTCGGTGCTTACACCAACGGCACCAACATCGTCATCGACGGCGGCTTCACCAAGCGCATCCAGTTCTAACCATGAGCGAGCACCGAACCGTCAACGTCTACATGGTGGCGGCGGGCAAGTACCACGACATCGACTACGCCCGCCTGGAGTTGCTTAAGCTGCTGGCCGAGGATGAGCGGGTGCGGGTGCGCGTGGCTCCGGACTACCACGACGTGGACGGCATCCAGGCCTCCGACTTCCTGATCACCTACACCTGCGACCTGGTGCCGGAGGCGGATGAGCAGGTCGCCCTGCGCGACTTCATCGCCTCCGGCAAGCGCTGGTTTGCGCTGCACGGCACCAATGCGATCCTGAAGTTCCTCGAGGACGGCCGGGTGGACGCGCCGGAGACGGCGCCCGTGCTGATGGAGACCTTGGGCACCCAGTTCCTGGCCCATCCGCCCATCCACCCGTTCAAGGTGACGGTGTCCGACCCGGAGCATGAGCTGGTCAAGGGCATCAGCGAGTTTGAAACGGACGATGAGCTCTATCTGTGCCGGGTCCACGGCGACCTGCACCGGTTGCTGGAAACCCGTTTCCACGGCGACTGCCAAGGCTGGGTCCACGACCAATGGCCGGTCGATGAGCCGCGCCCGGTGTACTACATCAACCGAGTGGGCGAGGGCGAGGTGCTCTACCTCAATCTCGGCCACTGCCGGGGCCACTACGACATGCAGCCCATCGTGGACTACTACCCGGAGGTCGAGCGCGGCAGTTGGCAGCGGGAGGAGTATTACGAACTGCTTCGCCGTGGCATCCGCTACTGCGCGGACCGGGTGGCGGCTTGAGGCACGACCTATGACACTTGACGAGGTACTAGGTTGGGCCCATGCCCGTTAAGCCGTTTCGCTTCGGCGTCCAGTCCTTCAACGCCGAGACCGGCGCTGACTGGGCCACGCAGGCGCAAACCGCCGAGCGTTTGGGCTACTCCGCGTTCCATTTGGCGGACCACCTGCTCGGTCCGGGCCCGGCCCTGGAGAAGACCAACCACCCGGTGCAGAACCTCGCTGCCATTCCCGCGATGGCCTATGCGGCGGCGGTGACCGAGCGCATCCACATCGGCTGCCGGGTGTTTTGCATCGACTACCACAATCCGGTGGTGTTGGTGAAATCCGCCATGACCATCGACATGCTGTCCTCGGGCCGCCTGGAGTTCGGGCTGGGCGCCGGCTGGCTGCAGGAGGAGTACGCGGCGGTGGGCCTAGCCTTCGACCCGCCCAAGATGCGCATCGACCGCTTGGCCGACGTCATCGAGGGCGTCAAGGCGTTCCGCGGCGAAGGCCATGCCAACGTCGCCAACGGCACACTCGCTTGGCGGGATTTCGATGGCTTGCCCAAGCCGGTCTCCAAACCGCCGATCATGGTCGGCGGCGGCAGCCCTCGGGTGCTGCGCTTGGCGGGCCGGGAGGCGGACATCGTCAGCCTCAACTTCAACAACCGGGCGGGCGTCATCGGCCCTGACGGGGTGCAAACCTCCACCGAAGACGAAACCCGCCGCAAGCTCGGTTGGATCAAGGAAGGCGCGGGCGAGCGCTTCGATGACCTCGAAATCGAGATCGGCGCCTACTTCACCATGGTGATGGACGACCCGTCGCCGGTGTTGGCGGGATTCGCGCAGATGTTCGGCCTGCCCGAGGCGGAAATGGCCCGCCACCCCCATGCGCTGTTCGGCGGCGTGGACGCCATCTGCGACGAACTCGAACGGCGCCGGGAGCTGTTCGGCATCTCCTACTTCACCATCGGCGCCGATGTCATGGAGGCCTTTGCGCCGGTGGTGGATCGTCTGGCTGGGAAGTAGGGCGCTGCCATTGGCCAGCGTCGCCGAAGCGCGGGCGGAGCTGCTGGCCAAAACCCCCGCCTCCCAGCGCATCTCCGAGCGGCGGGCCGAGATTCTCAACTCCGGCCTAGCCGCCAACCTGGAGATGCCGCATCCCATTTTCATCGAGCGGGGGGAGGGCGCGTACGTCTTCGACGCGGACGGCAACCGCTACATCGACACCTCGGTCGGCTTCGGGTTGCACATGCTCGGCCACCGGCATCCGGCGATCGAGGCAGCCATCAAGGATCGCGCCGAACTCGGCTGGATGTTCGGCATCCACACCACCAGCCAGATGCGGCTGGCCGAACTGCTCCATGACGCCAGCCCATGTGCTGCGCGTGTGGTGTTCTGCAACACCGGCACCGAAGCCACCATGTACGCCATCAGGGCGGCGCGGGGCTTCTCCGGCAGGGAGCGCATCGCCCTGTTCGACGGCTGCTACCACGGCGCTCACGACTACGGCATGTGGGCGACCGACCCGGTCAGCCCGGTGGATGCGCCGAATCACCTGCCCATGGGCCATGGCATCCCCGAGGCGCTCAAGGGTCTGAACCTGATGCTGCCCTACCGCCGCCGCGCCGCCTTCGACATCGTGCGCAAGCACCGCGATGAACTGGCCTTGGTGATGATCGAGGGCGTGCAAAGCTCCAACCCCCAACCGGAAGCGGGCGAATTCCTGCGCGAACTGGCGGACGTTTGCCGCGCCAACGGCGTGCTGCTGTGCATCGACGAGGTCATCACCGGCTTCCGGGTCGCCTATGGCGGCGCCCAGGAACGGTTCGGGGTGACCCCGGACTTGGCCACCTACGGCAAGGTGCTCGGCGGCGGCCTCGCCATCGGCGCCATCGCCGGACGGGCTGACCTGATGAATGTCTTCACCGGCTTGGCGGCGGAGCGGGGGGTCTTCTCCGGGGGCACGTTTTCCGGCAATCCCCTCACCATGGAGGCGGGCGCTGCGGCGGTGGGTTGGCTGAAGGACCATCCGCAAATCTATGATGACTTGGAGGCGGCGGGCAGCCGGCTGGCCGGGGCGGTCAACGCCTTTGCCGAGACTCGCCAGATTCCGGCGCAGGTGAAGCATGTGGGCAGCATGTTCCACCTGTTCTTCCAGCGCCAGCCGCTGCAATCGATGCGCGACCTGAAATCCATAGGCAGCGCGGCGGAGAAGGCCTTCTACCTGCACGCCCTAAACCGCGGCGTGCTGGTGCCTGGCACCCAGCGCGCCTTCCTGTCCAGCGCCCACGGCAAGGCGGAGATCGACCGGCTGATCGAGGTGTTCCAGCAGTCGCTGGCCGACGTGCAGGCGGAGGGCCTGTTCGACGCGGCCTGACGGGGCGTTTTCCTACAGGTTCTTCAGCCTTTGCTGTATAGCGCTCCTAGGTCGCAGCCGTTACCATGATGCAAACTCGACTTTTGGAAGGCACCAATGAACAATGAAGACGCCAGCGCGGGTCCCAATCGCCAATCTGATAGAGGTGCCGGAGAGGGCGGGCTGAGTCACCGCCTCACTGGGGTCGAAACGCGCGTGGCCGGGTTGGAAACCCGCGTCGCCGGGGTCGATGCACGCCTTGCCCGAGTCGAAGCCAAAATGGAGTTCGTCGCCACCCGTGAGGACATCGCCAATGTGGGGCGCGAACTCGCCACCTTGATCGCCAACAAAGAGACGTCCATGCAGCGATGGCTGCTGGGCATCACCAGCGCCGCCTTGGCCAGCGTGGTCATCGCGCTGCTTCGCACGTTCGCCTAGATTTTCCGCTGGGGGTGTCAGCACTCCGTTGACTTTGGCAAGATTGCCACTTCCACTTTTTTTGGAGTTATTCCCATGACAGGACGTGTTGCAGGCAAGGTTGCGCTGGTCACCGGCGGCGCCAAGGGTCTTGGTGAGGCCGATGCGCGGGCGCTCGCCGCGGAGGGGGCAAGGGTGGTGCTCACCGACGTGGACGACAACGCCGGCCAAGCGGTGGCCGAAGACATCGGTGGCGTCTTCAAGCGCCATGACGTCACGGATGAGGCGCGCTGGCAGCAGCTAATCGCGGAGATCAAGGCGGAGTTCGGCGCCCTGCATGTCCTCGTCAACAATGCGGGCATCGTGCTGCCGGGCTCGATTGAAAGCCAGACCTACGCGGACTACAGGGCGCAGGTCGCGGTGAGCGCGGACGCCACCTTCCTCGGCTGCCAGCACGCCATCCCGCTGATGGTGGAGAGCGGCGGCGGCTCGATCATCAATATGGCTTCGGTGGCCTCCAAGCTTGCCTACAGCGGCATCGTAGGCTACGCGGCCGCCAAGGGTGCGGTGGAGGGCATCACCCGCTCAATCGCTGCCCACTGCTTGGAGTCGGGCTACAAGATTCGCTGCAATTCGATTCACCCCGGCAGCATCGACACACCCATGGTACGGAACTTCGGCCGCCAAGCGGAGGAGGCGGGCATGGGTGGACCGGGGGACGTCCAAGTGCCGGACCCAGCCGAAGCGCCGGTACTCGGCGCTGCGGGCAACATCGCCGACGTGGTGGTGTTTCTGGCCTCCGACGAATCCGCCTTCATCACCGCCCAGGAGTTCGTCGTGGACGGCGGCATGTCCATGCTGCCCGCGCCGTTGCTGCACGAGATTCAGTAGGGTTCTTCGGCGGCGCAAAGGGAGGTACGCCACTATTCGAAGTTCGGTGGCGGGCGCAATCGCTCGGTCGTGCGCTGAGGAGCTAAGTCGTCTGCACGCGCTTGCGGGGTCAATGGCTAGTCCTTCAGCCGCGGGGCTTCCAGCCCAGCTTCCCGGTCCTTCTCAACTGCATCAGGATCTCGCTCACCCGCGTCCCCCATCCCGCCGCCGCCTGGGGTTTCCAGCACTAGGACGGCGCCTGCGGGCACTAGGTCCTTGCCCTTGCCGGGCAGCTCCGGGCCGTCCTTGAGGTACACCCGACCGGGCTGGCCCGGCTCGCCGCCGGCCCGGCCCCGGGCCGGGAAGCGGATGCGGTCGAACATCTTGGAGATGTGGAAGGGCGCGCCTTCGCGGTGGGCGATTTCGATGACCTGGCCATGGCCGCCGCGGAACTTGCCCCGGCCGCCGGAGCCGGGGCGGTACTCCTTGCGCCAGATCACTAGGGGCGAGGTCGCTTCGTTGACTTCGGTGGGGGTGGTGCGCACGCCGCTCGGGAAGGCGGTGGTCGATAGGCCGTCCTTGGCCGGGCGGGCGCCAGCGCCGCCGTTGAAGATGGGGTTGATGACGAAGTCCTCGCCGGAAGTGTTGGCGCCTTGCGCGCCTTGGCCGGCGCCGAGGAATACCGGGTTCCAGATGCAGGAGGCGCCTTCCGCCGGAGTTTGGCCGGGCAGCGCCTGCTCCAAGCAGCCGAGCACCACGTCGGGCAGCATTTGGCCGATGGCGTGGCGGGCGGAGACTGCCGCCGGCGGCAGGGCGTTGAGGATGCAGCCCGGCGGAGCGGTCACGTCGATGCAGCCGAGGGAGCCGGCGTTGTTGGGGATGTCGTTGCCGACGATGCAGCGGGCGCCGAAGGAGGCGTAGGCCTGGGTGTAGGGCAGGGGCACGTTGATGCCGAACGGCGAGATGCCGGAGGTGCCCGCGAAGTCAATGCGCATGGTCTCCCCGACGATGGTCAGCGAGGCGCGCAAGTCGACCGGCGCATCGTAGCCGTCCACCCGCATCTCATAGTGGTGGTGGCCGTCGGGTAGGGCGGCGATCTCGCGGCGCATGCCGCGTTCGGAAGTCTCAAGAATGGCGCGGCCGGCACTGTCGAGATCAGGGAGATCAAAGTCTTCGAGGGTGTTGAGCAACTCGCGCCCGCCCGCATCGTTGCAAGCGGCCAGGGAGTACAGGTCGCCTTGGGCGACCACCGGATCGCGGACGTTGGCGGCGAGGATCGACAGCAGGGTCTGGTTCGGCTCCCCGGCCCGAAAGAGGAAGCCGATGGGGATGTTCAGGCCTTCCTCGAACACTTGGGAGGCGTCCGGCCCAAAGCCTCGGCCGCCGACGTCGGCGATGTGGCTGGTGCTGGCAAAGAGCCCCACCGGTCGGCCGGAGCGGAACACTGGCGTCACCACGGTGAAGTCGTTCAGATGGCCGGTGCCGTCCCAAGGGTCGTTGGTCAGCAGCACATCGCCTGGTTCCAACGTCGCCAAGGGATGCCGGTTCAGGAATTTGCCCACCGAAGCTGCCATGGCGTTGACGTGCCCGGGCGTTCCGGTTACCGCTTGGGCCAGCATTTCACCTTGGGTGTTGAACACCCCGGCGGATAGATCCCCAGCCTCCCGCACGACGGTGGAGAAGGCTGTGCGCATCAAGGTTTGAGCCTGCTCCTCGACGATGGCCAGCAGCCGGTTCCAGATCAGTTGGGTACGAATCGCGTCCGGCGCTTCAGTCATTGGCGGTCCGCTCCAGAATCAGGTGGCTGCGGGCGTTAACCACGCCGGAAAAGCCCGCGCCAACCACCGTGGTTGTCTGGTCCTCCACGATCAGAGCGGGGCCGTCAAAGTGGTCGCCGGGGCTGAGTCGCTGGCGTTGGTACAGCGCGGCCTCGCGCATGCCACCGGGGATCGCGTTGAAGAGCTCAACGCCCCCATCCGGCGTCGCTGGGCGCAAACGTTGCGCCGGGGACTCCGGGTCTTGAACTGGGGGTGCGGTGCCCAAGGCCAGCGTCCAGCTTAGGATTTCGATGTCCTGATCCGGTATGGTCCGCCCGTAGAGTACTCGGTAGGCTGCGGCGAAGGCGTCGCCGAGTTGGCCCGCGAAGTCATCGGCGTCTTGGGGCGGGGCATTGACAGCGATCTCAAAGCCTTGGCCGGCGTAGCGCATGTAGGCTCGAAGCGTCTCCCTAAGCGGTTGGTCCGTTGCCGCTTCAACGACGGCGGTGGCCTCAGCGCGCATCTCGTCGATCAAGTGCCGGATTTCCGCCAAGCGAAGGCCGGAAAGGGTCATGAAGCGGCTGCGCACCACCTCGAAGCTGATCGGCGCCAGGAGGAAGCCCAAGGCGGAGCCGACGCCCGCGCCCGCAGGGATAAGGATGCGGTCGATTCGTAGCTTGTCCGCCACCCGGCAGGCATGCAGCGGCGCCGCGCCGCCGTAGGCGATTAGGGTGCGGGCACCGGTGTCCTTGCCCCACTCGACCGCGTGGGCGCGGGCCGCGGCGGCCATGTTCTCGTCAATGACCTCGCTAATGCCCGCCGCCGCGGCCAAGGTGTCGAGCTTAAGCGGGGTGGCCACATCGCCATCGATGGCGCACCGGCTGGCGTCGGCGTCGAGCCGTATGGCGCCGCCCGCGAAGAACTCGGGCCGCAAGCGGCCAAGCAGGGTGTCGGCATCCGTCACCGTGGGCAGCGCCCCGCCCCGCCCGTAAGCGGCAGGCCCCGGTTCGGAACCGGCGCTGGCAGGACCTACGGCGATGCGGCCGAGGTTATCGACGGCGGCGATGGAGCCGCCGCCGGCGCCAATTTCCACCATTTCGATCACCGGAATGCGCACCGGTAGCCCGGAGCCCTTCTTGAATCGGTAGGCACGGTCCACCTCGAAGGCACGGGAGAGCAGCGGCTTGGCGTCGTCGATCAGGCAGATCTTGGCCGTGGTGCCGCCCATGTCGAACGACACGGTACGACCATAGCCGCATTGTCGGGCGATGTTTTGGGCAAGCAGGGCACCGCCGGCGGGGCCGGATTCCACGAGGCGGATGGGGAAGCGGCTGGCGGTGGCGATGTCGGTCAGGCCGCCTCCGGAGGTCATCAGCAACAGTGGGCAGTGGATGCCCGTCGCCCGAAGTTGCCTTTCCAAGCTGTCCAAGTAGGCGGCCATCAGCGGCTGCACATAGGCGTTGGCGCAGGTCGTGGACAGCCGCTCGTATTCCCGAATCTCCGGGCAGACTTCGCTGGACAGCGTGATGGAGGCGCTCGGCAGGCGCTCGCGCACCGCCGCCGCCGTCCGCCGCTCGTGTTCGGGGTTGCGATAGGCGTGCAGGAAGCCGACGGCCACGCTCTCTACCTGCCGCTCCTCAAGTGCGTCCAAGGCATGGTTCAGCGAGGCCGTATCGAGGGCTCTAAGCACGCCGCCGTCGGCGGCGATGCGTTCGCGCACCGGAATGCGCAACCGGCGGGGCACCAAGGGTGCGGGGCGGTCGATGTTGATGTCGTACTGTTCAAAGCGGTTCTCGAAGGCCATCTCCACGGCGTCGCGATGGCCCTCGGTGGTGAGCAAGGCGGTCACCGCGCCGCGCCGCTCAATCAGCGCGTTGGTGGCTAGGGTGGTGCCGTGCAGGAACAGGCTCAACGCTTCAGGTTCGCAGCCCGCCGAATCCATGACCTGCTTAAGGCCCTGGAGCACGGCATCGGCCGGGTCGGAGTGGCTGGTCAGCACCTTGGCGGTGTGCTGGCGAGCCCCATCGTCCAACACGAGGTCGGTAAAGGTGCCGCCGATGTCGGCGGCGATTCGAACCGGGGTCACGGAGCCGCCTTCATGTGCCATAACGCGGAGCGAAATCCTATCATCAAAACGACGGCCAACATGCCAGTGGCGCTGATGCCGAGGGCGGCTTGGGCACCCAATTGATCGACCAAGTAGCCGCTGCCCAAGGCCCCCAAGGGGCCCGCGCCCATGAAGGAAAAGGAGTGGAATCCCATCACCCGTCCCTGCTGTCCGTCCGGGGCCTGCTCCTGCATGATCGTGCGCGACATGGTCATGGCGACGCCGCCGCAGGCGCCCCAAACGAACACCATGCCCAGAAAGGCGGTGAAGCCCGGCGCCAAGGCCACGGCACCGAGCACGATGGCGCCCACGAACTGGGCCAGAATCAAGGCGCGTCCTTGGCGGGTCACATCACCTCGGCGCAGCAGCAGGGAGATGGCCAGCACCAGGCCGATGGAATTGCAGACATTCATCAGGCCGAGATCGGTTGCCGTGCCATTGAACGCCTCGCGTACGAGCAGGGGCAGGGTGACGATGTAGGAGCCCATGAAGAACAGCGACATGGCGACGTTCTGCAAGGCCACCATGCGCAATTGCCGATGCTGCACCACGGTCTTGGCTCCTTCGATGACTGACGCCATCAGGGTGGCGCGGGAATCGTTACTCAACGCCCGCCGGGGTTGGGCGATCCTGTGAAAGCCGGCCACGCCCACGGCGAGAATCAGAACCTGGATGCCCAGTATGAGCGCCGGGCTGACCGCATCCGCCGTGGAGGCGATCAGGAAGCCGAGGATCGAGGTGCCGAACTGGGCGATGCTGGCCAGCATGACGGTGCGCTGTATGCGCCCGTCGGCAATGGTGTTGAGCAACCCGTCCCGAGCGGGGGTCACGAACGCCTGGGCGCAGCCCATCACCAAGGCGTAAGCCAGCAAGCCCGCGAATGTGAGCTGGTCGGTGAGCACCAAGGCCAGCAGCCAAAGGGGCGCTAAAGTGGCCGTGGCTTGGGCGAGCGCCGCCACCCGCCGCCCGCCGTAGCGGTCGGCCACGCTGCCGCCTGCCAGAATGAACAGCGTGCCGGGCAGCAGCAGCATCATCTGCGCGATGCCCACCCGGTCCGGCGACTCGCGCAGCACCATGGTCACCAGCCAAGCGAACATCACGCCTTGGATGCCCACGGACAGAAACCAGCTGCCGGTGCCCAGCAAGTAGTAGTGCAGCGGTCTCACGGGCCGTAGAGTCCAAGTTCGCCGGGCGGGCGGGTTTTGAAGCGGCGGTGCAGCCAGAGGTATTGCTCCGGACGGCGGCGCACCGCGGCTTCGATGGCTTGGTTGACGCGGACGGCGTCCTGCAGTTCGTCGCCGCTGGGAAAGTTGGATAGCGGCGGTTCGAAGCGCAGCGTCCAGGTTCGGTCGGCGTCATTGCGGTGCTGGCTCATCATCAGCACCGGCGAGCCGCTGTGGCGAGCCAGTTGGGTTGTGGCCGTAATCGTCGCCGCGCTGACGCCGAAGAACGGGGCGAACACCGAATGCCTGGGGCCGTAGTCCTGGTCCGCCGCGTACCAGAGGGCGCGCCCGGCCTGCAGGGTGCGCAGGGTGGGGCGCAGCGCCTTGCGCTCCAGGACGCCATCGAAGTAATGGCGGCGCCCGCGCACTTGCACCCACTCCCAGACCGGATTGCGGTTCTTGCGGTACATGACATCCACCGGGCCCAAATTGACTAGCGGTGCGGCAATGATCTCCATGACCGCGAAGTGGGCGCCGAGCAGGACGACGCCGCGTCCTTCCGCCAAGGCGCCATGAAAGTGCTCTGCGCCTTCGACACGGACGGGGTGGCGTTGGCCGCGTTTGGGATTGAGCCAGGCCACGCAAAGCTCCAACGTGCCGAGGGCCACTGCCTCGAATACGCGCTGCACCATGGCTTTCCGCTCGGCGGAGTCGAGTTCGGGAAAGCACAGGCGCAGGTTGGTTTCGGTGATGTGTCGGCGGGCGCCGCCGAGACGCAACGCCAAACGCCCGAACTGCCTGCCGAGGGGAAAGAGCGCCGCCCAAGGCAGCCGGGCGATCAGCCAACCTACCCCCACGAGGCACCAAGTGGGCCACACCCTGGGCGAGGCCATGTGAACGGGCGCTGAGCGATTCGACATCGAGGATTGGGGCCATTGGCCAATGCGGAAGGCTGAGTTTAACCCGGTTGCTTCGGGTTAGAATTCATCGCTTTCCCGCTGAGCGTCAAAGGCACCCATGCCGGATCTGAGAATCTTCTCCTACCTGCCGAACCCGCGCATTTGGAAGTCGATCATTGCCGCGCGATTGGCGGGCGTTGCGCTTGATGTGCGCGGTGCCAAGCCCCGGGAACTGCCGCAATGGCTGTGGGATTTTGAACCGCGCCCGCTCTCCGAGGTAGGCGAAGCCGAACGCCGTGCCGCCGAACGTAAGGCCCATACAGGGTTTTCCGGCGCCCTGCACAAGACCGATGCCTTCCTGAAGGCGAATCCCACCGGCGCGGTGCCTTGCGCCTTCAGCCCGGATGGCCGCATCGGCATCTTTGAATCGAACAGCATCATGCGGGCGGTGGCGCGCTTGGGCGAGCCCGGCCACGGCCTGTACGGTGGCTCCGCCCTTGAGTCGGCCCGCATCGACGGCTTTCTCGACATCAGCCTGGTGTTCGCGCGCGATTCCCAGCGCTACCTGCTCGCCATTGGTGGCCGCAAGCTCAACGCGGCCGTGCATGAGCAAGCCAGGGGTGGATATCATGCCTATCTGGGCGCATTGGAGCAGGCCCTCGCGCACGGCGAACATCTCTGCGGCGACACCCTCACCTTGGCTGACATTGCCTTTGCCTGCGAGTTCGCCCTATTCGCGCGGGAACGCAAGGCTGCCGACTACTTGGATGAACTCGGCTTGCCGGTCATCAGCGATCTGGCACCCTACCCAAGGGCGGCGGCGCTGGTCGAGCGCTTATGCGCCCATCCCGCCTTCAGGCCCGAGCTTGAAGGTGCCATACCGGAGTTGACCTCATGAGTACGCGCCACTTGGCCATCGTGTGTCCGTTGCTGCTTGCTGCGTGCGGCCAGCCGGCGCCGATCGACAGTCCGTCGCCGAAAACCTATTCAGCGGCTGCATTCTATGAAACCACCACCTACCGACTGCCTGGCGGCTATGCGTGGTCGGCGCACGACGAGCGGTTGCTGGTGGGCACGGACGAGTTGGGCGCGCTGAATGTCCACGTCCTGCCGGTTTCCGGCGGGTCGGGCATTGCCTTGACCGCAGCGACGGAAACTCCCCATCGCCCGCTGTCTTGGTTTCCGAGCGATGATCGGCTGTTGTACGCCGCCGACAACCAAGGGGATGAACTGGATCACATTCACGTCCTCTCCTCCAGTGGGGAAGCCACTGACCTGACGCCGGGCGAGGGCCTGAAGGCAGTGTTCATGGGCTGGTCGCAGGCCAACGACGCCTTCTATGTGGCCACCAACGAGCGGGACGCCGCGGTATTCGATCTATACCGTTACGCGGCTCAGGGCTATGGGCGGGAGCTGCTGTTCGAGAACGACGCCAACTGGGCGTTGGGCGCCATCTCACCGAACGGGCGCTACCTCGCCTTGCTGCGCGAGAACTCCAGCGCGGACAACGACATCTACCTCTTGGACCGCGATGCCGCTGGCGCGCCGCCGACCCATCTCACGCCCCATGAGGGCAACATCAGCCACGCGGTGCATGAGTTCACGCCCGACAGCGGCGCACTGCTGTACGGCTCGGACGAAGGCAGTGAGTTCATGGGCGTTTGGCGTTGGGATGTCGCCGCCGGAGCGAAGACGCCGCTGATTCTGGCCGAGTGGGACGTGATTTTCGCCTTCCATTCGCGATCCGGTCGGTACCTGGTGCAGGGCGTGAACGAGGACGCCCGTGTTGTCGTGCGCATCAAGGACACTGCCACCGGCGACTGGCTGGCGCTGCCGGGCCTCCCGGAGGGCAATCCGGGCCAAATCCGCTTCTCGCGGGACGAATCGAAGGTCGCCCTGTTGCTGAGCACCGATACCTCGCCAAACGACGTCTACGTGGTCGACTTGGCCGAAGGCGAAAGCCGCCGCCTGACCCAAGCGCCCAACCCGGAGATCGATGAGGCCGACTTGGTGCCGAGCGCCGTGGTGCGCTACCCGAGCTTCGACGGCCTTGAGATTCCGGCCATCCTGTACCGGCCCAAGGCGGCCTCCGCCGCCAGCCCGGCACCAGCCCTGGTCTGGGTGCATGGCGGCCCCGGCGGCCAAAGCCGGCGCGGCTACTCGGCCATGATCCAGCATCTGGTCAACCACGGCTACGCCATTCTCGCCGCCAACAACCGGGGCTCGTCAGGCTATGGCAAGACCTTTTTCCACATGGACGACCGCCGTCACGGCGAGGTCGATTTGGACGACATCGTGTACGGCAAACGCTATCTAGCGAGCCTCGATTGGGTGGATGGGGAGCGCATTGGCATCATCGGCGGCTCCTACGGCGGTTACATGGTCGGCGCTGCCTTGGCGTTCCGTCCGGGCGTGTTCAAAGTGGGCATCAACATCTTTGGCGTGATGAACTGGGTGCGCACCTTGGAGTCCATCCCACCTTGGTGGGGCGCCAACCGCAAGGCGCTGTTCGACGAACTCGGCGATCCGGCGGTGGACGGCGAGCGCTTGCGCCGCATCTCGCCATTGTTTCACGCCGACAACATCAAGACACCGCTGTTGGTGATCCAAGGCGCCAACGACCCCCGTGTGCTGCAGGTGGAGAGCGACGAAATCGTCGCCGCGGTCAAGGCCAACGGCACTCCGGTGGAGTACCTCGTCTTCCCCGACGAGGGTCACGGCTTCTCCCGCCGGGAGAACCGCATCGCCGCCTCGAAAGCCTTCGTTGGCTTCTTGGCGGCTCATCTGAAGTAGCCGCAACCGCCTTCGTTTCGGTTGCGGGATTGGGTGTGCGGTGCGGGTAGCCGGCACTGTTAAGGCTCGTGGTAAGCTCATGGTTCAGTAGGCCAACCCCGCCTGGTGTGCCGGATGCCCGCACCGCACACCCAATCCCTCCATGCAGTCGAATGCAGCCCGGCTCAGTTCACGCTGGCCCAGCATTCCACCTCCACCTTGCCGCCAAAGGCAAGGCCGGCGGCGGCGAAGGCGCTGCGGGCGGGCTTGGGGCCGGGGAAGTAGGTGACATAGACTTCGTTGAAGGCGGGCCATTCGGCGATGTCGGTGAGCATGACGGTGCATTTGACCACCTTGTCCATGGAGGAGCCGTTGCGTTCCAGGATTGCCTTGATGTTCTCCATGGCTTGACGTGCCTCTCCAGCCATGCCGCCGGGGGCTAGTTCCGTGGTGCCCGGCAGGTTGCCAAGCTGTCCTGAGAGCACCAGCAGGTTCCCGACCCGCACGGCGTCTGAGAACGGCAGGTCCAGTGCCTTGGCTTCCTTGCTGACCAGATAGTCGGCGCTTTGTGCCGACGCTGCGGCTAGAATGAAACCCAAGATGACGATGCGCTTTCCAAGCATGGCGGCTCTCCTCGCAAATGGCCGTTCATGGTACACGGCGAGATGGGGATGCGCTGCCGTTTCCGGTTTGCTGCGGACCCGCCGATGAGCGACCGACGAGTGCCGGAAGGCGACTGGGTGGTGCTGCGGTCCGCGCTCGATCGTCGCGTCGTCACCGAAGCGGCGCTGGTGCTGGCCGCCATGGAGATTCCCCACCGCACCCAATGGCGCGATCACGTCTGGACACTCCTGGTTCCAGCCCATGCGGTGCAGCGGGCGGAGGCTGAGCTGCGCTCCTTTGAGGCGGAGAACTGGCGCCGGGAAGGTCCCGCGCCGATGATTCACACCTTCGACCGGGGTTGGACCGGCGCCTTGGTCTTCCTCACCATCATTTGGCTGCTGCCCAATTTGGAGGATTGGGGCACCTTCGGCTGGAATTGGCGGGAGTCCGGCATGATGAACGCGGGGCTGGTGCAGGATGGCCAGTGGTGGCGAACGTTTACGGCCTTGACGCTGCACGCCGACCTAGGCCACATCGTGGGCAACTCGGTGTTCGGTGCGGTGTTCGGGGTCTTTGCTGGCCGCTACCTAGGCTCCGGGTTCGGCTGGCTGCTGATCCTGCTCGGCGGCGCGGCGGGCAACTTGGCCAACGCCTTCATTCAGCCTGCCGCCTTTCTCTCGGTGGGCGCGTCCACCGCCAATTTTGCGGCACTCGGACTGACCGGCGCCTTCATGTGGCAGCGCAGCCGGGTTGAGGCGCGTAGCTGGAAACGCAACTTCGCGCCCCTTTTCGCGGCCTTGGCCCTGCTGGCCTACACCGGCGTGGGCGGCGAACGCACCGATGTGCTCGCGCATTTCACGGGCTTCGCCGCCGGGGTGGCCGCAGGCTTGGGAGCGTCCACCTTCGACATCCGGCGGCTTGGCAAGAGCGGCCAAGCCATCGCCGGCGGCTTGGCCGTGGCGCTGCTGGCCTACGCTTGGCTGCGGGCGGGGACGGTGGCGTGAATCGACCGTTCAAGCCGTGGGGGTTCCTTGGCGCAGCACTGGTTGCTGCGCTTCTGGCGGCGCCGCAATTGGGCCAAGCGCACGGCGGCGTGGTGGCGGAGGAGGACGTTTGCCTGCTGCGCATGGGTTTCCTGCAGGCCCACTTCACCCTGTACCTGCCGGACGGCCGCGGCGCCGAGGAGTTTTGCGAGGAGGTGCCGGACGTTGGGCCGACCCTGTTCGTGATCGAATACCTGCACGAAATGATGAAGGAAATGCCGCTGTCGTTTCGCGTGATCAGCGATGACCAAGGCTTTGGCATTTTCGCCAATTGGGACGATGTGCAGTCCATTGGCAACTTGGAGGCGCAAACAGTGCTCCACCGCCCCTTGGTCGCCGAACCTACGGGCGTGGTCACCTTGCGCCACGATTTCGCCGAGGCGGGCGGCTACATCGGCATCGTCGAGGCGGAGAACCCTGCGAACGGCAAGGCCTACAACGCCGTCTTCTACTTCGAGGTT
This sequence comes from Gammaproteobacteria bacterium, assembly GCA_009843635.1. Classification (GTDB taxonomy): domain Bacteria; phylum Pseudomonadota; class Gammaproteobacteria; order Pseudomonadales; family Azotimanducaceae; genus Azophilus. The sequence goes on from VYDB01000107.1 coordinate 17,880, forward strand.
GGCAATGTCGGCTACGGCCTGATTCCGTTGTTCGTCGGCCTCATCGCCGCCGCCCAAGTCGGCTTCTGGCTCAGCACCGGCACCTTGCAGCGCTTTGCGCGACGTCTGCAGGGGCGCTGACAGGAGCGCAGGGCATGCGCCCGTGCAGCCTTAACGGCCGCTGGACTTGCCGCTGGACTCGTCTTGCTGGGCCAAGGCATCGCGCTCCAGCACCCGGGCGCCGCGCAGGATGCCGCCCAGGGCGTAGTTGCCTTCGTGGCAGGCGTATTCAAACACCCGTTCGTCGGTGGCGGGCCAAGGGTATTCGCCGGTCCAAGAGGCGGTCCAATTGGGGTCCTCAACAGTGAAGCGGTAGCGCAGGGTGGCCTGGTCGATGCGGGAGAAGCGCTCCTCCACGCGCAGGTCCGCCGAACCCAGCATCAGCCCGGTGGTCTCCCGGAAATTGGTGGTCTTGACCACCAATTCGTCACCCTCCCAGTGCCCGATGGAGTCGCCCATCCACTTGCGCACGCTATCCGGCTCATGTTCGCCGTCAATGCGGATGATGCGCGCGTCGTGGTTCATCTCCGCCAGGATCATGACGGTGTCCTCGGTCTGTACGATGCGCTTCAAGTTGTTGTACATCACGGGCAGCATCGGTGGGCCGGAGGTCGAGCCAAAGCCGAGCAGGCAGCGCTCCCCCAAGGGCCGCATCTCGGGGTCGTCATAGGGGCCGGTTTCCTGGTTCACCCACCAAGCCGTTCCGGTGTTCTCCTGCATGCGTTCGCGGCTTGACGCCAGGCGCGCCATGCCGTGCTCGGAAAGGGGCGGCAGCCGTCCGTTGGGCGGATCGACGATGATGGAGGTGCGCCAAGCGCCGTCGAGCTTGAAGCTGCTGTTGCCGACATCGACGAAGAAGGCGTTGTAGCCGCCGACGCCACCTGCGGCGCCCTCGAACTCGGGGATGTAGAACTCGGTGCCGCCGGCAGGTGGCGCGCTGCGGTTCGGGTCGCTCGGCGCTGAGTCCTTGGCGATGTAGTTGCGCCAGCGCTCGGCAATGGCCTCGGCCTCCGCGTCGGTGAGGCTCGCCTGGCCTTCAAACTGCTTGGGCCGCTGCAACGGCGTGAGCGTGGCGACGTTGTACACGCCGCTGAGGTCCGGCCGCCCGGACGCGGTGCGCGGGATGTCGCTGCCGTCGCCTAGGGCGGGCGTCGCGGCTAGGCACAGCGCCGTCAATGAGAGCCAAGCGTGTCGTGGCATGAGTAATCTCCTCTATTCGTCTGAGATTGCGATTTCCTTGTCGGTGATGAACTCCAGCAGCGCCGGCTGGCCGCTTTCGGTGGCTTCGATGCCGCGCTTGAGCGCTGCTTGAATGTCGTTCGGGTCTCGCACCCGTTCGCCGTAGCCGCCAAACGCCTTGGCCATGTCGGCGTAGTGGCCGGAGATGTTGGTGGCGCCGTATTTCTCTTGGGAGACGGGCATGATCGGAATTTCGATGGCCATGGAGAAATTGTTGAACAGGATCGACAGAATGGGGATGCGCTCGCGGGCCGCCGTCTCAAAGTCCATGCCGGTGAAGCCGATGGCGGCATCGCCCCAGACGTTGATGCACAGCTTCTCGGGATGCGCCAATTTGGCGCCCATGGCCAGCCCTAAGCCGTAGCCGAGCTGGGTGGTCTTGCCCCAGCCGATGTAGCTCAAGGGGGCGGTGGCCTCCCAGAAGGGCGTGATCTGGTCCCTCGGGCTGCCAGCGTCATGGGTGATGATGACGTTGTCCTTGTCGACTAGGGCATTGAGCTCCCAGAGCACCCGGTAGGGGTTGATCGGCGCTTGGTTGCTGGTGAGCTTGGGCAGCCATTCGCCGAGCCAAGCTTCGCGCAAGCCGGCGATGCGGGCCGGAACCTCAGCGCGGGCATTGGCTGTAGCGTGGCCGTGGGCTTCCATGGCATCGGCAAGGGTCGCCAAGGTCAGCTTGGCGTCGCCGATCAGCCCGTGCTGCGCTGGCACGTCCTTGTTCAGGTCCATCGGGTCCAAGGTGGCGTGAATGATGGTCTTGCCCCTTGGCATGGGCACCCCGAAGCCGGTCAGGGCAAAGCTGCAGCCGATGCCAAGAATGACGTCGGCCTCGTTGAGGAATGCCTTCACCGGCCGCGGGTTGGATCGGCCTCCGGAGCCGAGCGACAGCGGATGGTTTTCCGGGAAGGCGCTCTTGCCCTCGATGCTGGTGGTCACCGGGATGTTCCAGGCTTCCGCCAGCGCCTTGAGTTCATCCCAGGCGCGCGCGTAGTGAACGCCTTGGCCGGCGTAAATCACTGGCCGTTCAGCCTTCGCCAAGACGGCGGCGGCCTCGGCAACCGCGTCCGGATCCGGCCCGGAACGGGTCTTGTAGCTGGGTTCGTAGCGCCAGCTGTCCGGCACCTCCTCGCGGAACACGTCCACCGGCACTTCGATCAGCACCGGTCCGGGCCGGCCGTTGCGCAGCTGAAAGAAGGCGCGGCGCATCACCTCCGGCAACGCCTTGCCCATGGTCAGCGGCTCCGCCCACTTGGTGACCCCGCGCATGTTCTGGGTGGAATTGAAGTTGGGGTAGTAGTTGGCGATGCGGCGCGGGTAGCCGCCGGGCATCACCAGGATGGGCACGGACTCCGAATAGGCTTGGGCAACCCCGCCGAAGGCGTTCTCGGCGCCGGGGCCGTGCTGCATGCAGAAGACGCCGATCTTCTCCCCGGACGACAGCCGCGAGTAGGCGTCCGCCATGTGCAGCCCGATGCGCTCCTGGCGCACGATGACGGTGCGGATGTCCTCCGCCGCGGCCGCCTCGATGATCGGGTTGACCGGGTAGGCGAAGAGCACCTCCACCCCTTCGGCCTTCAGCACCTTGCCGATGGCTTCGTTGACGTTCATCGCCTTCCCCGGTTCCGTTCAGGCAGATGATAGCTTGCGTCGGCGTGCAGGAACACCGCTGGGCGAGCGCGTTGCCACCCTAGCCGGTTGGTGCGCCAATCGATGCCGAGCGGGGCAGTCCCGCATTAGACTTGTAGTAGAGTGCTGACCACGAAAGAAGGGACGCATCAGTGACCGAACTCGACGAGTTTCGCGGCGATGTCCGCTCTTGGCTTGAGGCCAATTGCCCGGCTGGCGCCCGCGGGCCGGGGCAGGTGGCGTGGGGCAGCCGCAAGATCGAGCTCGAGCCGGACGTTCGCCTGTGGCTTGAACGCATGGCGGAGCAGGGTTGGACGGTGCCGACTTGGCCGACGGAGTACGGCGGGGCGGCGCTTGATCGCGGCCAGTACCGCGTATTGGTCGACGAGCTCAAGCGCATTCGGGCGCGCACGCCGCTGACCGGACGAGGCGTCAACTACATCGGCCCGACGTTGCTTGAGTACGGCGATGAGGCCCAGAAAGCCCGCTGGCTGCCGGGCATCGCTCGGGGTGACGGCGGCTGGGCCATGGGCTACTCCGAGCCGGGGGCGGGATCCGACCTCGCCAGCCTCGGCCTGAAGGCGGTGCGCGACGGCGACCACTTCATCCTCAACGGTCGCAAGACATGGACTTCCGACGCCGTGGACTGCGACTACATCTTCGTGCTCGCCCGCACCAGCCCCGACAAGCCCAAGCACCAGGGCATCAGCCTCAGGCCTATTCAAAAGTCCTTGATTTGCCGTTGATCGGTCGGGTTTTTGGAGA
>VYDB01000018.1 GCA_009843635.1 Gammaproteobacteria bacterium
GAGAACCGGACAGTTCATTTGTTCCAGAACCGGACATATCTATTTGTTGCCAACATTGATTGTAGGCCGAGTTGCGGATAGTGGCGTTTTTGTGTAGCTTTTTTCATTAAGTGTCGAAAGTGTGACATCTGTTTTGTCGTGGCAAACCGAAGGCTCGCACCCGATTCGTAACGTCACGCTGATCGGCGGCATTCATCATCCCTTCGAGGAAACCGCCGCCGAATTGGCGGGTATCTTGGAAGAGCAGGGCGTCGTCAGCTTCATCACGGAAGACGTGGACGAGGCCATCGGCGCACTGGCCGGCGCATCGCTATTCACCTTGAACGCCCTGCGTTGGCGAATGTTGAACCACGAAAAGTACCTCCCATACATGGACCGTTGGTCCTATGAGTTGCCGAGCGCTCATGGCCGGGCCTTGATGGAATTCGTGGACCGGGGCGGTGGGTTGCTGGGAATGCACACCGCCAGCATTTGCTTTGACGCTTGGCCGGAATACCGGCATTTGCTCGGCGGCGCTTGGGCCTGGGAACGCACATTTCATCCGCCGTTGGGGTGCGCCGAGATTCGACCCGCGCCAGGCCAAGCGGACGAGCCGGGGCCGTCCATTCAATCCCTCACGGCGGGCATGGCGAGCTTCAATCTATGCGATGAGATCTATCATTGCCTCGACGTCGCCGCCGACAGCCAAATCATCTTGGAGGGCCGCTTGCCGCATGGCCCGTGGCAGCCCATCAGTTGGGCGCGAGAGCAGGGTGCTGGCCGGGTGATTTACAACAGCCTTGGACACGATGCGGCGTCGCTGCGCAATGCCTGCCACCGGACTTTTCTGGCCCGGTGCTACCGGTGGCTCCGGCAGGTGAACCCGCTCGACTAGAGCTGTGTCTAAATCCTTGAACTTCCGCCACGTGGCAGTATGCTCAGGACTTGATGGAATGCCTTGGAGGTGGCGATCATGTCCATGACCGGCCAGTGCTTGTGCGGAGCGGTGTCCTACACGGCGGAGGACGTCGAGACTGAGGTGCATAGCTGTCACTGCGGCCAGTGCCGCCGTTGGTCGGGCGCCTCGATCATGGCGGCGGGGGTGAGCAGCGTGGAGTTCTCAGGTGCCGAGCACATCAAGCGATACGACTCGTCAGATTGGGCGCAGCGCGGCTTTTGCGCGGAGTGCGGCGCCAATCTGTTCTACTATTTGAAGGGTGCCGATAGCTACCATATGTGGGTCGGCACGTTCGACGACCAGACGCCCTTTCGCTTGACCGGCGAGATCTACATTGAGAACAAGCCCGAGGGCTACAACTTCGCCGGCGACCATCCCCGCATGACCGGCGAGGAGTTCATGGCGTCGATGGGCGGTTCCTGAGGGCGGGGCGGTGGACGTCACCCCAACAGACGCCACCTTGGGTGCCGTCGTCACGGGCATCGACTTGGCCTCGCTCGATGGGCGGGCATGGCGCGCCGTCGAAGATGCCTTCCATGAGCACGCCGTGCTCATCTTCCCCGCCCAGCATCTGAATGCCGAGGCGCAGGTCGCCTTTGGCGCACGCTTTGGGCGGGTCGAGCAACTCGTGCCCGGCATGAAGATCGTACCCATCAGCAACCAGCGCAGGGATGGCAGCCTGCTGGCGGACAGCGAGCATCAAATGCAGGTGCTCATTGGCAACGAGGGCTGGCATACCGACAGCTCCTACATGCCGATTTCCGCCAAGGCGTCGATCCTTTCCGCCCATGTCCTGCCCAGGGCTGGGGGCGAGACCGAATGGGCCGACATGCGGGCGGCCTACCAAGCGTTGGATGACGCCATGCGGGCGCGGATCGAGGGCTTGGCCGCCTACCACTCGCTGTTTCACTCCCAAGCCAAGATCGGCCACCGGGCCAAGGTGGGCGCGGGCTACGGCTTCTATGAAGGCGAGCCGCCGCTGCGGCCCTTGGTCAAGACCCATCCGATTACCGGCCAACCGGCACTCTACATCGGCCGCCATGCCTACGGCATTCCCGGGCTTTCGGAACAGGCGTCTGAGCAGTTGCTGACTGATCTGGTCAACTTCGCTTGCCAGCCGCCGCGCACCCTGCAGCATCGTTGGTCGGTAGGCGATGTGGTGATCTGGGACAACCGTTGCGTACTGCACCGGGCCCGGCCGTACGACCATCGCCAACCCCGGGTGATGCAGCACACCCGAATTCAGGGCGAGCCCGATACGGAGTCTGGGCTGGCCGCCTGATTCTTTAGCGGCGGCGGAGGTTTATGTCGAGGCCGGTGGGGGGATCCGCTAGCTCCAACTTGATGTTGAAGGCCTCCGGCGACGGGCGGCTGTAAGTCAGCGACCGGAAGGCGTTGCCGACTTCCTCCGCTTCGAAGCGCACCGAGTTGTCGCCGAGTTCCGCCAACACCAGCTTTTGCGGGGCCGGCATGCGCGGCTCGTAGCTCTTGCTCCATTGCTGGATGCGGAAGATCAAGGTGCCTTCGGACTCCTCGATGACGATCAGCTCCACCATGTTGGTCTTGCCGTCCTCCAGCAGCCGCACGGCGGCCATCATGGCGTCGTCGGCCGGCTCCAGCCAAGTTTCCTGCAGCACGGCGTTCTCGCCCATCGGCCCCTCCCAAGCGCCGGTCATCCAGGCTAGGTCGGCGATGCTGGCAGCCGGCGGCGCGGCGTCCGCCGCAGCCATGCCGGCTAGCCCGACTTCCGCAACTCGACCGGACTCAAGCGATTTTCGCCGTGATTTG
>VYDB01000073.1 GCA_009843635.1 Gammaproteobacteria bacterium
TTAGCTCCCCTCGAACCTCGCTTGGCAGATGGCGATGAAGCGCTTGGCCCCTTCCGACAGGGCCTTGTGCTGGTTGTAGTAGAGGCCGACCTGGCGGGGCAGACGGGAGATTTCCAGCCCTTCGATGAGATGGAAGCCGCTGAGCGCTTGATGCAGCCGGTCTGACAGGTAAAGCACGCCTTGGCCCGCCTCGGCCAACGACAGCCGCAGCTCCAAGTCGCTGATTTCCCAAACGCTGGCCACTCGATTGCGGATGCGGTCCCGTCCAGGGCGCTTAGTGGCCTCATCGAGGTAGCTGGTCAGGAGCGTGGTGCGCGCCAATTCCCCGGACGGGTCGCTGCGGAAGGCATGGAAGCGCGGATGGCTTTCATGCACGGCCAGCAGGCGCTCTTCGGCGGTCAGCGGCAGCAGCCGGAAGTGGCCCGGCATCTGCGTCTGGAAGGGGCCGAGGCCGAGTTCCCAACGGCCTTCATCGACCCCGTAAACGATCTCCCGGCCCGGCGCCACGTCGAGCTTCAGGCGGGTGAGGGGATTGCGCTGGCAGAATTCCAGCAGCAGGGGCTTGCCAAGGAAGCGCTTGAACAGGCTGTTCATCGCCAATGAAAGCGTGGACAGCGCGCCGCTGCGGATGCTGGCCAAGTCCTCAAGTGCGCTGCGCTCCTCCTGGATGACCGTGCGCGTGAAGCTGAACAGGCGCTTGCCGGCCTCGGTCAGGTTCAGCTTGCCGCGCCGCTCGACCAACACGGCATCGAGCTTGTGCTCCAAGTTGGCGATGGTTTGGCTAACCGCGGATTGGGAGACGTTCAGCCGCTCGGCGGCACGGCTGAAGGTGCCTTCCTCCACCACAGCGCTGAACACGCGAATCTCATGGCGTTCGATTTGCATCAGAACAGCGTAACAGGTTGCCTCCAGCAGTGGGTGGAGGCGGCGCTTATGAAACCTTCACTGGGGCTGATGATGAGCGGGACTTATCTGGCGGCAAGCCGAGTGGCGTGGGTGTGGCGTCCAAGGTCCGCTACCTTGACGGCAAATGGTCAAGGCAGGTTGCGATGATTGAAGTGGATAAGGGACTGGCCGATGTGGTTGTCGGCGAAACCGCGATTTCGCTGGTGGACGGAGCCAACGGGGCGCTCTATTACCGGGGGCGCAACGTCGATGAATTGGTGGACTGGCCCTTCGCCGAGGTGGCCGCTTGGGTGTTGACCGGGCGGCGCGGCATGGGCCATGAACTTGAGGCGGAGCTGACCGCCTCGGCGGCGCTCTCGGCCCGCGAAGCGGGCCTAGTGCTTGGCCTGCCGCGGACCACGCATCCGATGCTGGCGCTGCAATGCGCGGCAGTCGGGCTGGATGACAGCGAGCGCTTCGCAGACTATGGCGAAGCCGCTCCGGGGCTTGCCGTTGCGGCCAAGCTGCCGACGCTCATCGCCACTCATCTGGCTGGAGCCATGCTGCCGCCAAACGATCAAGCCAACGGCATCGACCGTTTCCTGGCGCAGATCGACGCGCCGGGCGGTGCGGCGGCCCGGCGCGCCTTCGAGACCATGCAGATCCTGCAGATCGAGCACGGCTTCAACGCCAGCACCTACGCTGCGCGCGTCATCGCCAGCACCTTGGCACCCGTCCAGAGCGTGATTGCAGGTGCCATCGGCACCCTGCACGGACGGCTGCACGGCGGTGCCGACCAAGCCGCTCTGGAAGCGGCAGATCGGGTACGCAGCCCTGACCAGGCAGCGCAGTTCGTGGACGCCTGCATCGCCCGCAAGCAGCGGGTGATGGGCATGGGCCACCGCGAGTACCGCACGCTCGATCCCCGCGCCAAGCACGCTCGGCGCTGGGCACAGGCGCTCACCCAAGGCACCGAGCACGAAGCCACGTTTGAGACCCTCGCCGCCATTGAGCGGCGCTTCAATGAGCGCATGGCGGAGCGGGGCAAGGCGATGCACGCCAACATCGAGTTCTACAAGGGCTTGATCTATCGCGCATTGGGCCTGCCCGCCCGCTACTTCACGGCCTGCTTTGCCATGGCCCGGGTGTTCGGCTACCTTGCCCACTTTATGGAAAGCCGCCAGGACAACCGCCTGATCCGGCCAGCAGTTCGCTACGTTGGCCCCACCGTTGCCGTCGGGTAATCTGAACCGACTTTCATGGGCATCCGGATTCCCCTCCAGTGACGATCGCGTCTACGCCTCAGTTCGAAGCGCTTGCGCCAGCTTCGGCCGGTCCTTGGCCGGCTGATGCGTGGCGGCGTGAACTCGCTCGAGCGGTGACTGCTGTTGGGGAACTGCTGGATCTCGTGGGGCTGTCAACGGAGCAGGTCGATGCCACCCAGGAGACTGGCTTTGCGCTGCGGGTGCCGCGGCCCTACATCGCCCGCATGCGTCGCGGCGACCCCTATGATCCGCTGCTGCGGCAAGTGCTGCCCACCGTCCAGGAATCACAAAGCGTGGCGGGTTACGGGGTGGATCCGTTGCGCGAGTCCGCTGCCGTCGTCGATTCGGGGCTGCTGCACAAGTACGCAGGCCGCGTGCTGTTGATTGCCGCCGGCACCTGCGCCGTAAACTGCCGCTATTGCTTCCGCCGCCACTTTCCTTACGCAGAGCATCGCCAAGGCTCGGACTTTCCCGCCTTGGAGGGGGTTCGCCGCGATGCCACCATCAAGGAGGTGATTCTTTCTGGTGGCGATCCGTTGATGCTTAGGGACGCGCACTTCGCCACTTTAGTCCGGCGCATCGCCGACATCGATCATGTGCGCCGCATCCGCGTCCACACCCGTCTGCCGGTGGTCATTCCGCAGCGGGTGACGGCGGCGCTGATCGACGTCTTGGCCAGCCTTCCCCAACAGGTGGTCATTGTCCTGCACTTCAACCACGGCAACGAGATCGACGCTGACTGCGTTCGCGCACTCACTGCGCTTGGCCGCTTCACGCTGCTCAACCAAAGCGTGCTGCTGCGGGGCGTCAATGATGACGCGGACGTGCTGGTCGAGCTGTCCGAGCGCCTGTTCGCCGCTGGCGTGCTCCCCTACTACCTGCACATGCCCGACGCGGTGGCAGGCACTGCCCACTTCGATGTGAGCGAAGCCGAGGCCAAGGCCCTGCATCGCCGGATGGCCGCCCGCCTGCCTGGTTACCTGACCCCTAAGCTGGTGCGCGAGACGCCGGGCCTGGCCGCAAAGGAGCTACTGGCCTCAAGCGGGATTTAAAGTCACTCCGGGGTCAATTGGAGCCGGTGGCCCTCGTCCGTGCGCTCGAAGCCGCGGTGTGCGAACAGTTGGGAGCGCGTGGGCGGCGCGCTGATTTCCCGCGCTCCCTTGGATTCGCAGATGCCGATGGCATGGCCGAGCAGCCAGCGGCCCAACCCTTGGCGGCGATGGCCTTCGGCCACCACCAAGGCCGTGATGCGGTAGTGCAGGACGCTGAGACGGTCCACGGCGTAAACGCCGATGACCTCGCCGTCGCTCTTGGCGACCCGCATTAGGTTGAGGTCTGGTGCGGCGAAGCCATCGGGGAGCAGCGACCAAGGCACCTCGTCGGAGTAAGGCCGGTAGATGGGGACTTTGCGTGGATCCATGACCGGCGCTAAGCCCAAAATCGCCACCAAGCGCGCCGCCCCTTGCGGCCTCGCCCCCGGGCCGGCTTCTGGCCGTAGTATTTCGCGGTGAGCATCTTGGCCACTTGGTCGTAGTGCGGCCAATCGTCGGTCATGGCGTAGGGGTCGCCACCAGTAAGCGAACGCAGATCGTCCAAGTAGTCCGAATAATAGGCTTTGGTGAATCGTCGTCCTGCATCATTGAGGTCGTTGCTGTCGAGGACCCCGCCGCAAACGGCCACCAACAGCTCACTGCCGCGCAGTTCGCGCACCCGGAGCCGCAGCAGGGCCTGCTCGGCGCGTTCGCGCAGTGACCCGCTGACCAATTGCAGATTGACGCACCAAGCCAGGTACATGCCCATCGGCACAGCCGCCTTTTCAATGCCTCCGGCGGCAGGCAGGTGGCGGTCGAGGTGATCGACGATCAAGGCGGCCTCATCGCGGCCGTTCGCCGGCGAGGGTCACCCGGTGGTGCTTGCGGTGTTGGGGAAAGTAGTCATTGATCGGCCGGTGCAGCGCGGATCGGTTGTCCCACATGACCAGCGTGAACGGCGCCCAGTTAAGGCGCACCGTGAATTCGTCGGTGGCCAGATGGTCGAACAGAAGGGTAAGCACCTGCCGGCTTTCGGCGGCGGTCATTTCCATGATGCGAGTGGTGAACAGCGAGTTGACGTAGATGGCCTTGCGGCCCGTTTCCGGGTGCGTTCGGATCACCGGATGGCGCACCGGCGGGTTGGCGGCGATGGCCGGCGCGAGCCGTTCCGCACCGCCCGGCTCGGCCAGGCTTTCGCGGAAGCCGTGGCGGAAATCGTGCTCGGCGCTCAATCCCTCAAGCAGCGTCTTGAAGGGCGTGGACAAGGCGTCATAAGCGGCCGTGGCGCTGGCCCACAGCGTATCGCCGCCGTATTCGGGAATGATCTGGCCGTGCAGCAGGGTGAAGGAGGGCGGCGTGGCGCTGAAGGTCATGTCGGAGTGCCACTTCTCGATCTTCGATGGGGTCTCGGGCGTGCTTTCCAAGACATGCACGTCGTCCGTGCCGGGCGCAGCCGGATAGGCCGGATGGTGCAGGACCGTGCCGAAGCGGCGCGCCAAGGCTTGGAATTGGGTGGCGCTGAGCGGCTGGTCGCGCAGGAAGAGCACTTCGTGTTCGAGCAGCAGTTCGCGCAACTCGCGGCCGAGGCTCTCGTCCTCCGCGAGCGCTTCCAGCGACAGTCCGCTGACGTAAGCGCCGATGGCCGCCGCAGCCTTTCTCACTTGAATCATGGCGTTAGAATTGTTGCTTGCTGGCTTATTGGAAGTTTAGCGCATGGCTGAGACCGAGGGGGTCATTCAGTTCGAATGTTGTCTTGCGGCGCCGGGCGCTGAACTGCCCGACGATTTGGCGCAACCGCTGCTCGCTTGGCGCAAGGTGCTGCGCCGTCTTGAACTGATCGGGCAGACCGAGGCGCGCTACGGCGGCTTGGGCTACGGCAACATCAGCCGCCGCGTGCCCGGCGCGGCGGGAGGCTTTCTCATCACCGCCAGCCAAACCAGCGGCATCGCCGATGCGGGGGTCGAGCACTTGGTTTGGGTTCGGCGCTGGGACTTGGGCCGGTTCCAAGTGGAGGCTGAAGGCGCGCTGCCGCCGTCCTCGGAATCCCTGACCCACGCCATGCTCTACGCCAACGACCCGCAGGTGAATTGGGTGCTGCATGGCCACTGCCCGGATATCTGGCAAAACGCCGCCGCGGTTGGTTTGGCGGCAATCGACGCAGATGTTGGCTATGGCTCACCCCAGATGGCTGCAGCGGTGACTTCCCTGCTCAGCACCACGTGCGTTAGGCCCTTGGTGTTCGTGACCTTGGGCCACCAGGACGGGGTGTTCGCCTGCGGCGGCAGCGTTGAGGCGACGGGTGGCGCCCTGGTCGCGGCCTTGGCCCGAGCCTTGGCGTGCCGCAAGCCATGAGCATTCCGTCGGCCTTGCTTTGGGAAGGCGGTGAGCTGCGCCTGCTTGACCAACGCCAATTGCCGCATCGGGTCGAGTACCTGCGCATTGACGGCATCCCCGCCGCCGTGGACGCCATTGCCACCTTGGCGGTGCGCGGGGCGCCCGCCATCGGCATCGCGGCTGCCTACGCGCTGACGGTGGCGGCGCGGCGTTCAGGTGATGTGGCCGAGGTTCTCAAGGACGGCGGTGATGCGCTGATCGCTGCCCGGCCCACTGCGGTTAATCTCCGTTGGGCGGTGGAACGCATGCGCGGGCGCGGCGCACGGGAGGGGTCAGCGGCTGCCTTGGCGGATGAAGCCGAGGCCATTCATCGGGAGGACGTTGCCGCCTGCCGGGGCATCGGAGAACATGGGCGTGACCTCATCAAGCCGGGCAGCAACCTGCTCACCCATTGCAACGCCGGTGCGCTGGCCGTGTCCGAGTTGGGCACCGCTACCGCACCGATGTACCTAAGCCACCAAGCCGGCGTGCGTTTTCACGTCTATGTCGATGAAACCCGGCCCCTGTTCCAGGGCGCCCGCCTCACCGCTTGGGAGCTCGGCGCGGCAGGCATCGACCTCACCCTCATCTGCGACAACGCCGCCGCCAGCCTGATGGCGGCGGGCAAGATCGATCTCATCATCGTCGGCACCGACCGCGTTGCCAGGAACGGCGACGTGGTCAATAAGATCGGCACGCTCAACTTGGCCGTGCTGGCCAACCACTTTAGAGTGCCCTTCTACGTGGCCTGTCCGTCGTCCACCTTCGACCCCAGCACCCCAAGCGGGCGAGAGGTCATCATCGAGGAGCGCACCGGAGACGAGGTGCGTCAAGAACACGCCGCCGATGCGGCCGTCTTCAACCCCGCCTTCGACGTGACTCCGGCTGCCTTGGTGACCGGCATCGTCACGGAGCGAGGGATCGCCCGGGCGCCCTTGGAGCGTTCACTGCATGAACTTATGGAGGAAACAGTCACATGAATATGCGTTGCGGCGTCGAGTCGTGGTTTGGATCGACTGCAAGGAGCTTGGTATTGATGGGCGTGATCGCCGTGGCCATGGCCGCGTGTTCACCGCCGCCGCCGCTGCAGGCGGACCGCCTTTGGGTGGGCGAGCACATTATCACCTTTGATGATGCCCATGCCGACGCCACTGCGGTGGCCATCGAGGGTGAGCGGATTGTCTGGGTGGGGCGCCGGGAGGATTGGCGTGGCGATGCGCGGGAGACCGTCGAGCTTGGCGATAGGGCGTTGCTGCCTGGCTTCATCGACGCCCACGGCCACCTCTCCTTTTCGGCCCGCACAGCCAACTTGGCCAACGTGGCTTCGCCGCCGGTGGGGGCGGTGGGAGACATCGCATCGCTGCAGGCGATTCTGCGCAGCTACATAGGCGAGCGCGGCATAGCGCCTGGGGAGTGGGTGGTGGGCATAGGCTACGACGACTCCCTGATTGAAGAGCAGCGCCATCCGCACCGTGATGACCTCGATGCGGTTTCCGACGCGCATCCCATCGCCCTGATCCATGTGTCCGGCCACTTGGCCACCGCCAACAGCATGGCCTTGGAGCTGGCAGGCATTAGCAAGGACACGCCCGATCCTCCGGGCGGCGTCATCCGCCGCCGGGCGGGAGGTGAACCCAGCGGCGTGCTTGAGGAAACGGCCACCGAAGCGGTGCGCTTCACGGTGATGGGCGGCGGCGATCTTTCGGCGGCGGACATCCACGCTGCGCTCGACGTCTACGCCAGCCACGGCATCACCACGGTTCAGGACGGGGCCGCGTCGGTGGCGGAGCTTGTGCGCTTCGCCGAGGTTGCGGACACCGATGGCTTGGCGCTTGACGTGGAGGTCTATCTCGCGGCCATGGATCCTGAATTTCACATGCCGGAGGGCCTAGCGCTGGGCGAGTACCAAAACCGCGTCAAGCTCGGTGGCGTCAAGATGTTCCTGGATGGCTCTCCCCAAGGCAAGACCGCCTACCTCAGCGAGCCGTACTTCGTTCCGCCACCGGGCTTGGACGCCGAGTACCGAGGCTATCCCATGGTGCCGCAGGACTTCGTGGATGCCCAGGTCGCGCGCTTCGCCGGGGCAGGGGTGCCCATGCTGGTGCATTGCAACGGCGACGCCGCCGCCGAGATGCTGCTCGATGCCTTGGACAAGGCGGCGGAAAGCGCTCCGTTGGGTGACCACCGCACCGTCATGATTCACGCCCAGACGGTGCGCGAAGACCAGATTGACCGCATGGCGGCGCTCGGCGTGGTGCCGTCGTACTTTTCCGCGCACACCTTCTATTGGGGCGACTGGCATCGGGATTCGGTGCTCGGACCGGAGCGGGCGCGGCGCATCAGCCCCACCCGCTCGACCTTGGCGCGCAACATGCCGTTCACGGTGCACAACGATGCCCCGGTCGTGCCCCCGGACATGATCCGCTTGGTTTGGGCGACCACCAACCGCCTGACCCGCAGCGGACAGGTGCTCGGCGAGGCGCAGCGCTTGGACACGCTCGAGGCGCTGCGGGCGGTGACCGCCAACGCCGCCTACCAGTCGTTCGAGGAGTGCTGCAAAGGCACCCTGACGCCGGGCAAGCAGGCGGACTTGGTGGTGCTGTCGCGCAATCCTCTGTCGATGCCCGCCACGGAACTCCTTGACCTTGAAGTAGTGGAAACCGTCTCGCGGGGCGCGACGGTGTTTCGTGCGCCAAACCGAGGGACTAACCAATGAACTACGCCCATCCGGAATACCTCATCTCGGCCGACGAGCTTGCCGCCGATCTCGGCGGCAGGCGCATCCTGGACGCGACGGTAATTTTCGCACCAACGCCCGACGGCGGCTTCAGCGTGGAGTCCGGGTTGGCCCGATTCAACGAAGGGCACATTCCCGGCGCCCAGTTCCTGGACTTGATCAACGACGCTTCGGACCCATCGTCCGATCTTGGCTTCACGCTGCCGACGGTCGCGCAACTTCAGGCGCTGTTCCGCCGCCTCGGCATCTCCAACGACACCGAGGTGGTGGTGTACAGCCGCGATCTGATCGCGCTAGCCACCCGCGCATGGTGGTTGCTCCACTACTGCGGACATGAGCATGTGCGGGTGCTCGACGGTGGCCTTGAGGCCTGGCAGGCGGGCGGACACCTACTCTCCCAGGATTCGGCTAGCTATCCGCCCGGCGATTTCACGGCCAACCCGAACCCTTCGTTGTTCGCGGGCCGAAACGAGGTGCTTGCCGCCATTGGAGACGCCAAAGTCCGCACGGTGTTCTCGCTGTCCCCAAACGATTACGCGGGCGAAGGCGACTTCAGCATGGGGCGCAAAGGCCACATTCCCGGAAGCGTGAACCTGTTCTTTGCCGATCTGCTCGAAGACGGCTGTTTCAAGAAGGCGGCGGCGCTGCGGGAGGCGCTCGGCGCGAAGGGGCTGCTCTCCGTTCCGAAGGTGATCAACTATTGTGCGGTCGGCGTTACTGCAACCGTCGATGCGTTCGCCTGCCTGCTGTGCGGCCAGGAGAACGTCGCACTCTACGACGGATCACTCGCTGAGTGGGCTCGCGACGACTCTCTGCCGATGGAAACGGGGCCTAGCGGGCCGCAGCGCTGAACTCGGCGCGCAGACGCGGTGCCACCTCGGTTGCGAACCGCTCCAGGCTGTCCGCCATGGCGTCCGGCGCCAAGCCGGGCGGAATGCCCCAAGTCACCATGTCGGTCATGCCGTAGGTGCGGATGAAACGGCCGAGTTCGGTGACGCAGTGGTCCACGTCGCCCACCACCCAAGTTTGCGGAATGTGTTCGCCAGCGCCAAAGTCGGTGTTGGATTCGGCGAAGAAACGGCTGTAGAGGCGCATGCGGTAGCGCTCGGCTTGGCGGACCGCGGGCCAATCCCGCTCCGGGTCATCGGTCACTAACACGCCTTTGATGATGCCCACCCGGTGCGCTTCGGGATTGCGTCCGGCCTCACCCAGTTCCTGGCGCCAGACATCCAGGGTGGCGCGGCGGTCGCCTTGGGGCAGCAGGTGGCAGTCGAAGCGGGCGGCTCGGCGGGCGCCAGCGGCCGACATTGCGGCCACCCACAGCGGCGGACCGCCTTCCTGCACGAAGCCGGGGGTGATTTGCACGTCCTGAAACTGATGGCGTTTGCCGTGATAGGAGAACCGTTCGCCGGAAAAGCAGAGCTTGAGCACCTCCAGACCCTCGTCCGAAAGGGATACGCGCCGGCTGACGGGAATGCCGAAGCCCGCGAATTCGTGGGGGGCGTAGCCGATGCCGACGCCTAGCTCGACGCGGCCGTTGCTTAGGTTGTCCAGCACCGCCAAGTCTTCGGCCAAGCGCAGCGGATGGTTGAACGGCAGCAGGCAGATGTCGGAGGAGAAGCGCACCCGGCGGGTTTGCGCGGCGGCGGCGGACGCCACCGGAATCCAAGCCGGCAGGTAGCCGTCGTCGATGAAGTGGTGCTCGGTGAACCAGATGAGGTCAAGGCCCAAGTCGTCCAACCAGCGAATTTGCCGCAACGCTGCTTGGTAGAGGTCAGGCATGGCGATGCCCGAATCCGGCGGATTGCGGAAGTCGTAGCAGACGCCGAAGCGCAGCGGGGGGCGTTCGGACACGACACTAAGGCAGCAGCATGCCCATCAGACCCATCATTCCGCCCAACAAGGCCACGAGGAAGGCGAACAGCCATCCCATGCCCAGCTTCACCAGCGATTCCAAGCGATCTATCCGCTGGAAGATGACCTTGTTGTTCGCTTCGAGTTCCTTGCGCAGCACCTCGGGCGTGACTGCGAACTTTTCGATCGCGTTGCCGATTTCCTCGATCACCGCGTAGGCTTGGGCCCGTTCCAATCCCGAAGACTCCAATCGCTGGGCCATCCCTTGGATCTCCCTTGCTGCCTGCTGCATGTAGTATAGCCCTCCAATGGCCTGGTGACGAAATCGCCATCACACCACTTCATTTCGAGCCGTGGCCAGTGGAGATGTCTGCAATGCATGTAAGTCATTGGCCCTGTGCGATCGAGGGAGGGTGTCTCGGATGCGCCATTCTCCGTTCTCTGCCCTTGGGAGACCCGCCTTGAGCCGCTATCGGCCCCCAGCCGCCAAGTCCTCACCTTACATAACCCGGGCTGGCTATGACGCCTTGCAGGCGGAGCTGACCGAGCTTTGGAAGCGCAAACGGCCTGCGCTGGTGCAGAAGGTGGCCGAGGCGGCGGCGCTCGGCGACCGTTCGGAGAACGCGGAATACCTCTACGGCAAGAAGCAGCTCCATGAGACCGACCGCCGCATCCGCTACCTGGCGCGCCGTCTCGACGAACTGACCGTCGTGGAGCGCCTGCCCGAAGATCGAACGCGGGTGCGTTTTGGCGCTTGGGTCACGGTCGAGGACGCCGCTGGGGAGCGGAGCCGCTACCGGCTCGTGGGCGCTGACGAGGCGGATGCGTCCGTCGGCTGCATCAGCGTCGATTCCCCCCTCGCCCAAGCCCTGCTCAACCAGCGGGCCGGGGCTTCGGTTGCCGCCGCCGAGCGGACTTGGCGGCTGATCGCGGTCTCCTATGCGACGGATTAGACTCCGTGGGGCGTATAAGTGAGTGTCCAAATCACATTAGGAAGTAGATATGAAATCCGCATTGTTCCTGAGCAGCGTCTTGTTGATCGCCACATCGGCCGTTCACGGCGAGCGCCGTGGCCCGATCTCCATTGCCGAGCTTGAGGCGCACACCGCAGAGCGCTTCGCCGCCATCGACGCCGATGGTGATGAACGGATCAGCTCGGACGAATTCAACGCTGCGGACGTACATCCGCCCAGGTTCATGGGCCGCGGCCATCACCGCCGCTCAAGGGGCGATGGGCGGGGTCCGAAGTTCGAGGCGATTGATGCCGACGGCGACGGCTCCATTTCCCGCGACGAATTCGACGCAGCACGATCCGCTGGACATCGGGGCGGGAAGCCCAAGCGGGATGGGAAGGACGGTAAGCCCGACAAGGCCGCCATGAAGGAAAGACTGTTCTCCCGGCTTGACGCGGACGAGGACGGCTATCTTTCGGAGGCTGAGTTTGCGCAGCCCGTAGAGCGTTTGCGGGCGCTCGATGATAACGGCGATGGGCAGGTGGACCGGGATGAGCGGCGTTCTGGCCTTCGCAAGCGCGGTCACGGTTGAACCGCCGTTGTGCGCCGCTGACAGCGACGAGGCGCTCATGGCGCAAATTGCTGCGGGCGATGAGCAAGCCTTCGAGCGCCTGCTCAGCCGCCACCTCGACCGGATTCACCACTACCTCGGGCGCCTCACTGGACACTGGGCGGAGTGCGATGATCTGGCCCAGGAGACCTTCATCAAAGTGTGGCTCAAGGCGCGCTCCTTCCGGCCTGGCCGGGTGCGGGTCACCACCTGGCTGCATCGCATTGCTCACAATGTGGCGGTGGACTTTTTGCGCAAGGCCGGACGGGCAACCCGAGCCGAGGCCGGTGAGCGAGCGCGGGATGAGGCCGGTCCGGATGCGCTCGGGCAGCAGGCCGAGGAGCGCCAACGGCTGCATGAGGCCTTGAGCGCCTTGCCGGAGAATCAACGCAGCGCCATCCTGCTGCGCCACCAGCAGGGGCTGTCAAACCCGGAGACCGCCGCCGTTCTCGGCACCAGCGTGCGGGCGGTGGAGTCGCTGCTGAGCCGCGGTCGCCGCCGGCTTAGGGCGCTCATGGACCAGCCCGGCAACGTCCGCGGCCGGGAGCGGATCTCATGAAGTACAACAACGAACCGCCTGCCAATCGGCAGGCCGAACGGCTCGACGAATTGCTGGTGGAGCCCCATGCCGCGCCGCCGACTTTGGCTAGGCGCATCGTACACGCGCTCCCGTCGCAAAGCCGCTGGCAACGCATCCTCGATTGGCTGCTGCCTGCGGATCGAGAATCTCGGCTCTGGCGGCCCGCCGCAGTAGCTCTGCTGCCCTTGGCGCTCGGCTTCGCCCTGGGGTTTGGCAGCGGAACCCAGGACGAGGATCCGCTCTACGACGATGTGCTGGTGCTGGCCTTTTCCGATGACTACTTTGCGACCAACGGAGGATACGGCGATGAATAAAACCCGCTGGTTGGCGGTGCTGCTGGCCGCATCCGTTGCGGTCAACCTGGGCTTGGCGGGATTCGCCGCCGGGCGCATGTTCTCCGGCGTCCACAAGGGCCCTCTGCATGATCCGGCTTGGGGGTTGGCCCGCTCGCTTAGGGTCCTGCCGGAGGAGCGCCGCGATGAGATCAGGCCGTTGTTGCGTTCGCAGATGCGTGGCGTCGGGCGAGGCGTCAGGCAACTGCGCGGTGCCCAGCGGCAATTGATCGGGTTGGCGACTGCGGAGCCGTTTGACGGCCAAGCGCTGGAAGCAGCCTTGGCGCGCTTTCGCAATGAGCTGCTGGCCAGCCAGGAGCGCAGCCATCGGGCCTTGGTTGCGGTCATGACCGCCCTGACCGAAGCCGAGCGCAAGCAGGTGCTTGAGTCCATGCGCCGCCACGGCCCGCCACGCCACCGGAAATCTCCCCCTCCCTTTGACGATGCCACCGGACCGCCGGGATAATCCGGGGATGGACGCGTTGACCCTCGGCCCGATCAAGTCGCTTTCGGGCGAAGTCCGTTTGCCGGGCTCCAAGAGCATATCCAACCGGGCCTTGCTATTGGCTGCGCTCGCCCGAGGCCGCACTCGGATTCTCAATCTGCTCGACAGCGAAGACACCGAGTTGATGCGCCGCGCCCTCAATGCGCTCGGCATTGCAGTGACCCAGGACCGGGATGCTTGGGTGGTGGAGGGCGGCGGCCCGTTGGTCACGGATGGCCGCTGCGTCGAATTGAACTTGGGCTTGGCCGGCACCGCGATGCGCCCCTTGGTGGCGGCGCTTACGTTGGGCAACGGCGAGTTCGTTCTCGATGGCACGCCGCGCATGCGGGAACGGCCCATCGGCCCCTTGGTGGATGCGCTGCGTGCCTTGGGCGCGGACCTCGACTACGCCGCAACGGCTGGCTACCCGCCCGTGCGCATTCGGGCTGGCGGATTGGCGGGGGGCGAGGCTGAAATCGACGGCAGCCTGTCCAGCCAGTTCCTGACCTCTGTGCTGCTTGCCGCGCCCTTGGCGCAGCGCCCCGTCACCCTTCGCGTGCATGGCGGCCTGGTCTCCAAGCCCTACATCGACATCACCTTGGATCTGATGTCCCGCTTTGGCGCGGCGGTTCACCATGTCGGTCACCAACGCTTTGAGGTGGCCAACGAAGGCTACCGGTCACCAGGAGAATGCCTCGTGGAGGGCGACGCATCTTCCGCCACCTACTTCCTTGCCGCCGGCGCCATTGCTGGCCGCGGAGTTCGCGTCGAAGGCGTCGGCGCGGCCAGCATCCAAGGCGATGCCGCCTTTGCCGCCGTGCTCGAAGCCATGGGTGCCCGAGTGGAGCGCAGCGCTACGAGCGTTGCCGTCAAACCGGCCCCGCTGTCGGGGATTGACGCCGATCTCAACCACATCCCGGATGCCGCCATGACCGTTGCCGTGCTGGCGCTGTTCGCCAAGGGCGTGACCCGCATCGGCAACATCGCCAACTGGCGGGTCAAGGAAACCGACCGGCTCTCAGCCATGGCGCAGGAACTGCGCAAACTCGGCGCCGAGGTCGAAGAAGGGCCGGATTACCTAGCCATAGAGCCGCCGGCAACGCTCAGGCCCGCCACCATCGAAACCTATGGCGACCACCGCATGGCCATGTGCTTTTCCTTGGCGGCCTTGGGCGGCGTTCCCGTCACCATCAAGAATCCAGGCTGCGTCGCCAAGACCTTCCCCGACTATTTTGAGAAGTTCACTGGGTTGATCGACGGTTGAGTTCCTTCCGAAGACGGCAATGAAAACTTGGCAAGAATTCTTTTGCCAAAAGTGTTTTTTGCCAAAAGCGGGTTTATTGACTTCAACGCATAGGGCAAACTGCCGCGCCTGCTGATAGGGGCACGGACATGACCATCATTCTCGACGGCGGCATGGGGTCGGAGCTCATCCGCCGGGGCGTCGGCGATGCGCGCGGCCTGTGGTCCGCACGGGCGCTGCTTGAGGCCCCGGAAGCGGTGATCGAGGTGCATCGCGACTACATGGTCGCGGGCGCCGAGATCATCATCACCAACACCTACTCCACCATTCCCAGCTATTTGGGCAAGCTTGGCATGGAGCGGCGCTGGCTGGAGCTGACCGAGTTGGCGGGAAAGCTGGCGCGTTCAGCGGTCGATGGGTCTGCAAGCAAGGCGCTGGTGGCCGGGTCACTGCCGCCACTGAGCGAAAGCTACCGGGCGGACCTAGTGCCGCCGGATGCCGATGCGCAGCCACTCTATCGGCAAATGGTCGAAGCCCTTGAACCCTACGTGGACCTCTTCATCTGCGAGACCATGTCCTCGGCCCGGGAGGCCCGCAACGCTGCCAGCATGGCCCGGCGCCATTCGACCAAGCCGGTCCATGTCTCCTGGACGTTGGCGGAAGCGGCCGGCGCGGGCTTGCGCAGCGGCGAGACGTTGGCGGCGGCGCTTGATGGCGTTGCCGATCTGGCACCCGACGCCTTGCTGTTCAACTGCACGTCGCCACAAGCGATTGCCAGCGGGCTGGCGCAGTTGGCCGAATTGACGGACAAGCCCCTAGGTGCCTATCCGAATCGGTTCAGCGTACCGGACGGCTGGACCTTGGACGGCGACGCGCAAACCGTACGCCGGGAACTGTCCGTCGAGGCCTTCGTCAACCATGCCCTTCAATGGCGGGAATTGGGCGCTTCCCTCATCGGCGGCTGCTGCGGCATCGGCCCGGAGTACATTTCCGCAGCGGCAGATCGATTGCGATCAGCCTGACGCTGCGCATCAGCCCCGCCCCGGCGTATCCTCGATCAGTCCCTTAACCAAGGAGGCGGCGAGCAGCGCAAACACCAGCAGCAGCGGCACCGAGGTCACCACCACCGCCGATTGCAGGGACAACAGACCACCGACGTAGATCAGCGAAATCGGCAGGCCGCCAATGGCGAAGGCCCAGAACACCCGATGCAGGCGGGCCGGGTGCTCGTGAACCGGGAGCGACCGGCTGGCGCAAGAGGCCAGGGTGTAGGCGGCGCTGTCGTAGCTGGTGGCGGCGAAGATCATGCAGATCAGCACGAACAGGGGTAGCACGAGTTCGCCCAAGGGCAGGGTGGCGAGCATTTGCACCATCGCTTCGTTGGCCCGTCCGTCGTTGACCAACGCCAGCACCTCGGTTTGACCGTTGAATTCCTGGTAGTGCGCTGTGCTGCCGAGAACCACGAAGAACAGGGTGCAGCCCAAGGTGCCCCAGCCCAAGGTGCCCAGCACCACTTGGCGTATGGTGCGGCCACCGGAGATCTTGGTGATGAACATGCCCATGAAGGGACCCAGGGCCAGCCACCACGCCCAGTAGAAGACCGTCCAGGCTTCGTCGAAGCCGGACGAGTTCGAAAGGTCGAGCCAAGTGCTCATGGTAATGAAGTTCGCCAGGAAGTGACTCACGGAAGCGGTGCCCTGCTCGACGATGTGGCGGGTGGGCCCGAAGGCCAGCACTAGGGCCAGCAGCAGGAAGGCCAAGCCGACATTGAGGTTGCTCAGCCGTTTGATGCCGGCTTCGAGGCCGACGTAAACGCTGACCGCGAAGGTCGCCGTGATGGTCGCGATGACCACCAGGTCCAACCCAAAGCTCGGGGCTATGCCGGTCATGCGGGTCAACCCAGCGCCGATCATGGCTATGGCCAGCCCCATGCCGGTGCTGACCGCGCCCAACAGGCCGATCATGAACAGCAGGTCAACGATCCGGCCCAGCCAACCGTCAGCGCTGCGGCCGAGAACGGCCTTGCAGGCGGCGCTCAGCCGCAGCACCGGCATTTTCCGCACGTGGTAGGCGTAGGCGATGGCGACGCCCGGCAGGCAGTAGAGCGCCCAGCCGATGAAGCCCCAGTGGAAGATGGGGTAGCTGGCCGCCCAGCGCATCGCCTCGTCCGTGCCCGGGGCGACGCCGAACGGTGGCGCGTTGTAGTAGTAGGCCCACTCCACGGTTCCCCAATAGAGCACGCTGGTGCCGATGCCGCCGCAGAACAGCATGGAGGTCCAACTGAAATCGCCGTAGTCCGGGGCCGAGCCGTCGCCGAGCACCACCTTGCCGAAGCGGCCGAAGGCCAGGTAGAGCAGGAACAGCAGCACCGCACCGGCTGTGACGATGTAAACGGAGCCCAAGCCATGGGTTACGGCCTCGAAAGCCGTGGTCAAGGCAGCCTTGCCCCACTCGGGGAACAGGATCAAGGGCAGGCAGACAGCCAGGATGCCCAGCGCCCCGGCGCTGAAGATGAACCAGTCAACGTTGGCGCGGTATGGCGCTGGTTCCGCTTGGCTCACGAGAACAGCCCGGCATCCTGTTCGAGGGCCAGCAACGCACGCTTGACCTCCAGGCCGCCGCCGAAGCCGGTGAGCGAACCGTCGCTGCCGATCACCCGGTGGCAGGGAATGATGATGGGGATGGGGTTGCGGCCGTTGGCGGCGCCAACGGCCCGCACGGCGCGCGGCTTGCCGATGGCGGCGGCTACTTCCTTGTAACTGCGCGTCTCGCCGTAGGGGATGGCTTGCAGCGCCTCAAGCACTTTGCGCTGGAAGGCGGTTCCGGTCGGCGCTAGGGCCAGGTCGAACCGCTGCCTGCGTCCCGCAAAGTAGCCGTCGAGCTGTTCCTTCACGTCGCGGAAAGGCGCATTCGACAGCTCCCAGCCGAATTCTGGCGCTTCCCGTGCGCCGTCCAGCGGAAAGCGTATGGTCGTCAAGGTTCCATTCCGCTCGGCCAGCAGCAGCGGACCGATGGGGCTGTCGTGATAGGTGTAGTGCATGGGTGGGTCTCCTCGATGTCACGTTCTTCAGGCGCTCAACGCAGCCCGCTTGCCGTTTGGGGTTGTTTCACGTTCGCTTGGCTGTGCGGCGCGATGCCACAGGTGCATCAGCGCATAGGCTCGCCAAGGCGACCAGGCCGCGGCGCGTTTGGCAGATCCGGCGGTGGTTGCATTGAGGACCTTGCGCACCACCCAATCGCCCGCCGGAAACGCATCGGCGTCCTTGGCCACCCGTAGGGCAATGTAGGCCGCGGTCCAAGGGCCGATGCCGGGCAGATTGCAAAGCGCCGCCCGCAACGACGGGCCGTCTGCGCCCTCCAGCAGGTCGAGGCTGCCATCCGCTGCGGCCGCGGCCAGCGCTCGCACCGCTTTACCGCGCTGGCCGGGCATGCCGATTGCGGCAACGTCGGCATCGCGCAGCCGCTTGGCGCATGGGAAGCTGCCGTCGCCGAATCGTTGCATTAACCGGGCTGCCAATTGGGTGGCGCGGGCGACGCTCACCTGTTGGCCGAGCACGGCGCGAACGGCGGTTTCGAAGCCGTCCCAAGCACCGGGAACGCGCAGCCCCGGCGCTGCCTGCACCCAAGGCGCGAGCAGTGGGTCAGCCCCTAGGTGGCGGTCGATGAGTACGGAGTTGGCGTCGAGATCGAACAAGCGCCGCACCCGCGCAACCCACTCGCTTGGCGGCCCTGCGGCTTTCTCTGGCAGGTGCAGACGCGGGGCGTCGTCCCGCCAGCTCACCTTGAGCCAAACCGAGCCGCCATCCTGCCGGGGCAGGCGGCGCCGGTATTCGAGCCCCTCCACGGCTTCGAGGCCAGGCAGGGCGCGCGCTTCAAGAAAGCCGAAGACGTGCGGCGCGTTGTAGGGCCGGGATGTTGGTAAGTCTAGAATCAAGCGTTTACGGTCTTGGTCGATTCGTCCACTATAACCGCTCAAGCGCGAATTGCGTCAGGAATCGGACATTGGCCCGGATCAAGATCGACCCAAGCGCCCCCGTCAAGCTCGAGCCGGTGACCGTCGCCAAGCCTTGGGGCCGCGAAATCTGGCACTCGGCGATTGAGGCGAGAGGGGAGAGCGCGGTGCGCACTGCCGCAGGTTCCGTGCCGTTGTCGCGCTATCTTGAAGCGGTGGGCATCAAGGCGCCGGTGATCCTGTTGAAGGTGCTTGACCCCCATCCCACGCCAATTCTGGGCGATCTCTATTTCGAGGTTCACGAGCGCAAGCGCGAGGTTTACATCGTCACGGCCATCGACCGCAAGGCTTGGCCTGATGGACGCGGCCGCATCCGCCTAGGCATGGATCAGGCGCGGCGGCAGTCCTATGGGAACGACCACGCCTTTCGGGCGGCCTACTTGGAGGCGGTGCGGGCCTATGAGCGGGAACGCCGTGCCATTGATGCAGGCGAGCACTCCTCCGGAGCGGTGGAACGGCAGCGGCGCGCTGCCATGGAGGCCTTCACCGCCAGCGCCCCTTTGCAGGTCGGCGATGTCGTGACCGTGCCGTCTTGGACGCCGCACGCCCTGCAGCACGGGGTGCGGGTCGTGGAGTTTCAGACGCCGACCTATGAGCGCCGCATCATCTCCTTCGCCCAAGAGGTGGTCACCCAAGGGCATTGGGACAGCGAGGATGCCATTGCCTGCATGAGCCTCGACCCGCCGCTGCCGACACCGTTCGAAACGGTTGCCCCAGGGGTGGAGCGCATCGCTGCCTTTGGCGATTTTGGCGTCTGGCGCGCCGCGCTGGATCCCCACCGTCCCGCTGCTCTGCCCGCCGATGCGCCGTACGCCCTGTGCATGGCCATCGGCGGCGAGGTGCAGGTTGGCGATTTGCGCTTGGCTGCCGAAGAAGCCTGCTTGGCACCGAAGGCGAGTTTGCGGCGCATCCATTTGCGGGGAGAGCAAGGGACAACCTGCGTGTTGGCGGCGCCTGGCCTTTAGACGCAGAGCCCTCAGCCGGGGAGCGCGAGGGGCCCGCCCCTCGCATGAAAAGAGCCCTCAGCCGGGGAGCGCGAGGGGCCACCCCTTTCATGGAATAGACTCCCAACCCCCTGACGGAAGGCGCGTTCCACTGGCCCAATCGAGGGCGGGACGCCCACAAGAGTTAACTTGTTTCAAAATTCAAGGGTCAAGCGTTCGACCATCTTCAAACCGCCAAAATTCGGTCGATCACAGGGAAATCCGCGGCATCCAAGCCACGCCGGGACAATCTCGCACAACGCGTAGGGCAGTAACGTACAGATTTCCGCTGGTCCGCCAGTCACCATGCCCGCATGGCCAAGCGGACCAAAAAGGGCAGGCGGCGCCACGACGCGGCATTCAAGAATCTCTACGCCTTCGCGCTGATGGCGGGAGACCTCATGGAGGTCGTCTTGTCCCCCGCGCTGTTCGAGACGCTCGACCTCAGCACCTTGGAGCGCCTGCCCGCCGAGTGGTTCGGCCCCCGGCTGGAGCGGCGCGTCGGCGATGGGGTTTGGCGAGTGCGGCGGCGCGGCGGCGGCAGCCTCATCCTGCCGGTTGAGTACCAGCGCCGGCCCGATCGCCTAATGCCGCTGCGCGTGAGCACCTACGTGAGCCTGCTGCTCGAAGATCTTGCCCGGCAGGGCGAGCTGGACCCCGACGGGCGCCTGCCGATGGTGCAGCCAGTCGTGCTGCACCACGGCATGCGCCCCTGGCGAGCGCCGACCGACTTGGCGGGAATTTCCGCGAGCGGCGAATCGGATTGGCCGGGCCTCAAGCTGGTTGACATGGGCCGAGTCAGGGTTGAGGATTTGCCTAGGCGCAACGCCGTGACGTTGCAGATCGAGATCCACCAAGGGGCTTTGGCGCATGACCCGGAAGGGGTGCTTGGTCGCCTCTCGGAGTGCTTGGGCGGGCCTAAGCACCGGAACCTTCGAATCGCGTTCGTGGAGTGGATTTGGCAGTCGCTCGCGCCAGAGCTGCCGAAGGTGCCGAAGCTGAAGCGCAGGCTGAGGGAAATTGCAGAGCTTGGGGAGTTTCAGGAAATGAAGTCGTTTATGTTGAAGTCCATGGTGAACCACTGGCTGGCCGAAGGCAGGGCGCAAGCCCGCGCCGACGAGCGGGCGCTACTGTGCCAACTGGCTGGCCGGAAGTTCGGCGGGCAGGCGGCAGCGCGCCTTTCCGCCCAGATCGAAGGCGAGACCGACCCGCAGCGCTTGGCGGAGGTCGGCGACTGGATCATCGACTGTGGCACCGAGGCGGAGTTCCTGAACCGCGCCAAACACGCCAAGGTCGCTAGCCCGGAATCTGCTCACTGATCGGAAACCCCAAGACGGGTGTCTCAGCCGGTATCAGCCATCGGGTCGGGTTGAAGGGCGTTCAATCTCTCGAAGATTCCAGCGAATGAAGGGCATTCCAATAGCCTAATCGAGGGCGTCCCCCCCATAAGCGCTAACTTGTTTGGACCTTCAATGAATAAGCGCTCGAATTGCCCGCGAAAACGCTCAATTTGGCCCCTCAGGAACAGGAAAC
>VYDB01000008.1 GCA_009843635.1 Gammaproteobacteria bacterium
TCGCCCAGAGCGGGGAGGTGGCCGCGTCAGGGGCGACCGGCGCCAGAACCGTCACGGTGCCGACGAGCGGCAGCGTCGCCGTCGAGGTCGCGACCGATGACGACGGCGCCGACGAGCCCGACGGCTCGGTGAGCGTCACCGTCAAGGCCAGCGCGGCCTACACCGTGTCCTCCGCACACGCCAGCGCCAGCGTCACCGTGCGCGACAACGACGACGCGCCGCCGACGCGCGTGTCCTCGTGCGTGTCGGACGACCTGCTGGCGACGGCGGAGCGGCTCTACGAGCAGAACCGGCACCGGCCGCCCGACTACGCCGAGAATTGGTTCAGCGTGCTGGTGGCGTTCGGCGCGCGGAGCCCGTCGGATTGGACGGCGGACGCGCGCGCGATCTCGCCGATGACGTCGGCCTCGGCGCGCTCGCGCGGCTGGAGCCGCTTCGCGACGGCGCTCGAATGCATCGAAGGAGCGGCGTCCGACCCCGAAGTGTCGGTGTCCGCCGGCAGCGCGGTGACGGAAGGCGGCAAGGCGTCCTTCACCGTGACCGCCAGCCCCGCGCCTTCCGCGCCGCTCGACGTGAAGCTCACGGTCGCCCAGAGCGGGGACGTCGCCGCCTCCGGCGCGACCGGCAGCAGAACCGTCACTGTGCCGACAGGCGGCAGCATTGCCGTCGAGGTCGCGACCGATGACGACAGCACGGACGAGCCCGACGGCTCGGTGAGCGTCACCGTCAAGGTCGGCGCGGGCTACGCCGTGGCTTCCGCGCAGGCCAGCGCCACCGTCGCGGTGCGCGACAACGACGACCCCTCCCCCGACCCCGAGGTGTCGGTCTCCGCGGGCGGCGCGGTCACGGAGGGCGGCAAGGCGTCCTTCACGGTGAGCGCCAGCCCGGCCCCATCCGCGCCGCTCGACGTGACGATCACCGTCGCCCAGACGGGCGACGTGGCCGCCTCCGGCGCGACCGGCTCAAGAACCGTCACGGTGCCGACGAGCGGCGGCGTCGCCGTCGAGGTCGCGACGGAGGACGACAGCGCCGACGAGCCGGACGGCTCGGTGAGCGTCACTGTCAATGCAGGCTCGGGCTACGCCTTGGCCTCCGCCCAGGCCAGCGCCACCGTCGCGGTGCGCGACAACGACGACCCCTCCCCCGACCCCGAGGTGTCGGTCTCCGCGGGCGGCGCGGTCACGGAGGGCGGCAAGGCGTCCTTCACGGTGAGCGCCAGCCCGGCCCCATCCGCGCCGCTCGACGTGACGATCACCGTCGCCCAGACGGGCGACGTGGCCGCCTCCGGCGCGACCGGCTCAAGAACCGTCACGGTGCCGACGAGCGGCAGCGTCGCCGTCGAGGTCGCAACGCAGGACGACAGCGCCGACGAGCCCGACGGCTCGGTGAGCCTCACCGTCAAGTCGGGCGCGGGCTACGCAGTGTCCTCCGCCCAATCCAGCGCAACAGTCACAGTGCGCGACAACGACGACCCCGCGCCCGACCCCGAAACGCCGACGTTCTCGGTGGACGATGCCACCGCGAACGAAAGCGACGGGTTTATCTGGTTCACGGTGCGCCTCAGCGCGGCGTCGGACAAGCTGGTCACGGTGCGCTACCGCACGCGCGAATCAACGCCGGTCTCGGCGCGCAGGAACCGGGACTACCTGGCGACGAACGGGACGCGCACCTTCGCGCCGGAAGAGACCACACAGCGGTTCCGGGTGCGCCTCTATAACGATGGCCACGACGAGGACCCGGAGACCTTCGAGGTGGTATTGTCGGATGCACAGGGCGCGGAAATCGCGGACGGTGTGGCGGTGGGGACGATCGTGAACACCGACCCGATGCCCGCGGCGTGGCTCGGGCGCTTCGGGCGCGCGGTGGCGGAGCAGGCGCTCGACGGCATCGAGAATCGCCTGGGGGCGCGCCGCGGCGAGGCCGAATCGGCCCATGCGCCGGGGTTTCGGGGAACGATCGGATGGCTGCCGATCGGCGGCCGCCGGGGCGGTCCTTCGGAAGCCTCGACGCAGCCGGATGTCGGTGATGCGGGCGCGTTCGCTCTGCCGGCAGGGGAATTCCATCACGGCGGCGCACCCATAGCGCACGGCAGTTCGGCGACCGGGGACCTCGGGCAACTGCTGTTGGGCAGCCAATTCACCTACACCGGCGAACAGGACGGGAACGGTGGCGTGCTCGGATTCTGGGGGCGCGGATCGCAGGCTCGGTTCGACGCCCGGGAGGGCGCGCTCGGCCTTGACGGCGAGGTCACGACGGCGATGCTCGGCGCAGACTACGCGAGAAGCAACTGGCTGGCCGGCATGGCGCTGACACGGAGCCGGGGCAGCGGCGGCTTCCGCGGATCGGGCGCCGTGGCAGATGCCCCGGCCATGGACGGCGCTATCCGGACCACGCTCACGGCGGCGATTCCCTATGCCTCCTGGCGGGCCTCGGAGCGGCTTGAGATATGGAGCGCCGCAGGCTATGGCGTCGGCGAAACGACGCTGGAAACGGAGACCGCCGAACTGCTTGAGGCGCAGATCGACTGGACGCTGGCGACAGCCGGAATCCGCAGCGACATCTTCACCCTGCCCGGCGGCGCCTCGGTCGCATGGGTCTCCGACGCCCTTTGGGCGCGCACCGCATCAGACCGCGTCGATGGCCTGGCGGCCGCGGACTCCAGCGTGAGCCGCTTGCGCCTCGGCCTTAA
>VYDB01000039.1 GCA_009843635.1 Gammaproteobacteria bacterium
TTTTCCGCTGGAAATCCGCCCCCTCTTCAGGCTCATTCCTGATTGGACAAGACTTCCTCTTGCGAGGCCGAGGACGTTGCCCTATAGTGGGGCAGAGTTTGTCAGGCTCGCGTCCTCGCCCGGTCCGGCTTTCGGGTCCAACCCCCGTAAGCCTTGGCCGGGGGTTCCTCTGATCGCCCGTTTTCAGGATTGAGTTGCCTAGGTGACAGATAGGCTTCGGTCCATATCCTATCCATTGAGCCCGGCGTAACCAAGCGCCTTTTTGCTAGACCAGAAGCTCCCAAAGGAACTTTTGATGGCCCAGCATCAGTTCGCCTACGGGGTCATTGCGCAGATCACCTTCACCCAAGGCGATGGCTCCGTGGTCATAGTGTCTTGGATCCAAGTGAGGTACTCGTCGTACACCTCTTCCACTTCGGCGCTAGCCTGACTGCGATACTGTCGCTTGAGCGGGTCTGTCTGAGCGGGTTGGGCAATGTCCAATTCGAGTTGCTGGAGACGTCTGTCCCTAAAGGCATCCAAGGCGTCGACTTCCTCGTTGAGTTGGGCATTGATGGCCTCCTCGAAGGCTTTGCGCCGTTGCAGGAAGTGCTGCCGGGCGCGTTTCACGGCTTCGGGCAGCAAGGCGTTTAGGCGGTCTAAGTCGGGCGGCTGCTCGCGGTTTGGGATTTCGCGCCGCCCTAAGCCTGTGCGCTCCACGATGGCCTCGAAGGTCAGGGGTTCCGAGAATTCGCCAGCAACGAACGAAAGCGCCACCCACTCGTACATCAGCGGATGGCCCTTTAGGTTGGGCACTAGGCCGGAGAGAACGAACACGCATTCGTCTGCCCCGAGGCCTGGGAGGCCGCTGAGGACTGGGGCTTCAAAGCGGCCGAATGCCGTGAGCATGCGGTCGTTCAGCCACTCGACTACCGGGCTCAAGCGCCACAGGTAGTGCAGCCGCGGCCAATTTGCTTCCGCTCGACGGCTTTCGGCGATGGCCTCCGCCATGCGGGAGCGGCTGGTTGTGAGCACCAAGCGACGGCTTTCGGGCAGCACTTCCGGCGGCAGGTGACTGTACCGGGCCACAAGGTCTTCCGGGGCGTCCACGGTGAGGGTTTTGGCATTCCTGTCCGCTGCGAAGCGCAACCGCGCGCCTGGGTATGGCATTTCACCGCCCAAGGCTTGTTCGCGTTGCGTGCGCAGCCGGTGCAATGCTGCTTCGCAGTAGTGCAGGTCGCTCGGGAACAGCGACACTGGCGGCGGCGGCGTGGTCGGCGTTTCTGGTTCCGTCGCCTCCCCGCCGCCCTGCAGGAACAAGGCCAGAAGGTCGTCGCCTTCGTTGGGCTTGGGCTGCCAGCGGCGGTCGAAGGCGTCGGCGGATTCGCCATCGGCGATGGCGGTTTTGGTGATCTGCTCCTCCTCGGCGGTGTCATAGACGTCCATGAACACCGACGGGTCGCCGATGTTCTTGTACGCCTGCTCGTCCTTTTCCATCAGCACCTCCAAAATACGGGTATCGCCCCGGATGGTGGGGTTGGCGCTCTGGGTGACGAGATAGACGATCTGCGGCGTGGTGGTTTGGCCGTAGCGGTCCACCCGGCCGTTACGCTGCTGGAAGACCATCAGCGACCAAGGCATGTCGAAGTGGATGAGGCGGTGGCATTGATAGTGCAGGTTGATGCCCTCGGCAGCGACGTCCGAGCACAGGAGCAGGCGCACCGGACGCACGGCATTGCCGAAGTCCTCCACAACCCGCTGCTGTTCGATGTCGCTTAAGCCCCCGTGCAGGATGTCGATCTGGTCCCGCTTTAGAGCCAGGTCCTCGGCGAGGCGGGTGCGCAGCCAGCTTAGTGTGGCGATGCGTTCGGTGAATATGACGAGGCGGTCTTCGGCGGTGTCCGGCGTCCAGAGGAACGGCCAGCCGCCGCGGATGGCGCCGAGCAGGGCTTGGTACTTGGCGTAGTCTGCCGGCGCGATTTTCTCCAAGACACCGCGAAGCCTTCGCAACGCGTCCATCTCCGCCGCAACAGCATCTGGGGCATCGCCATCGCCGATTTCCTGTTGGCGTCGCTTGAGCCGTTCATCCAAGGTCTCCAAGCAGGCCGCCGGGCTGGAAAAGAGCGCCTTCTCCAACGTAACGTGAAAAAGGTCGCGGTTCCGGGCGGTTCTTTCGTCCGCCTTGGGAACCGCCAATAGCGCTTCGTAGGCTGCCTCTTCGATGGCCGACGCAGCGAATCTCTGGGCGTGCACCTCCCGGTCCCTGAACGCTGTGCGCACTTGCGCCTGCACGTCCTTCTTGAAGCGGCGGATGACAAGGCCGGGACGGAAGTCCTCCTTGGTGTAGTCGTCGGGGTCTGCGATGGCCGTTGCGTCCAACATGTTGACCAGGCTCGCAAAGCTCCGCGCCTGGCCATCGTGCGGCGTTGCCGAGAGCATGATGAGGGTGTCTGAGCACTTCGAGAGGCGCTTGGCGAGGCGGCTGCGCAATGACGACGTGCCGCGGTCGGCCACGTTGTGGGCTTCGTCGATGACGATGATGTCCCAACGGGTCTGTTCGAGGTAGGTGCGGTACTCAGCATCCTGCTTGAGCGTGTCGATGGAGATGATTGACTTGTCGTAGTAATAGAAGGGGTTGTGGTTGGTGGGGATGCGGCTGCGCACGCGCTGGATGCCAACCGAATCGAGCCGCGTGAGCGGGATGGTGAAGCGGCTCCAGAATTCCTTCTGGAACTGCGCCAACATGCTCTTGACCACCAGCACCAGAATCCGCCGCCCGCGCCCCCGGGCGATGAGTTCGCTAACGAGGATGCCCGCTTCCAGCGTCTTGCCGAGCCCCACGGCATCGGCGATCAAAATGCGTTGGCGAGGGCGCCCCAGAGCGAGGCGGGCCGGCTCAAGCTGGTACGGCACCACATCCATGGCCGCGGTGTGGCCGACGTGTATGCCGCCGTCATTGGGCACGGCTTGGCGCAGTTGGCTTTCCATGTAGAGCAGGCTATCCGCGAACTGTGCGGACCGGTCGGCGACCAACCGCGTCTGGGCGGGGTCGAGCACTTCGATCTGGGGCTCTAGCGCGGTGAGGAAAACGGCTTCCCTGCCGCGCACCAGTTCGGAAGCGCCTTCGCAAGTTATCTGGTAGCCACCAGGTGCGTGGTCAACGCGCCGAACAATCCACTCCGCATCGCGCACGAGGACGCGGATGCCGGGCGTGGGAATGGCGGCGGAGGGGTTGGGCATTTGCGCTATCGAACGGGGCGAATCGCCAAGTCACAGGTCATCGGTGCGTCCTTTCGCAATAGCTGCTGCAGCGGGCTCCATATCGCTTCCCACTTCCCTATTGAGAAACTTCCGCAAAGTGTAGCACCGCCAATAAGCTGGCCATGTCGGTTAGACGTCTAACCGCGAAGCTATTCCTTGCCTTTCGGCGGGTAGTGGCGAAGGGGGTGCTGGGCTACCATGAGCTGATCCACAACCCCGTGAGGCAGCCAGTGACCCCATTCCCCACCGCCGAATTCATTGACGTCAACGGCATCACCCTTGAGGTGTTCAGCGCAGGCGACCCCGGGGGAAGCCCCATCGTGCTGTGCCACGGGTGGCCGGAGTGCGCCTACTCCTGGCGTCATCAGATTGCGCCGCTGGTCGATGCGGGGCACCACGTCATGGTGCCAAACCAGCGCGGTTATGGCCGTTCGAGCCGCCCGGCGCCGGTGGCCGACTACGACATCCACCATCTTTGCGGTGATCTCGTGGGGCTGCTCGACCACTTCGGCCATGGCGATGCCGTGTTCGTTGGCCACGACTGGGGCGCCATCGTGGTGTGGAACCTGGCCATGCTGCATCCGGGCCGGGTGCGGGGGGTGGTGAACTTGAGCGTTCCCTTTCTGGAGCGCCCGGCGGAGGATCCCATTGACACCTTCGAAGCGGCGATGGGCAGCGACTTTTACATCGTCCACTTCAATCGCCAGCCGGGCGTGGCCGACGCTTCATTCGACGCCAATACTGAGAACTTCCTGCGCAACATCTACCGCACCGGGCAGTGGCACGAAGAACCCCGAAACCAGCCTGCCGGCGAGACGATCATCGACTTGGCCACCGGCGCCAACCCGTCTGGCGAGCTGATGATGAGCGAGGCTGACTTGGCGGTGTTCGTGGCGACCTTCAAGCGTTCGGGCTTTACCGGCGGGCTCAACTGGTACCGCAACTTCAGCCGCAACTGGGAGACCACGGCCGAGGTGCGCCAACGGGTGGACCAGCCCGCCCTGATGCTGCACGGGCGCTACGACATGGTGCCGCAGAACCCCAGGCTCGAAACCTATGTGCCGGACGTAGAGACATGCACGTTGGAGTGCGGCCATTGGATTCAGCAAGAGCAGCCCGAAGAGACCAATCGCCTGATCTTGGACTGGCTGGCGCGGCGCATGGCTTAAAGGCTTGCTCAATTTGGAGACAAATGCCGGGCCGGGTGCGCCGGCCATGAGCCGCTGGGCCTTGCAGATGGTTGGGATGGCCTTCCTCTTGAGTTGTCTCGTCCCGTCCATGGCTTGGACCGCGTCGCGTTTGCCACTGACCCTGACCCATGTGCCGGCCCACGAGGCGAAGGTTCGCGTGGATGGGCGGCTCGACGAGGCCGTGTGGGGGCGTCTGCCCCAGCAGACGGACTTTGCGGTGGTGACGCCCGACACGATGGAGAAGCCACCCTACGCCACCCGCCTGCGCCTTTTCCACACCGAACGGGGCCTGTACGTTGGCGTGGACGTGGACCAGCCCGCCGAGACCATCATTCAGCGGC
Organism: Gammaproteobacteria bacterium; assembly: GCA_009843635.1. Lineage (GTDB taxonomy): Bacteria > Pseudomonadota > Gammaproteobacteria > Pseudomonadales > Azotimanducaceae > Azophilus. The sequence goes on from VYDB01000039.1 coordinate 4,772, forward strand.
TGACCGGCCGGGATGTCTCCGTCGATGAACGCGACAGCATAGGCATCATGCTGGACACTTCCGGGCAAGCCCGCTACGGCTATTGGTTTGAGCTGGCCCTCGGCGACACCCTGAATGACGGCACCATGCTGCCGGAGCAGCGCTTTTCCCGGGAGTGGGATGGCCCGTGGCGGGGCGCCACCACGAGAACGGCCACCGGCTGGTCGGCGGAGATGATGATTCCGTGGAACATTCTGGCCATGCCCCATGCCGAAGGCTCCCGCCAGATCGGCGCTTACGTGATTCGGCGCGTGGGCCATAAGCTGGCGCGCTGGGGCTGGCCGCCCCTGCCGTTCACCAGCCCCACGTTCATGACCGACATGCAGCCCCTCATAGTGGAAGGGGTCGATCCGCGCCAGCAGTACGAGGTTTATCCCTATGTGTCGGCCAGCCGTGACCGAATCGAGGGCAAAAGCCGTTACAACGCGGGCGTGGACGTCTTTTGGCGGCCTTCCACCAACTTTCAACTGACCGGTACGCTCAACCCGGACTTCGGGGCCGTCGAGTCCGACGATGTGGTGATCAACCTCTCCGCCACGGAAACCTTCTTTCCCGAAAAGCGCCTGTTCTTCGTTGAAGGCCAGCAGATTTTCGTCGCCACGCCCCGGGCGCAGATCGATGGTCGGCCCGTGGGCATGTCCGGTGCGCCCTACACCATGGTGAACACGCGCCGCATCGGCGGTCGCCCCATGGCACCGGAACTGGCAGCCGGGGTTGATGTTTCGGAACGGGAGCGCATCCAGCCGGTGGACCTGCTCGGCGCTGTCAAGATGACCGGGCAGTTCGGCCAGTTTCGCTATGGCGCCATGGCGGCGGTGGAAGATGACGTGCGGTTCAACGCTACCACCGATGCCGGAGCGGACTTGAAACTCAAGGAACCGGGCACCGACTATGGCGTGGCGCGCTTGCTGTGGGAGGACAACTCCGGCGGCGCCACCCGGGGCCTCGGCATTCTCTCGACTGCGGTGCTGAACCCCCGCCGCGACGCCTTGGCGCATGGCCTCGACTGGCACTACCTGACCGCCAACGGCAAGTGGAAGGTCGATGGGCAGGCGTTCACTTCCGACATCGACGGCGAGGCGCAGGGCTACGGGGGCTTCACGGACCTTGAATACACCTACCGCCGTGGCATGACCCAACGAGTGGGAGTCGAAGTCATGGATCGCAACGTCGATCTGAACGACTTGGGCTTCCTGTCCCGCAACAACTACTATCAACTGCGTTCGGCCTTCAGCCGCATCGACTCCAACTTGGGTTGGGCCCGCGACAACGAATTCGACATCCGCGGCTTCCTGCGGCGCAATTTGGATGGGCTGCACATAGGCAGCGGCCTGTTCATCTCCAATCGGCTGTATCTGAACAACTTGGGCAGGCTGTTGGCACGGGCGCACTTCTTTCCCAAGCACTACGACGACCTAAACAGCTTCGGCAACGGCACGTACCGGGTGGAGGAGCGCGTGGAGGCGCTGTTCGAATACGCCTCGGACGCCAGCCAGCCGCTGAGCTGGAGCCTCGGCGGCGGCTTTGCGGAGGAGGGTCTTGGGGGACACTCCTTCCACGTCAAGGCGGGCCTGAGTTGGCAGCCCAATGATCGCCTGAGTGGTCGATTGTCCCTTCGCAGGGACGACCGCGACGGCTGGCTGCTGCATCAGGGAGCGGATAGGTTCGCCACCTTTGCGGCGGATCAGCTTCAGGCCACGGTCAGCCTGGACTACTTTCTCACTGCCCGGCAGCAGTTCCGCGCCTCCCTGCAGTGGGTGGGCGTCAAGGCGACCGAACAACGGTTCCTGCGCATCCCCGCCACGCCGGGGGATTTGATTCCAGGCCCAAGGCCGGCAGACCTCGCCGCTTTTGACTTCTCCGTCTCCCAGATGGCGCTGCAGGTCCGTTACCGTTGGCAACTCGCCCCGCTATCCGATCTGTTCGTCGTCTACACCCGGTTCGCGGACCAAGCCCGGCGCTTGGACGACGCCGGATTCGGGGACCTGCTTGAGGATGCGTTCGATGAGCCGCTCGGCGACCTGTTCGTGGTCAAGCTGCGTTACCGTCTGGGCTCCTGACCGGCACTCCGTCGCCCCGTTCAACTTGACCCTTGGGCGCTGGTGATGGCTTCCAGCACTTTCGCCGGATGGTCCGCGGCCCGGCTCACCCGCCGCCAATGCCGACGCACCGTGCCGTCGGCGCCAATCCAGACGGTGGAGCGAATGACGCCGACCGTCTTCCTGCCGTACATCGTCTTTTCGCCCCAAGCGCCGTAGGCCGCCATCATCTCCCGGCTGGGGTCCGACAGCAGGGTGAAGGGCAATTGGTACTTGTCGATGAACTTGCGATGCGATGCGCCCTCATCCGGCGAGACGCCAAGCACGGCGACGCCTGCCGCCTCGTAGCCGCTCCACAGGTCGCGAAAGCCGCAGGCCTCCTTGGTGCAGCCCGGGGTGTCGTCCTTGGGATAGAAGTAAACGACCAGATCCCGTCCTTCAAAATCCGCCAGGGACACCGCCGCGCCATCGGTGTCGGCCAGCGTAAAGGCCGGCGGGGCTTCGCCTTCGGTGACAGCCATGCAGCGCTTCTCCTTCGTTGGTGATGGGCCAGTATAAGCCGGACCATTCGGGACGATCATCCCTTCTGCTGCGTGAGAGGGATCAAGGTTAACGGCGCGCAAAGACTCGGCATTCCCTAGTCTCAGCGGTGCTCCAAGTTTTGGCGATTTATGCCAAAACCGGCATAAGATAGTGCGCCGCGACAATCGTGAATCGGAGACCGAGCTCATGCCATCCGCAGCCCACCGGCAAACCAAGTACGTCGCCGCGCCACCGCTTGGGGGGCCAACGCCGTTGCCGTTGCCTGCGCCGACGCCGGACGTTGACCAGGCGCGGGCGGACCTCACCGAATACGGCCTGTGCTTTTTGACCGGGGTGCTGAGCGGTGCGGAAGTCGGTGCGCTCCGGGAGCGGCTGGAGCGGCAGGCGGCGGCGGAGCGTTCGTTGGGGGCGCTCGCGCCGCCGGGCACGGAGGGGCCGAGGCAGCAGCTCTCCAATCTGGTCAACAAGGGCAAGGCGTTTCTGGATTTGGTCGAGCGCCCGGAGACCGATGCGCTGGCCGGCTATCTGCTGGGCAAGCATTTCTTGGTTTCCAGCCTGACGGGCGGCCTCTTTCACGGCGTGAGCTCTTACGTACAGCCGCTGCATCGGGACCAAGGGCAGGTGCCGGCCACGGCGGATTTTCCGGCCATCTGCAATCTGTTCTGGCTGCTGGACGACTTCACGCCCGAACGGGGCAGCACCTGGGTGGTGCCGGGCAGCCATCGCTGGCCGCCGGAGTGCATGGTCAAGGCGCCGCCCCGAGAACTTGCGGTGCAGATCGAGGCGCCCGCCGGCAGCGTCTTCGCTTGGGACGGGCGGGTCTGGCACGGCGCGGCGGCCAACCCGGAAGGCCACCCCCGCCGCCACGTCTCCACCTTCTTCTGCTTGCCTTGGATGCGCCAACAGGAGAACTGGGGCGTCACCTGCCTGCAGGAGGTGTTGGACGAAGCGAGCCCGAAACTCAAGGCCCGGATGGGCCTGCGCACGTACGGCACCTTGGGCATGGTGAGCGGCACCCGCACCGATGCCGAGGCTGCGAGCTTAGGCAACTACGACGTTGAGTTCCCGGAGTACATCATTGGCGAGGAGGGCACCTTGCATCCGCTGCGGCGGGTGAGCCGGTCGAATCCCACTACCCACTGTGATAAAAGGCGCACCTCCACCGATTGATCACAGAGCTGTTCACATGGCCGATAGGGCAGAGCAAGTCAACGAAGCGATGCGCCGCAGCACCAAGGAGTGGCGCGACGCTTGGCCGCTCGACCCCCACCGGGATCCGTGGTCGGTTCCGCTAGCGGAGTTGGACCCTGCCCATCCGGCGCTGTTCAAGGCCAACACGGCGCTGCCTTGGTTCCAGCGGCTGCGCGCCGAATCGCCGGTGCATTGGTGCGAAGAGAGCCAGTTTGGCCCCTACTGGTCGCTCACCCGCTACGACGACGTGAAGTACGTGGACACCCACCACGGCCTCTTTTCCTCGGACATTATGAACGGCGGCATCCGCCTTGGCGGCCGCAAGCTGGAAGCGCCGCCGGACCCGATGTTCCACCTGCCCATGTTCATCATGGCCGACTCGCCGGCGCACGAAGCCCAAAGGATGGCCGTTGCGCCGATGTTTGCGCCTTCCAAGCTCGGCCGGCTGGGAGACCTGATTCGCGCCCGTGCGGGGACCATTCTGGACGAACTGCCCCGGGGCGAAACGTTCAATTGGGTGCGCCGTGTGTCGGTGGAGTTGACCGGGCAGATGCTGGCGACCTTGTTTGACGTGCCCCAAGAGGACCGGCATAAGCTCATCCACTGGTCCGACACGGTGGAGCGCATCAGCGACCCGGACTACTTCGAGACCTTTGAGGACGGCTTTCAGGAGCTCTGGAAGTGCTTTGAGTACTTCAACGCCCTCTGGCAGGAACGGGCCGCCGCTCCGGAGCAGGGGGAGGACCTGATTTCGTTCCTGGCCCGAGGCGGGGCCACCCGCAACATGACCCCCAGCGAATTCCTGGGCAACGTGCTGCTGCTGATCGTGGGCGGCAACGACACCACCCGCAACTCCATCTCCGGCGGGGTGCTGGCGCTCAACGAATTCCCCGGCGAATTCGCCAAGCTCAAGGCCAACCCCGGCCTGATCCCCAACATGGTGCCGGAGATCATTCGCTGGCAGTCGCCGGTGGCGCACATGTGCCGCACGGCCTTGGAAGACGTTGAGATTCGCGGCCAGCGGATTCGCCAGTGGGACAAGGTCTGCATTTGGTATCTCTCCGGCAACCGCGATGAAGAGCGCATCGCCGAACCGAACCGCTTCTGGATCGACCGCCCCAACGCGCGCCAGCACCTATCCTTCGGCTTTGGCATTCACCGCTGCTTGGGCAATCGGCTGGCGGAGATGCAGCTTCGGATCATCTGGGAGGAGATCTTGAAGCGATTCCGGGAGGTCGAAGTGGTCGGCGAGCCGGAATATCTCAATTCCAACTTCATCCGCGGCATCACCGACTTGCCGGTGCAGGTGCGCGAGTAGGGCTAGGGACCGCTACCGCTCAGCTTTCGCGAAGCCCCTGCTTGTGGATTTGCGCCTTCTGCCGCTGCCAATCCCGGTCCCGCGCCGCGGCGCGCTTGTCATGCTGCTTCTTGCCCTTGCCGAGGGCGATCTCGCACTTCACCCGGTTGTGCTTCCAGTACATCGCGGTGGCGACGCAGCTAAAGCCCTTGGCTTGGGTGGCGGTGAAAATTCGGGCCAGTTCGCGGCTGTGCAGCAGCAGCTTGCGGGTCCGTTGGGGGTCGGCAACCACGTGGCTTGAGGCACTCGGCAAGGGCGCGATGTTGGCGCCAAGCAGCCAAGCCTCGCCATCGCGCAGCAGCACATAGCTGTCCACGAGCTGCGCCTTGCCGGCGCGGATGGCCTTGACCTCCCAGCCCTGCAGCACCAAGCCCGCTTCGAACCGCTCGGTCAGTGCGTAGTCGTGACTCGCCCGCCGGTTGCGGGCGATGGTCGCGGAGCGCTTGGTGGCGCTTGGCTTAGCGTTCTTGGCGGACATTGGCCGATTATAAGGTTGCGATGGCTCACAGTTGTTTGTCGTTCATCGCTTAGCGAAAATGAACGAAGCCAGTCAGGGAGGGCATTGTTGTGGCCGAAGTCGCGCAATCTGGGCAGTCAAGGCATGGGATGTGGTCCAGCCGCTGGATGTTCGTGCTCGCGGCGGCGGGCTCGGCGGTGGGTTTGGGCAACATCTGGCGGTTCCCCTACATCACCGGCGAAAACGGCGGCGGCGCCTTCGTGCTGATTTACTTGGTGTGCATCGCGCTAGTTGGCATCCCCATCATGATGGCGGAAGTGATGATCGGCCGGGAAGGGCGGCAAAGCCCGGTCAACACCATGCGTGCGCTGACCCAGCAGCACCACCGGCACCGGGGCTGGGTGCTCATCGGTTGGGCCGGCTTGCTGGCCGGCTTCCTGATCCTGTCCTTCTACGCCGTCATCGGCGGCTGGGCGTTCAAGTACATCCTCAGCTTGGCGGACGGCGGCTTCACCGGCGCCACCGCCAGCCAGGCGACGGGCACCTTCGAGGCCTTTCTGGCCAGCCCTTGGGAAATGCTGTTCTGGCACACGCTGTTCATGGTGGTCGTGGTATCGGTCATTGGCCGCGGGGTGGTCAAGGGCCTTGAGACGGCGATTCGTTGGATCATGCCGCTGCTCTTCGTGCTATTGGCGGTGCTGCTGGGCTACGGCGTCACTTCCGGCGCCTTCGGCCAAGGCTTGGCTTTCATGTTCCGCTTCGACTGGGATGCGCTCACCGACCGCGCCCTGTTCGAAGCCTTGGGCCATGCCTTCTTCACCCTGAGCATCGGGATGGGCGCCATCATGGCCTACGGCGCCTATGTGCCGAGTTCCGTATCCATCACCAACACCGTGATCACCATCGCCGTGCTCGACACGGTCGTTGCGTTGGTGGCGGGCCTCGCCATCTTTCCCATCGTCTTCGCCAACGGCTTGGAGCCGGGGCAAGGGCCAGGGCTATTGTTCGTGACCGTGCCCCTGGCGTTTGGCCAATTGCCCTTGGGAGCCTTGTTCGGTGCCGTCTTTTTCATTCTCGTGAGCCTCGCCGCCATCACGTCGGCCATTTCACTGACCGAGCCGGCCTTGGCATACTTGGTGGAGGAGTACAACGCCAAGCGCTCCAGGGTCGCCGTCACTTTGGGCACTGGCTGCTGGCTGCTCGGCATCGGCACGGTGCTCTCATTCAACGAGTGGGCGGAATTCCATGTTGTGGGCAGCATGACGGTCTTCGATTTTGTGGACTACGTCTCCCAGAACCTCATGCTGCCGCTTGGCGGCTTGTTCATCGCCCTGTTCGCCGCCTTCGCCTTGCCGAAGTCGGTGCTCGGCAACCAATTGGGGCTGACTGGCCCGGTGGGGCGCAAGCTTTGGCTGGTGTTGGCTGGCGTGACCGCGCCGTTAGGGGTCTTGGTGGTGTTCTTGGTGACCATCATCGGCCTCGACAACGTCAAGGCTTGGTTTGCCGGATGACGAAGCTCAAGCGCTCGGCCGTGCTCCCCTACGCCGCGGACGATGTCTACCGCATTGTCAACGATGTGGCTCGCTACCCGGAGTTCCTGCCTTGGTGTGTTAGCGCGGTTGTTTTGGCGGCTGAACCCGCGGCCATGGAGGCGCGGCTGACCGTCGCGGCAAAGGGTTTCAAGGAGAGCTTCACAACCCGCAACCTGCTGGAGCCGGGCCGCGCGATCCGGCTAGACCTAGTGGATGGCCCGTTCAGCCATTTCAAGGGCGAATGGCGGTTTTCCGAATTCGGCGGGGGCGGTGGCTGCAGGGTGGAACTCGACTTGAACTTCGCCTTCAAGGGCGCGCGCCGCCTGCTGTCCCGGGCGGTGGCGAGAAGCGTGGGCACAATGGCCAACGCGGTTATGGACGCCTTCTGCCACCGCGCCCACGACCAGTTGGGTGCCTCTTGCGGATCGAAGTAGCCTACGCAGCCGCCGGGCAGCAAGTGCTCGTTGTCTTCGACGTTGATGCAGGGGCCACTGTGGAGGTGGCCTTGCGGCAGGCCGCTTCCCACGCCGCCTTCGATGGCTTGAACCTTAACCGCATGCCGGTGGGCGTTTACGGCAAGCGGGTTGATCGAAGCCGCGTGCTGCGCCCCGGCGACCGCATCGAGCTGTATCGGCCCTTGCTGCTTGATCCCAAGGAGGCCCGCCGCCGCAGGGCGTTGGCCAACCGGGGGTCGGCTTAGCCCCCGCCAGTGGCGTCGCTGGGCGCTAGATCGCCCGCCAGCGATGAGAGGGCATCGTTCTCGAAGAAGACAGTGAAGCGCTGCTCGGTCTCGAAGCGCCCCGGCACCTTGATGGTGTAGATGTAGTCCCAGCGGTCTTGGTTGAAAATGTTGCGCACCACCGGTTCCCCCATGATGAAGGCGACCTGTTCCCGGGTCATGCCGGGCTTGAGTTGATCGACCATCTCCTGGGTGATGACGTTGCCCTGCTGCACGGTGATCTTGTGCACCCGCGGTATCTTGAACTTGGGCATCTTCGGCATCTTCGGCATCGCGCAGCCCGCTGCCAGCACAGCACTGGCCAGCAACAGCGCGAACAGGCGTCGGCTCATCGGGGCATTCCGTAGCGATTGCGGACGGGGAATGGTAGCGGCAAAACCCGGCTGGGACAAAGCGAGCGTCGACTTCGGGCACCGGGGTGCGGATGCGCAGGGAACATGCGTTTCCCCCGGCGTCCATCTGCTTAGGCCTAAGCCGCCCCCGCCTCCTCGAGCAGGGTGCGGGCGTAGGCGCGGGCCTTGTCGGTGAGGTCGGCCCCGGCCAGCATGCGGGCCACCTCCTCGGTGCGGTGGTCGGCAGTGACGCAACGCAGCGCCACGTTTTGGGCGGCGTCCTTCTCCACCACGAGATGGCTGTTGCCGAGTGCGGCGACTTGGGGCGCGTGGGTGACGCAGATCACTTGGGTGCGGTTGCCGAGGTCGCGCAGCAGGCGGCCGACAATGTCTGCGGTGGTGCCGCCGACGCCCACATCGGCTTCATCGAGCACTAGGCAGGGCAGGCGCATCTTTTGTGCGGCAACGACGGAGACCGCCAAGCTGAGCCGCGCACGTTCGCCCCCGGAGGCAATGCGGGCGAGGCTGCCGGCGGGATACTTGGGGTTGGTGGTCACTTGGAATTCCACGGTTTCCAGGCCGCGTTCCGAATTGGCCGCATCGAAAGCCACGGCAAATGCGCCCCCCGCCATGCCCAAGGCCTGAACGTGAGCGCTCACTTCGTTAGCGAAAGCTTCGGCGGCTTCGCGTCGGGCGGAGCTGACGCGCTCGGCGGTGCGTTGGAACTCATCGTTCCACTGGCAGGCTTCTTGCTGGAGTGCCTCGACGTTTTGGCGTTCGGTTGCCTGCGCCTCAAGTTCCGAGGCTAAGCCTTGAGCGTGTTCCGCCAAGCGGCCCGGTGCCACGCGGTGCTTGCGGGACAGATCGTGAAACCGGTCGAGCCGCTCGGTGATTTGGGACATGTGGGCCGGGTCGGTGTCGAAGGCATCGGCGTAGCCATTCAAGTCGTGGGCGGCGTCGTCGATCAACTGCAGCGCTGAGCTCAGCGCATCCCGTGCTTGAACCAGCTTGGGATGCTCATCGTCGATGCCGCTCAGTTGCCGCTGGCTGCGGCGCGCGTCGGCCATGTCCGACAGGCAATCGATGGCTTGGCGCACCGCCTCTTGAATGTCCTGGGCTTGGGAGAGGCGGCGAAACTCCGCCTCCAAGGATTCGAATTCGCCTTGGGCCGGTTCCAAGGCCCGCAACTCATCGAGTTGATAGCGCAGCAGCGCCCGGCGGTCCTCGGCGTTGACGAGCTCGGCTTTGAGGGCAGCCAGGGCTTTTTCGGCTTTCCGGGCGGCACGATAGGCGATGGCCATGCCTTGGCGGTCGGCGGCGGGCACGCCGTAGGCGTCGAGCAGGCTGAGTTGCACGTCGCGCCTGGCGAGCCGCTGGTTCTCATCCTGGCTGTGGATGTCGATCAACCCTTCGGTCAGTTCGCGCACCATGCCTAGGTTGACCGGGACGCCGTTGACGAAGGCCCTGGAGCGCCCATCGACGCCAATAACGCGACGGAGCAGGCAGCGTTGGGGCGCGTCGGCATCATCGAGGTCGGCGGCCTTGAGGGTGTCGAGTGACGCCGAATGCTCGGCGAGGTCGAATTCCGCCGTCACCTCCGCCCGCGCAGCACCAGGCCGAATCAAGTCGGTTCGCGCCCGTTCGCCGACCACCAAGGCCAGGGCGTTCATCAGGATGGACTTGCCGGCGCCGGATTCGCCCGTCACCACGGTTAGGCCGTGGTCGAAGGCAACGTCCACCTTGGCCACCAAGGCAAAGTCTCGAATGGTCAGCTGCTTCAGCACGTTCTTGACGCTGGCGCGAAAAGGGACATATTACTTGAAGGCCGACCGGTTGGTCGGCGCACTCGTACGCAGGAGCAGGGTATTGGATCAAGTCGATGAACGCGCGGAACAGCTCTTTAAGCTGTTGGTGGAGACTTACATCAGCAACGGCCGCCCGGTGGCGTCAAGGGCGCTGGCCGGGCAGCCGAGCGTGTCGGTGAGCCCCGCCACGGTGCGCAACATCATGGCCCGCTTGGAAGACCGGGGCTTGGTCAAGTCGCCGCACACCTCCGCCGGCAAGGTGCCCACCAGCCAAGGCTTGCGCTTCTTCGTCGAAAGCCTGTTGGCCGTTGAGCCCTTGGACGATGCTGGGCGCCGGGGCATCGAGGCGCAGTTGAATCCGGACCTGCCGCCCTCGGAACTGATTGAGTCCGCCTCCGAAACGTTGTCGCGCATCACCTCCATGGCCTGCGTGGTAACCCTGCCTCGGCAGGAACAGGCGGCGTTGCGTCACGTTGAGTTCCTTAAGCTCGATGCCGAACGCGTTTTGGCGATTCTGGTGTTCAACGACCGGGAGGTGCAGAACCGGGTCATTCACACCGACCACGAGTACCAGGATGCGGATTTGGTTCGCGCTGCCAACTTCATCAACCAGGAGTTCGGTGGCCTGACCTTGGGCGACGCCCGCAATGGCTTGCTGGCCAGCATGCAGCGCGACAAGGACCGCATGGACAACTTGCTGCAGTCGGCGCTCGACTTGGCCGCCCAAGCCTTCGCGAAGCCGCCATCGGGTGGCAAGGGCTTTGTCGTCGCCGGGGAGTCGAATCTGCTGAACATCAGTGCCGACACCGACACGGTGCGTGGCCTCTTTGAGGCCTTCACCCGCAAGGGCAGCATCCTGCACCTGCTCGACCAATGCCTAAACACGGAGGGCATACAGCTGTTCATCGGCGATGAGTCGGGCTACGAAGTGCTCGATGAACTGTCCTTGGTGTCATCCTCGTATTCGGTCAACGGCCGCATCGCCGGGGTGCTCGGCGTGGTGGGCCCGACGCGCATGGCCTACCAGAAGATCATCCCGGTGGTGGACGTAACCGCGCATCTGCTGGGCGATGCCTTGGATCATCCTTAAACCCAAGGAAAAGGGGGCTTGAAACCGCCACGGCAAGCCCCATTGTGTGAGCTTGGCAAATGTTGAGCGGGAAACCATGGCGAAGAAGGCGGCTGAAGCGGAGCAGGAAGCGTTGAAACCAGGCGAGGAAGCGGCATCCGAGCTGGATTCCGTGGCGGATGAAGCGGCTCCGCAGGCGGATGACGAAGGCGCACCGGATTTGCAGGCGGCGCTGGAGGCTGCGCAGGATGAGGTGGCGAGCCTGAAGGATGCGGCGCTGCGGGCGCAGGCTGACGTGGAGAACATGCGCCGCCGGGCGGCCCGGGACGTGGAGAACGCGCACAAGTTCGCCTTGGAGCGCTTCGCGGAAAGCCTGCTGCCGGTCATTGACAGCTTGGAGAAATCCGTTGAGAGCGCTGCCGAAGCGGCCGACGCGGCGGTATCCGAAGGCGTTGGCCTGTGCTTGAAGCTCTTCCTCGACACCTTGGCCAGGAACGGCATCGAACAGGTTGACCCCCTAGGTGAACCCTTCGACCCATCGCGGTCCGAAGCCATGGCCATGGTGGAAAACCCGGACGCGGAGCCGAATTCGGTGATGGAGGTGATGCAAAAGGGCTATGCGCTCAACGGGCGTCTGGTGCGGGCCGCCAAGGTCATCGTCGCCAAGGCACCGGCCGCCGCCGCGCCAGCGGATTGATAAATCCACGGATTGATAAATCCGCCTGCGCCCCCATTAACAGAACATTCGGCGACTGCGGACGTAAGGTAAGCAACCAACGAGCAGTCAATTTGCCCGTGCTTCGGAATGAGGCCCGGGCCAACGCAACACTTGGAGCAACCGGAACATGGGCAAGATCATCGGCATCGACCTCGGCACCACCAACTCATGCGTGGCCGTGCTCGACGGGGGCGATGCGAAAGTCATCGAAAACTCGGAAGGGGATCGCACGACTCCTTCCATCATCGCCTATGCCGACGATGGCGAAATCCTCGTTGGCCAGAACGCCAAGCGGCAGGCGGTCACCAACCCGAACAACACCTTGTTCGCGGTCAAGCGCCTCATCGGCCGCAAGTTCGCCGATCAGGTAGTGCAGAAGGACATCAAGATGGTGCCCTACCAGATCGTCAATGCGGCCAACGGCGATGCCTGGATCGGCGTCAAGGACGACAAGCTCGCGCCGCCGCAGATTTCGGCTGAGGTGCTCAGGAAGATGAAGAAGACCGCCGAGGAGTATCTCGGCGAAACCGTCACCGACGCGGTGATCACGGTGCCCGCCTACTTCAACGACTCGCAGCGCCAAGCCACCAAGGATGCCGGCCGCATTGCCGGCCTCGACGTGAAGCGCATCATCAACGAGCCCACCGCTGCGGCCTTGGCCTATGGCCTCGACAAGAAGCGTGGCGACGCCAAGATCGCCGTCTATGACTTGGGTGGCGGCACCTTCGACATCTCCATCATCGAGATCGCTGAGATCGACGGCGAGCACCAGTTCGAGGTGCTCTCCACCAACGGCGACACCTTCCTTGGCGGTGAGGATTTCGATCTCACGGTCATCGACTACTTGGCCGATGAGTTCAAAAAGGAGAACGGCATCGACCTGCACAACGATGCCTTGGCCCTGCAGCGCCTCAAGGAGGCAGCCGAGAAGGCCAAGATCGAGCTGTCCAACAGCCAGCAGACGGAAATCAACCTGCCCTACATCACTGCCGACCAGAGCGGCCCCAAGCACTTGGTGCTCAAGCTCTCCCGGGCCAAGCTCGAATCCTTGGTTGAGGAGCTGGTCGATCGCACCATCGGCCCCTGCCGCACGGCCATCAAGGACGCGAGCCTCGGTGTCGGCGACATCGACGACGTGATCCTGGTCGGTGGCCAAACGCGCATGCCCTTGGTGCAGGAGAAGGTCAAGGGCTTCTTCAACAAGGAGGCCCGCCGCGACGTCAATCCCGACGAGGCGGTGGCCATCGGCGCGGCCATCCAGGCGGCGGTGCTCTCCGGCGACGTCAAGGACGTGCTGCTGCTCGACGTGACGCCCCTGTCGCTCGGCATTGAGACGCTGGGCCAGATCATGAGCGTGCTGATCGAGAAGAACACCACCATTCCCAGCAAGAAGACCCAGGTGTTCTCCACTGCCGACGACAATCAGACGGCGGTGACCATTCACGTGCTGCAAGGGGAGCGCAAGCAGGCGGCGCAGAACAAGTCGCTTGGCCGCTTCGACTTGGCCGACATTCCGCCCGCGCCGCGCGGCATGCCGCAAATCGAGGTGAGCTTTGACATCGACGCCAACGGCATCCTCAACGTCTCCGCCAAGGACAAGGCCACCGGCAAGGAGCAGTCCATCGTCATCAAGGCGTCGAGCGGCCTGTCGGACGACGAGATCGAGGAGATGGTGCGCGACGCCGAAGCCCACGCGGCCGACGATGAGAAGTTCGCCGAGATGGTCAATCTGCGCAACCAGGCTGATGGCTTGGTGCATGCTGCGCGCAAGGCCGTCAAGGATGCCGGCGACAAGGCGGGCGACGCCGAGAAGGCTGCCGTGGAGTCGGCGGCCTCGGCCTTGGAGGCGGCCATCCAGACTGAGGACAAGGCGGACATCGAGGCCAAGATCGAGGCGCTGTCGAACGCCTCTGCGGAATTCGCGCAGAAGGCTTATGCTGAGCAGGCGGCGGGCAGCGCCGATGCGGACGGCGGTGGGCCGGCGGGCGGCGATGGCGGCGACACCGTGGATGCGGAGTTCGAAGAGGTCAAGGACGACAAGGACGGCGACAAGAAGACCGGAAGCGACTAAGCGAGCCAGGACCAACTGATGGCGAAGCGCGACTACTACGAGATCCTGGGGCTGAACCGGGACGCCTCTGACGACGACGTCAAGAAGGCCTATCGACGCTTGGCCATGAAGCTGCATCCGGACCGCAATCCAGATGACGCGGAGGCCGAGGAGAAGTTCAAGGAGGCCTCGGAAGCCTACGAAGTGCTTTCCGATCGCGAAAAGCGCGGCGCCTACGACCAGTTTGGCCATGCCGGCGTCGATCCCAGCTCTGGCGGCATGGGCGGGGCGGGCTTCAACGGCAGCTTCAGCGATATTTTCGGCGATGTCTTCGGCGACATCTTCGGTGGCGGCCGCTCCGGACGCAGCAGCCGTTCCCGGGGCGCGGACCTTCGCTATGCCCTGACCCTCGACTTGGAGCAGGCCGTCCATGGGGACACGGTGGAGATTTCGGTGCCGGTGCTCGCCGCCTGCGAAGAGTGCCGCGGCAGCGGCTCGGCGCCGGGAACCCAGCCGAGCACCTGTCCGGAGTGCTCCGGCGCCGGGCAGATCCGCGTCGCCCAAGGCTTCTTCTCCCTACAGCAAACCTGTCCCCGCTGCCGGGGCGCGGGGCAGGTCATCACCGACCCCTGCCGCCGCTGCGGCGGGCGCGGCCGGGTGGAGGATCGCAAGACCCTGTCGGTGCGCATTCCGCCGGGCGTGGACACCGGCGACCGCATCCGCTTGGCCGGTGAAGGCGAGGCGGGGCGCGGTGGAGAAGCAGGCGACCTCTACGTGCAGGTGGAGGTGCGCGAGCATCCCATCTTCGAGCGCGATGGCCGGCACCTGTTCTGCGAGGTGCCGCTGTCCTTTGCTGACGCCGCCTTGGGTGGCGAACTCGAGGTGCCCACCCTAAGTGGGCGGGTGAAGCTCAAGGTGCCCCCGGAAACCCAAACCGGCAAAATGTTCCGCCTGCGTGGCCGGGGCGTGACCCCGGTGCGCGGTGGCGGCGTGGGCGACCTGCTGTGCAAGGTAGTGGTGGAAACCCCCGTCAAGCTCGACGAGTCGCAGAAGGAGTTGTTGCGCAAGTTCAAGCACAGCTTGGAGCAGCGCGCCGAGCATCACTCGCCGAAGGAAAGCGGCTGGTTCCGCGGCGTCAAGGACTTCTTCGATAGCTTGAAGCACTGATGAAAGGCTAAAGGAGCAGCAATGATGCGAGTTGCCATCGCAGGCGCGTCCGGGCGCATGGGACGCACCCTCATTCAAGCCGTTGCCGAGGATGGCTCGCTCCAGCTTGGGGCTGCCATCGAGCAGCCGGGGGCTCCCTCGGTGGGGGCCGACGCCGGGGAGGGGGCCCGCGCCGACTGGAACGGATTTTCGGTGC
>VYDB01000010.1 GCA_009843635.1 Gammaproteobacteria bacterium
TCTCCAAAAACCCGACCGATCAACGGCAAATCAAGGACTTTTGAATAGGCCTGGCCATCGCCCGGTCATCGAGGTCGCGGCGCGCGGCTAGAACCTCGCGATTTGCCGCCAGGTCCAGTTGCGACACGATGGTTCGAGTGGTCGATTCGAAGGTCAGCGCTTCGCCGCTGCGGTGAAGCCCCCGTGCCGTATTGTCCTTCTTGGAGGCAATCCAAGCGCGCCGCCCGTCCGGGGCGATCGCGACCGCCGCTAGGAGGTTGGGAACGCCCCGGCCACCAACCGGGCTGTCCGGCCCCGGATCAAAGGCCAGCTCGAAACGCCTTGCGACGGTCCCCGACCCGCCATCCACTTCGGTCACCACGCCATGCTCCGTCGGCGAGATGTACCGAGTCACTAGAACTCGACTGCCGTCTGCGGATACCGCCACGCCCCGTGGGGTCAGACCCACGTCGATGGCGGTGCCCACCGGCGTGGCATCGAGGGCGTTGAGCTTGACGAGTTGACCAGTGGCCTGCAGGGTTACGTAGGCCACTTCCCCCGAGGGACTGAATGCGATGCCGTAAGGCCTCGACGCGTACGGCGGCGCGACCCGCGTTCGCTCAAGCGTGGTGTCGCCGTCGAGCAGGCTGATGGTCGCGTCGTCCTGGTTGACAACCCAAACTGTGCCGTCTGGACCCATCGCCAGCGTGCGCGGGTGGTCACCGACCTTCGATTCGGCGAGCCTCACGAACGTCGTGGCATCGATCACCGCAACCGTGTCGCTGTCCGAGTTCAGGCTCCAGGCGCGCTGACGGCGTTCGTCGAAGATGATCGTCGTCGCAGCGGTTGGCCCATTCCACGATGTGGGGACGCTCGTGGGGGGCGCCCCCGAATGCGCGAGGCCCACCCACGCCACGCAACCCGCGAGCATCGCGCCTTTCAAGACGGACTTGGCAACCCCGTTGGCAAGCCTATTGGCGAGCCTGTGCGGTACGAGCCTTGTCATCCAGTCTGTCGATTGCTAGATTTCCCGCGGCAGTCCATTCCCCGCGAACCCATACCCCGTGCAATCTCAATACGCTATCGCGATCATCGGCGGCGGCGCAACCGGCATCTGTTTGGCTAACAAGATTGTCGAGGAGCTGCCCGTGGGACGGAGCACCGCCGCGGTCTCCCTCGTCCTCTTTGACGCCCCTGGCGGTGGCGGTGGCGCCTACACACCGGACGTCGCCACCAACCTGATGAACACCACCTCCGGGGCGGTGCATCGGTCATTCGGCGGGGATTTTGGGATTCTCGACTGGGCGCGGGACCATCCCGAAAAGTGGCAAGCCTGGGCTTCCGGCCCCGAACTCGACCCCAACGCCTACCTGCCGCGGTCGGTTGTTGGCCTCTACCTGAAGGATCTTGCCGAGCACACCAGGAGCAGGGCCGCGAAACGGGGCATGCGGTTCGACGTCATCGTTGATGAAGTGGTGGACATCTCGCCGCCGAATCCGGCCGAGTGCGAATACGTCGTGCACACCCAGTCGGGCGCGACCTATCGCGTACGCTACGTCTACCTGGCCCTAGGGCATCTGCCGCGTGCCAAGACCGAGGCATACCAATTCCACGACCGCTACTACCACAACCCATACCCCATCGCACGGCTGGCGGAAGAGATACCGAAGGCGTCCACGGTCGGCGTGATCGGCACCCGTCTGAGCGCCATCGACGTCGTCTTGGGCCTCGTTGCGGGGGGCCATCAGGGAAAGATCCACTGCATCTCGCGCGGTGGGCGTCTGCCCGCCGTGCGGGGCGAGCCCGGCCGCTACGAATTCATGCATATCGAGCGCGAGGAGCTCATTAGGCAGTTGGTCCGCACCAAGGCGGAAATCCGGCTCACGGATGTCGCCAAGATGCTCGCCACGGAGATCGAGCACGCCCAGGGCCATTCGGTCGGCCTCAGCGACGTCAAGGGCGACGGCCTTTCGCCCGAAGCGTACTACGAACGCGAGATCGCCTTGGCTACGGACAAGCCGCGGCCGTGGCAGACGGTGCTGTACGCCACCAATCGGAACATCGATCTCTTGTGGCATCACTTGGAGGAGGACGACAAACGGATTCTGATGTCGCAATGGTTGAACGACTGGCTGACCTATCGCGCTTCGATACCGAGGGAGAACGCCGAACGCATGCTGGCATTGATGAAGTCGGGCCAGTTGACGGTCAAGGGCGGCGTGGCCTCGTTCGGCTTCGATGCCGGCACGGACAGGTTCCGCGCGAACTTCAGCGACGAGAGCAGCCTCGAATTCGAGTACTTGGTGGCCGCCACCGGATCCGCCAGCCGCATCGAGGATGCGGACAGCCGTCTCCTTGGCAATCTGCTCAAGAGCGGCATGGTGCGGCCGCACCGCTACGGGGGCGTCGACTGCGTGTTCGAGACCGGGCAGGTGACCCCGCGGCCCGGAGTGGTCGCTGGCGAGCCCCGGATGTTCGCGTTGGGTCCGCTCACGAGCGGCGTGTACTTCTTTACCACCGCGCTGGAGATCGTTGAGCGGCAAGCGGCATCGCGAACCGAGGACTTGGCGCTATTGCTCGGCATCGAGTGGCTGGAGCTGCCGGAAACGGATGCGTGGGTTGACGCGCAACAGGGTGAGCGCAGGGACGCAAACACGACTCCGGCGCCGCGCCGCGAAGGACCCGACCTGCTTGAGCGAGCTGTCCTTGACAACCAGGCGCAATTGATTGATTTCGAACAACTGCGGCTGCTGAACGACCAGATCGATCGCGACGCCCTACGGGCTTCGAAACCTCCCGGCTAATCGGCCCGCTAGCGGTTCAGGCAGTTGCTCTCGCAACGACGTGAATGGGTGACCTACCCCCTGTCCTAGACCGGTTTAAACGGGCAGTTTCAGATATTTCTCCGCCAGCCGGTCGGCATGAAACCTTGCCACGCACTCTTCCCGCGCCAACGCCGCTTGCCGCATACGCAGTTCCGCATCGCCCGCCAACATGGTGATATTGGCGGCCCATTCATCTTCCGAATGGGCCAATAAGCCATTCTCCCCATGATCGATCAGTGCCTCGTAGGTAGGATTGGCCACTGCAACGGACGGGACGCCGACCAGGGCAGCTTCGAAGTACTTGAGGGGGCTTTTGGCATCGCAGAACGGGCTGGCCTGCAACGGGATGAGATTGATGTCGAACCGCGCCAGTTCGTGGGCGAGGTTGACGTGTTCAACCAGCGGGCGCCGCTCCAACTGCGAAGCGGGCAGCAGATCCTCGTAGGGCGCCAGATCCAAGCTGCCCACCAACGTGAAGCCTAGGCTAGGCTGTTGCCTGAGTGCTTGCGCTAGTGGCCGGGCGATGGTCGCAAAGTCCGCCTCATGGGTGGCGGTGCCGCTGGCGTAGCCCACGCGCGGGTCACCGTTGCGCAAGCCCCGGCTGCGCCAAAACTCCGACAGTGCCAATGTTTCGTGGCCGAACCCGTTTTCGATGACTCGCACTTGCGGGTTCGCTCGGCGGGCCTGCTCGGCCAGCGTCTTGGTTGGCGTTAGGCAAAAGTCCGCAGCCGCCATGAGGCGCCGGTGTCCTCGGGCGCTTTCAAACCAAGCGTCCTGCTCCGACCCCGGCAGCCTGGCTATGAAGTGAATACCGCCCTCACGCATGATCTCGGCGTCAAAAATAAAGTCGTCGATGTCGTAGCCGACGGGCATTCCCCGCCTGCGGCACCAGTGAATGAGCGCCTCGATGGCCTCATCCTCTGCGCATCGATGCAGGATGACGCAGCGGGCGTTGATGCGTTTCACGTCGCAACGCCCGAGCATCTTCGCCGACATCCAGCATGCAGGTGCGCCCAAGCGGCGCAGTCCGTCGATCGGATTCCTCACCCGGTATAGATGGCTCCGCGCAGCCGGATTGCCGGATATGAAGAGGAAGGGCGGATCGGCCGGTCGCGGCTTGCGGCTGCGCCAAACGCGGCGCGCCATTCGGTCCGCAACCCTTCGCACGGGCGAGGCGTTGGGAAACTGCGGCCGGTATTCGCACAAACTAACGAAACGTTGCAGACGCGCCTCGTGAAACAAGTCGACATTGAGAGACGCAGCAAACGCCTGGTGCGCCGCCGGCACCCGCGCTTGCAGTTGCGCCCAAGCCGCTTCCAGGCAGTCTTTGGCGTCTTCGGCTTGGTCGCTTAGGGCTTGGTAGATACGCTCAAGCACCCGGTCACGGTCTGAAGGCAGCAGCCCGGTTGCCGTCGGCAGGAGCGGCCCGGCAGGCGTATCGAGCTCTCGCAGCGCGCGGCCCAGCGCTTGTCCGAGCGCTAAGCGCAGGCGGCGGCCAGCCTCATCCGGCGATTGCGCGAGCTCATCGCAGACCACGAACAGCCGCCGCTCGCCCCGGCTCCAACGCTCAAGCTCCAGATTGCACTGCAGCCACAGCAGATCGGAGTGGGCTTGGCAGGTGATGGCTGGTGATTCGCTAGTGTCCCCCTGCACACTCAAGGCCTGTGCTTGAAACGCAGCATCAGCCCGCCTCAGAACCTGCACCACCACAACCGGCTCAAAGCGGGCCTTGAGCTCGACCAGCCAGAGGGGCCCCAAGCGGGCCATGACCGCATCCGAGAGCAGGACATCCCCGCCTGCATCCACCAACCGGCCGAGCAAAGGGCCGATTTTGGCCCGCGCCCCCGCGGCCGCCGAGCCGGTGAAACAGCCTTCCGGCAACGGATGGGGGTTGCGCCAATGGCAGTCCAAGGTGGCCTGAAAGTTGCTGTTGATGCGCAAGGCGTCATTTGATTGGTCCAAGGACAGGCTATGAAAGTCTAGGTCAGCCAGCCACTGCGCCAGCGGGGAACCGCCCGCCCCGTAGTCTCCGGCGACCAGGACGCAAGCTGGTCGAGTCGCTGTCAAAGACTGACTCCTTTCATAGGTCGTAGAGCCCCCGCGCCCGCCATCGTTCAGCCAGATAGCTCAGTCGGAGCAGCCAGGACAGGATGGGATGCCGGCGCTTGCCGTGCCGTTCCCCGGGCAGAGCGGTGCGTCTCGGCATGTCCACGTTCTCGGCAACGCCCAGGAAGGCAAAGACCCGGCGCAGCACGGCCTCGTGGTCCTGCAGCAGATCGCGGCTGCGCACTATGAGCACCTGATGGCCGGGGAAGTGCTGATGCAGGTTGCGCAGTTGAAGGCTGTACAGGCCGCGTGCACGGTAGCTGAAAACGCGGGCCGCCGAGCCCCAGTCGCGCGGATTGGCGCAGCGTCGCAAGCGCCACGGCTCGGCCAGCAGGGCCAGCCATAGAGGCGCTTTCTCCTTGCCCCTAGCCCGCTGCATGTAGTAGTTGGAAATGGCCCGCTCCGCACCGTCCCGCAACAGCACGATCAACTTCAAATCGGGGTTGTAACGCTTCAATTGCGCCGCTACTTCGGGGAAGAAGAGGTAGATCGGCGTCACCTCGCCGCGAACCTCCGCTTCCGGGCAGTGCCGGAACCAAGGCGCGTAGCGTCGATCGATCTCCTGGGGTGACCATTCGGATGAGTAGTCAGGACCGCTGAACAACTGCACTTCCTTTGGAGAGGACATCCCCATTTGGGGATGCGCGCCAAGGTATTCCCAGAGCGCCGACGTGCCGCACTTCTGCGCACCGACGATCATGAAGTCCACTGTCGGCCGATAGTCCCCCGCCTCATCGGCGCCCGGCACGGCCTCTTCTGCCACCTGCGGCGTCGCAGCCCGTCTTCGAAAGTGTCCCAGAAGCGCCCTAACGTCGGCCGGTTCATAGACCCGCCAGCAAGCGTGGCCGCGATCCTCCAGCAGCGCCTGGGCATCCGCCTTCGCCTCAGCTGCCGCACCGTAAAGCAGGTTCTCGTTGCGGCCTTCAAGCGGTTCCCTCACAAAAACCGGGAGGTCGCTTGCCGAAGGCAGGACCTTGGCCAAGCAGCCGCCATTGGTGGCCATGATGTCTTCATAACGTTGGATGCGCTCCCACGTAAGCGAATCCGTGAAACGCCGGTAGTACCAGTCGAGCAGCACCAACCGGCGCTCGCAGCCATCGTCGATGCCCGCTAGACGCTCAGCAAGCCGCTCATCAAGCGCCTCCGCCACGGGCATGTGGCCACGCCCCATGGGGTGGTCCAGCGTATGCCAGGACGCCAAGGTCGCCAAAGGGTTGCGCACCAAGGCAAAACAATCAAAGCGTTGCCGCAATTCCGGCAACAGGGCGGCGAAGGCGTTCAAGTGCTTCAGGGCCAGCCAATAACCGGTCGGCAGAAACTTGCCAACGTCCACCAAGCCACTGCCGCGCTTGGCAGACTCGCGCCCGCTCGAAGCGTCGGAGAGAAACATGTTGCCCTCGGAACCGGCAACCCGAAGCTGAGGCATCTTGCCGGTCTGGTCAATGGTGCGACGGGTCTCGGCAAAGTAGTCCGCAATGGCCTGTACCCGGGAATTGGCATCCGGCAGAGTAAGCAAGTCGCCAACGTTCATGGTTTCACTGAGGGCCACGACGTCCGGCAAGCGGTTGAGCAGGGAGCAGGTCAAGGTGCTGCCGGAACGCGGTATGCCGGTGATGATGAGATTTCGGTTCATGGCTTCTCTGAGCGAAGCACTCATTTGGTTCTGCTACTCCAAGTACCCTTGAATCGCGAATAGAATCGCCACCGCAGCCACCGCGCCGATGACGAGAAGCACCAAGAAGACGCCTCGGCCATCCTCATCATCGCCCTGCCTTCGGCGCCGGCTGACGATGGCGATGACGGTGAGGAGAATGAGCGCGGGAACGACGAACTGTATGAGGTAGCGCATGGGAGGCCAAGGTTTGGTTTGGCGTTGCGGGCCTTTCGATAGCTCCTATTCCGTCAGCGGGCCAGCCTGCCGAATGAGGAGGCGTTGCGTGTTTCAAAGCATAGCGGCAATCAGCGCCAAGGTGAACCGGCGTGACCCTTGATTGGTGGGCCGAGCATTGGTTGGCCGGACTGCTGCTGCTCGCCTACACCGGCCTGCTGCTGCATCACGCCAACTTGGGAAGGCGGCGGGCCAAGGGGGTGGCGGGCTACTACGTCGGCGGGCGCAGCGCCGGCGGCTTCGTCATTGGGGTTTCCTTCTTCGCCACCTACGCCAGCACCAACAGCTACATCGGCAACGCCGGCAAGGGCTACGACTACGGCCTGCCGTGGCTGGCCTACGCCGGGGTCATGGTGTTCTTCACTTGGCTGGCCTGGGCCGCAGTGGCGCCCAAGGTGCGCCGGTTTGCGGCGCATTGGGACGCCCTCACCCTGCCGGACCTGCTGCACGCCCGCTTCGCTCCGCGGACCCCGACGTTGCGGCTGGTGTCAGCGCTGGTGGTGGTGGCCTCGAGCTTGCTCTACCTGATGGCCATCTTCAAAGGCGCAGGCGCCTTGTTCCAGCACTTTCTGCAGATACCCTACACCGCCGCCATCGGCGTGACCCTGGTCATCGTCATGCTTTACACCTCCGTGGGCGGCTTCGTTTCCGTGGTGCGCACCGACGTGGCCCAGGGCTTGCTGATGGTGGCCGGCTCGGCGCTGATGTTCTACTTCGTCACCTCCGCAGCAGGCGGCGTCAGCGTCTTGCCGGAATTGCGGGAGCGGCCGGATACCGCCATTCTCTTCGAGTTCGGCGGCGCAGTGCCCTTGGTGGTGCTCATGGGCATCGCCTTGAGCGGCAGCCTGAAGCTGCTGGTGGACCCCCGGCAAGTGGCCCGCTTCTACGCCCTGCGAGACGAGAAGGCGCTGAAGGTCGGCATGTGGGTGTCCGTTGCCGGGATCGCCTTGGTGCAGTTCTGCCTGTATCCCATCGGCATGTACGCCCACTTCCTGGTTGAGGGCGTCACCGACACCGACAACATCGTGCCCCTGCTCATCAACGACCGCAGCGTCTTTCCGCTGGCGGTGTCGGACTTCCTCATCATCGCCATCCTGGCCGCCGCCATGTCATCCATGGACAGCGTGCTGCTGGTGGCGGCTTCGGTGCTCTACAACGACATCATCAAGACCGTCAAGCCGAGCAAGCGGCCGCTGGCCTGGACGCGCTTAGGGATAGTTGGCTTCGCCGCCGTGGCCGCCGCCCTGGCCTTGGACCCGCCGGCGGGCATCATCGAACTGACGATCTTTTCGGGCAGCCTGTACGCCGTGTGCTTCTTCCCGGCCATCGTCTTCGGCCTGCACTGGCGGCGCGGCTCGGCCCGCGCGGCGCTCGGCGCCATGGCTACGGGAGTGCCGGTGCTGTTGGCCTGGCTCGCCAGCGGCCTGTCGGCCCACCTGCACGAAGTGTTCCCCGCCTTGGCCACCTCCTGCGCCACCTACGTCCTGCTGGCCCGCACCTCTCGCCAAGCAGCCGATCCCGCGCGGGCATGAGGATTGAATCCCGAGAAACGCCATTTGTGGACAATTTTTCCAACTGGTCATAAAATATGACCGCCTTCCGGCAGGAGACCAAGTCCATGCAGACAATAGGCGCGGCGAAATTCAAGGAGCAGTGCTTGGCGCTGCTGGATCACCTAGGCCCCGAAGGCTTGGTGGTGACCAAGCACGGCAGGCCAGTTGCCTGCGTACTGCCCTACGAGCGACGCTTCGAATCGTTGATCGGTAGCCTGCGGCACAAGATCGAGATCCGGGGCGACATCGTGTCAACCGGTGTGCATTGGAACGCTGATGCTGAACCTTGACACGCACATCCTGATCTACGCCCTGCGGGGCGAATTGCGGCCCCGGGAGCATGCTCTGCTATCGACGGAGGAATGGGGCCTGTCCGCCATCGTTCCTTGGGAACTCTCGAAACTCGTGCAGCTCGGCCGCATCGACCTCGATCTCGATGACCGGCAAGTGGCCCGGACTCTGAACGGCATCCACCTGTGGCCCATCGACTTCGCCGTGGCGCGCATGTCCACACGCCTCGATTTCGCCGGCGACCCGGCGGACGAACTGATCGCAGCGACGAGCGTAGTGCATGACGTGCCGCTCTTGACTAGGGATCGAGTGATTCGTCGCTCCGCGATGGTGCCACTGGCCTGACGGCTTGACGCCGCCGCCACGGATCAGTTCGGATAGTAGATGTACTCGTCGTCCGGCGACTCGGGCTGGTTCAGGTGCTTGTCGATCGACACCGGGTTCGAGGCCCGATGGGGCCAGCGCGGCGGCGCCTGCTCGGCGAGATGGGCCGCGAGCAGGGCGTCGAGTTCCCCCACCTTGTCGGGCCGGGTGGGGGCCAGGTTGTTCCGCTCGGTCGGGTCGGCGTGCAAGTCAAACAGCCACAGAAACTCATCGTTCGGCCCGCTGCGCTGCAGCTTCCAGCCCTGGTGCAGAACCACCCGGTAGTTGTCCTGGGTCCAGAACAGCGTCTCGTGGGGGACGCCCTCGGCCTCGCCGCGCACATGCGGCACCAGATCGACGCCGTCCATGACCCGGTCGCCCGGCATCGGCGCTCCGGCTGCAGCGGCGGCGGTGGCGTAGATGTCGAAGTGGTGCACCGGCTCGGCAAAGGTCTGTTGCGGGATGATCTGCGCTGGCCAACGCATCATGAACGGCACGTGGATGCCGCCCTCGAAGAAGGTGATCTTCCAGCCGCGGAACGGTCGGTTCACGTCGGGCAGGCCCAAGTAGCCCGCGCCGCCGTTGTCGGACGTGAAGATCACCAGCGTGTTGTCCTCGAGGCCGTGCGCCCGAAGGGCGTCCAACACCCGCCCGACGCTCCGGTCCAGCCCCCGAATCATGCCGGCATAGGTGCGCTCGGTGTGGCTTTCGATGTGCGGATGGGCGTCGTAGTCCGCACGGGTGGATTGCAGCGGCGTATGGATGGCCCAATGGGCGAGATAGAGGAAGAACGGCCGGTTGCGGTTTGCTTCGATGACCTGCACGGCTTGGTCGGTGTAGTAGTCCGTCACATGACCTTGGGGCTCAAATGCCTGGCCGCCGTTGTACCGCACGCCGTACCCACCCATCGTCCACAAAAACCGATCGATCGGATCGAACCCCTGCTTGGCGTTCACCGCGTCGGGATGGTCCTCCGGCAGAAACAGCACGCCCTCCATCAGCAGGCTCTCGTCAAAGCCCTGATCGTAGGCCGCCATGCCGTTGCTTTCGCCAACGTGCCACTTGCCGATGTGGACCGTGTGGTAGCCCGCCGTCTTGAGCGTCTCCGCCAGCGTGACCTCGCTCGCTGGCATGCCCATGTCCTCCCACTCGACAAGCTCGAAATCCGGGTTGGGGATGGAGTCGCGGCGCGGCGTATCGTCCCCAGCGCGGGCCAGTTGGAGGAGGGGCGCCATCTGCGAAGGCGTCGGCGTGAACTCAAAGCCGAAGCGGGTCCCGTAGCGCCCGGAGAGGATGGCCGCCCGCGACGGCGCACAGGTTCCATTGGCCGAGTAGCCGGAAGTGAAGTTCACGCCACCCTGCGCGATGGCATCGATGTGCGGCGTCTTGACCGTGCCGCCGCCAGCCCCGCCACCATTGGTCGATACGTCGTTCCAGCCCATGTCGTCGGCGAGGATGAGCACGATGTTCGGCGGCCGCTCGGACGGCGGCTGCGCCGGTTGCTCAGGGCCCCGCTGCCAAGCGACTTCCCGATTCGGCCCGATGTCACGGCCCAATTCCACCATTGCGCCAATTCCCCAGATGGCGATCTCGGCGCGATAGGCCAACGCAACGCCGATCAGCAGCGCCACTCCCAGCAAGACTCCAATGCCCCTGCGACCCATTCCCTTAACCCCTCGATCAATTCCCCGAAAGCAACGCGATCTTCTGAATCAACGGCAGGCGCACGGCGTTCACGTCGCTCAAGGGCGCTGCCCGGTACTGGCCAACCTCCGCCGCCGTATAGGGCTCGAAGTCTTCGGGCAGTTGCGCGGCGCTGATTTCCAGGAGCATCCAGTTGAGCAGCTCGGCAAGGGCCGCATCATCCAAGGCGGCGTTGGCCGAACCAGGCACCTGCACCAGAAACGCCCGGCCACCCGGCACTTTGAGGAAGTTGCCGACAAAGTTCTTCATCTGCGGAATGTCGCCCACGCCCCCGCCATCCGGCAGGTGGCAGCCTTGGCAGTTCAGCATGTAGTTGATGCGCGCCCGGTCGGCGTTGAACGCCGGGCCTTCCGCAGCGGCCGAGGCGATACCCAGCGCCAGCAAAAGGCAGGCAAGTGAGCGCATAGCCCCGCTTAGTCCAAGCCTTGGGCGATGATGATGGCCGTGGAGCAGTGGTACACCGCCGATTGGGTGCCTAGGCACCAGTTGATGTCGTTGTTCTTCTGCGGCACGTACATGGGCAGGTCGCCCTCGTTGCGGTTGCACAGGCATTGCCCGCAGGGCGTTCTGCCGCAGCAGTCGTTGTAGGAGACCACGTAGCTCTTGCCGTCCGCCGGGTTGTGGCAGGTGCCTATCCAGGTGATCGGCGACATCTCCGTGCCCGGTGGACAGGCGTTCTCGCTGCCGCCGCAACAACTGCACAGGAAGCCGTCGATGGCGCAGTAGCGCCAGTAGCCGCAGGATTCGGGATCGCCCTCCTCCGGCACGCCAGTGCCGGCCGGCACACTAGTGCCGGCCGGCACCCCGCTGGCAGCCTGGGCCCGGGCCACGGGCAGCAGGGGCAACACGGCGCCGCCCACCAAGGCACCGCCCAAGGTCTTGAGCCAGCCCCGGCGGCTGCTGCCCCGGGCGATGCCCCGGGCACGGCGCTCCGTCCAATGGTCGATGGCGTCGGCGAATCGAGTGAGGTTCATGTTTGCGTCCCCCCTGCCGGAACTTCGGCTTCGTAGTATGCGTCGTCAGCAAGCCGTTGCCCATCGTGCTGATCGGCTTGGTGGAAGGCCCCGTCGGCCTGTTGCTGCATGTAGTGCTGAATGGATGGCGCCTGCCGCTCCTTGGCTTCAAAGAGGCTCTCCAAGTGTTCGCGGGAGTTGACCAGGCCCAAGGAGGCGATGCGTCCCAGCTCGTCGATCAACACCGCATAGGGCAGCTTCCCGACGCCATAGGATCGGCCGAGGCCTTCCGACAGGACATAGGGAAACTCGCCGATCCCCTGTTCGGCCACATAGGCCACATGCTCGGCGGCGCTGCCACCATCGCTGGCCAGCACGATGTCTACCCAGGATTCCGATTTCGCCACCGAGCGCAGCACCGGCAGCAGGGTCTTGCACACCGGGCAGTCGGGGGCCAGAAAGAAGATCAGGGTGGCGTGCGGCCAAGCGCCGGATTCGGGTTCACCGCCCAGGGTCAGCGCGGCGCCGTTCAGGGCCTCCACGGTGATCTCCGGAGCCGGATCCCCAGGCTTTAGCACCTCGTTGACCATCAACGCACCCGCCGGCGCGATTCGTTCAAACAACGCCCCCACTTGCCGGGCCAGCGCATAGACCAAGCCCGCCAGCAGAATCAGGCCTGCCCAGAGGGCCAGGTTGGAGGCGATCAGGAACTCACCCATGAACGGCTCCGAGTTCACGGCCTTGGTTGGCGAGCAGTTGATTGCCCGCCGCGTAGCCCAGCCACAGCGAGGCGGTCATCAAGGCGGCCAGGACGGCGCCAGCCCAGCCACCGGCAGCGGCGGATGGGGTGGTCAGCCATGGCGCGCAAGCCAGCAGCGCCAGCAGGCCGTTGCGCAGCAGCAGCCAGCCGGACAGGGGCGTGGCCTCGCCGCCGCAGCCGCAATCCATCGACGTCCTGCCCCGGCCATAGAGGTTGAGGGCAATCGCGGCGCCGTACAGCAGCAGCAGGCCCGCAGCCAACGCCCCGCCCAGCCAACGCCACGGCGGCACGATCAGCATCACGCAGACCGCGCACTCCAAAGCCACGACCAAAGGCGCGGCAAGGGGCACCACCGGCGGCGGCATGATCCGATACTGATCCAGGATGCCGCGAAACTCCAAGTGGTTTTTGACCTTGTGGACAGCGGCAATGGCGAAGACGCCCGCCAGGGCCCAACTCGCCGCATCGGCCATTACAGCGCGCAACATGAGGAATCTAACGCACCCCGCGCACAATGAATGGGGTTTGGGTGGAGACGGCCAGGGTCTTCACCATTTCGCCGGTGTCGGTGCTGTAGGTCTCCAGTTGAAGTTCGCCGTTGGTCACCACCAGCAGGGGCTGCTCGGCGTTGGATACCCCCACGGAAATCCCCCAATTGGGCAGGGGAATGCGCATGATCCGCTTTTTCGCCGCCGCGTCGAACACCCAAACCTCGCCGCCGCCGTCCTTGTGGCTGCCATCGGTGCCGTTGGGGTTCATCAGCACGTAGAGGCGGCCAAGGTGGTCGGCGGCAACCAGTTGCCAGCCGCCGGGACGCCAGCCTGCAGCCTTTTCCTCGGCGTTGGCCAAGGGCCAACGCTCGCCAGGCACGGCCGCATCGCCGCTTAAGTCAACCGGCAGCACATCACCCTTGAACGTGGGAAAGTAGGCCACGCCGCCAGTGATGCCGGCTTTTTCAAACATGGGGTCTGATTGGTCGGCAAAGACTGCGGCGCTGCGCACTGAAGCCGCGCTCGCCCCGCCATCGCTCAAGGCGGTGGTCAGGAAGGCACCGTCGCTGCACAGCGACGTGATGCCCGAATCGCCCGTGGGAATGGCCAGCGAGCAGCCCGCGATGCCGTGCTCGGCAACGAACTCGCGCTTCTCCAGATCGACCACCGTGAGCGATTGGCCAGGCGTGAAGTTGTACACCACCAGCAGCTTGTCCTCGGCCACCAGACCGGTTGCGAGGCGCTCCGGCATCGAAGACAGCTTGCGCGGCGGGATGATGATCTCGCCGCTCACTTCAAGGTTTGCCGCGTCATAGATGGTGACCACGTCGGTGCGCTCGCCGCCCCGCCCGCCCCTGGAGAAGAAGGACTCGATCACGTAGTGCTCGCTGCGGCCCGCACTTTGCTCGTAGTGAGCGATGAAATCGGCCGACAGCATGCCGCGCAACTGCCCGCCCACGGTCTCGGCCCGCGGATCGACGAACAGGTAACGGCCCTCGCGCATGTGGAAGAAGGTGGCGTCATGCACCACCAGCCAATGCTCGGGATAGGTGGCCGGCAGGCTGAGGTTGACGTTCATCGGTTCCGGAGCGAAGTCGGCAGCGGCCGTGCCCGTCATGAGCAGCGCGGCTGCTCCCTTGAGCCAGCGTGTGGGGAGGAAGCTTGGAGTCAGCCAGTGCTTCATGCGGAATGCCCTCGTAGTTCTCTTACGATCTTAGGTGTTCATTGACGCGCTTGGCCCTGTGCAGGCCTGCGGTGCCCGGGTCTGCACAAGCCTTGGCGATGTCCTGGGTCCATGCGGATACACAGGGTATCCGGTCGCGATCGCAGCGATCCGCGTACCGGCCCGCGATCTCGGTGACCTCCCGCAGCAGGCCCTCGCGCAAGGTGGTGGGCTTAAGCCCCAAGCCCAACAAGCCGTTGTTGGTGGCCTCCAGATCATTGGCGTCGGCCTCCCGGCGCGGGTTCGGCACATGCTCGATGCGGGCGCCGGTGAGGTTGGACACCAGCTTCGCCAAGTCAATCAGCCGATGGGTTTCGGTAAGCTGGTTGAGGATCTTGACGCGCTCACCGGGCACCGGGGGGTTGGCGATCGCCAGTTCGATGCAGCGCACGGTGTCCTGGATGTGGATGAAGGCCCGGGTTTGCCCGCCGCTGCCGTGCACGGTAAGCGGGTAGTCGATGGCGGCCTGCATGAGGAAGCGATTGAGCACCGTGCCGTAGTCGCCGTCGTAGTCGAAGCGGTTGATCAGACGTTCATCCAGCCGCGTCTCCCGAGTCTGCGTGCCCCAGACGATGCCTTGGTGCAGGTCGGTGATGCGCACCGCGTCATTCTTGTTGTAGAAGGCGAAAAACAACTGGTCCTGGGTCTTGGTGACGTGGTAGATGCTGCCGGGATTGGGCGGATAGAGGATTTCCTGCTCCACCTCGGCGCCGTCCTCCGCGGTCATCTTCACCCGCAGGTACCCCTCCGGCAGCTTCACGCCCACCGACGAGTAGCCGTACACGCCCATGGTGCCAAGGTGCACCAGGTGAACGTCCTGCCCGCTCTCGACGATGGCGGAAAGCACGTTGTTGGTGGCGTTGAGGTTGTTGGCCACCGTGTAGCGCTTGTGCCAGGACGACTTCATCGAGTACGGCGCCGCCCGCTGCTCGGCAAAGTGAACGATGCTGTCCGGGCGCACCTCATTGATGAGCTGCACGAGGCGGTCGTATTGCGCCGCCACGTCAAGACGCTCGAAGGCAATCGACTTGCCGGTCACCTCCCGCCAAGCGGCAAGCCGGACGCTTAAGGGTTGAATGGGGGTGAGGCTTTGCACCTCGAGCTCGTTGTCGATGTTGCGCCGGGAGAAGTTGTCGACGATGGTGACGTCATGCCCGCGGGTCGATAAGTGCAAGGCGCTCGGCCAGCCGCAGAAGCCGTCGCCGCCGAGAACAATGACCCTCATGCCGTCCCCCCTTCTATTCCTGCACCGCCGCCTTCGCGGGGACCGTTGATTCTACCGCAACCAAATTGTGCAGAAACTGGCGGGCGGACACGCCCCAATCGAAGTTCGCCGCGTGCGCCAGGCAGGCCTCGGCCGGAATGTTCAGCGCCCCGTCGATGGCGGCGGCAAGGTTCTCGTCCAGAACGCCCGCGCCGCTGGTGCCAATGACGTCGCCCGGCCCCGGCACCGGATAAGCGGCCACCGGGATGCCGCAAGCCAGCGCTTCCAGCATCACCAAGCCCAACGTATCGGTCTTGGAAGGAAAGACAAACACGTCAGCGGCGCAGTAGTGCGCCACCAATGCCTCGCCCATCCGCGGGCCGAGGAACACCGCCTTGGGGAAGCGCCGCTCCAGGGCGGCCCGCGCCGGGCCGTCGCCCACCAACACCTTGGTGCCAGGCCGGTCAATGCCCAGAAAGGCCTCGATGTTCTTTTCCACGGCCAGCCGCCCAACGTACATAAGTATCGGGCCGGGCAGATTCAGCTTGGCGGGCGCAATGGGCCGAAACAAGGCCGTGTCCACTCCCCTGATCCAGCGCACCACCGACGGGATGCCATGCTCGCGAAGCAGCCCATCAAGGGTCGAGGTGGAGCACATGGTGTGTGCCGCCGCGTTGTGAAAGCGCCGCAGCAGCGCGTAGGACCAGCGTTCTGGAAACCCGGCACGCAGCTTGAGATAGAGCGGAAACAAGGTGTGGAAGGAAGTAGTGAAGCGCAAATCGCGCCGCCCGAGCCAATGGCGCGCGCACCAGCCAAGCGGCCCTTCGGTGGCAATGTGCACCGCGTCCGGCGCAAAGGCTTCGATCAGGCGCCCCACCCGGCTCGGCCGGGTCAGCGCCAGCCTGATTTCGGGGTAGGTCGGGCAGGGGACGGTGCGGAATCGATCCGGGCCGAGCACCTCCACTTCGTGGCCCATGCCCACCAGCCGCTCCCGGGTGGTGGACAGCGCCCGCACGACGCCGTTCAGTTGCGGCAGCCAAGCGTCGCTGACGATCAGAATGCGCATGTCAGGCGCGGACCGCCGTTAGGTGAAGATCAAGCCACCAATGTTGCAGGCCAGTGGGGATTTGCGCGCTTCCTAGACGACGCCATTCGGAAAAACCAAGCGATGAGTTGAGGATAACACTAGTCTTCCTGATCGCGGGGCAAGGTTGTCACATGAATCACCTGTTGCGCCCGGCTCCGTGCGCCGCCAAGGCGGCGCTTCCACTTGTGGATCCTAGGCATCGCCTCGTTAGGTTATCCTCACCGACATGGTTCGCGCCGTTCTTTCAAGCAATGGAAGTCGCACGGCAGCGGCCAGCGCTTTCGCGCTGGCGATGGCATTGACCGCCAACGGCGAGACCGGCAGCTACCCCACCAACCTCTACTGGGGCGACACCCATGTGCACAGCAGTTGGTCGGCGGACGCCGCCAGCTACGGCAATCAACTGCTAACGCCGGACCACGCCTACCGCTTCGCGCGCGGCGAGACGGTCACCGCCCACAACGGCGAGCGCGTCCAACTGCGCCAGCCGCTTGACTTCCTGATGGTCTCCGACCACGCCGAGTACCTGGGCCTTTATCCGCTGCTCAGGGCGGGCGACTCCGACCTGCTGGCGATGCGCAACGGGGGGCGCTGGCATGCGCTGTTCAAGGAGGGCCGCTTCGAGCGCATCGGCTACTTGGCCGCGGGGGAGATGGAAGCACCCACCGAAACCATCCGCGACCAACCCTTCAACCGCACGATGTGGGATCGGGTGATCGACAACGCGGAGCGCCACAACGATCCGGGGCACTTCACCACCTTCATCGGCTACGAGTGGTCTTCGATGCCGGACACCGCCAACCTGCACCGCAACGTGCTGTTCCGCGACGGCGCCGAAAGGGTGCGCCAGGTGCTGCCGTTCAGCGCCATGGACGGCACGGATCCGGAGGATCTGTGGCGTCACTTGGCCAGCTACGAACGGCGCACTGGCGGTCGAGCCATCGCCATTCCCCACAACGGCAACCTTTCCGCCGGGCGCATGTTCGAACTACAGCGCTTTGACGGCAGCCCGCTCACCGAAGGCTACGCAGCCGCTCGCGCCCGTTGGGAGCCCGTGGTCGAAGTCACGCAAATCAAGGGCGACAGCGAGACCGTGCCCTACCTGTCGCCTGACGACGAGTTCGCTGACTTCGGCACCTGGGACGAAATGCGGGGCATGGGCCGGTTTGGCCACAGGGATGCCATGTACGCGGGCGAGTATGCGCGCGCCGCGCTGGGCAACGGCCTAGCGGTTGAACAGCAGTTGGGCCGCAATCCCTTCCGGTTCGGCCTGATCGGCAGCACCGACGCCCACACCGGCCTCGCCACGGCAGACGACGACAACTTCTGGGGCAAGTTCTCCGTCGGCGAGCCCCGTTCGGGCCGGGCGGATGAGCCTTGGGTGCCGCTCGACCCGCCGGGCGGATGGGTGGTCGGCACCTTGATGAACGCCTTGCTGCCGCCTCAAATGACGGCCTGGTCGCTGGTGGCCTCGGGTTACGTCGGGGTGTGGGCGCGGGAGAACACGCGCGCGGAGATCTTCGATGCCCTGGTCCGGCGGGAGGCATACGCCACCA
This sequence comes from Gammaproteobacteria bacterium, assembly GCA_009843635.1. Classification (GTDB taxonomy): domain Bacteria; phylum Pseudomonadota; class Gammaproteobacteria; order Pseudomonadales; family Azotimanducaceae; genus Azophilus. The sequence goes on from VYDB01000010.1 coordinate 17,983, forward strand.
CCGGGCCGCGCATGGCCGTTCGCTTCTTCGGCGGCTTCGACTTTACCGCCGAGGATGCCCAGGCGCCGGACCTGGCGGCCGTCGGCTACGCGAAGGGTGTGCCGATGGGCAGCGAGATCGCTGGCCCCGGCGCGCCGAATGCGGCCCCGGCCTTCGTGGTTGCAGCGTGGCGCGACCCGCTCGGCGCAAACCTCGACCGCATCCAGGTGATCAAGCTCCAAGTGACCGCGGCCGGGCAGGTCGAGGAGCGCATCCATGACGTCGCAGTGTCCGATGGCCGCGCCATCGACGCCGACGGCCGCTGCCGCTCGCCGGTGGGCAGCACGGTGGATGTCGAAGCGGCGACCTACACCAACGCCATCGGCGCGGCCACCCTCGCCACGGTATGGCGCGACCCGCACTTCGACCCACAACGCCGCGCCCTGTACTACGCGCGCATCCTAGCCATCCCGACCCCTCGCTGGACCACCTACGACGCGGCCCGCTGGGGCACGGAGCGACCGGCCAGCGCCCCGGCAGCCATTCAGGAACGAGCCTACACCTCGCCCATCTGGTACCGCCCCGCATCCGGCGAGACAAACGGGCCGGGCAGTTGAGCGCCCGATTGGCTATGCTTGGCGGCATCACCAACAGGGGGGATTGCCATGCCAATGACCGGCCAGTGCCTGTGCGGCGCCGTCAAGTACCAAATCCAGAACCCGCCGGCCATGACCGGCGTCTGCCACTGCAAGAACTGCCAACGCCAAGCTGGGTCGGCGTTTTCCACGCTGGCTGGCGTGCCGAGAGCGGAATTCGCTTTCACCGCCGGCGAGCCAAAGCTCTACGAGGACCGCGACACCACCAGCGGCAACCCGGTGCAGCGCTATTTCTGCGCCACCTGCGGCTCACCCATCTACTCGGCCATCGAAGCCCAGCCTGACACCCTCATTCTGAAGACTGGGACGCTGGATGACACCTCGGGCTTCAAGCCCATGTTCCACGCTTGGTGCGACAGCAAACAGGCTTGGGTGACGTTGGACGAAGGGGTGCCCGCCATGGCCCAGCAGTGACTCAGGTTAGCCGCCTTCCGCCGCCAACTGCTCCCGTGCCCAATTGATCTTCGCCAACTGCTCTTCGGTGGGTTCGGGATAGCGCGGGTCCAAGCCAGCCAACTCCACTGTGACGATGGCAGCGACGGTGGCCCGCATGGTCCACTTGTGGTCCGCTGGGATCAGGTACCAAGGAGCGTCATCGGTATGGGTGGCGGTGACGGCTTGCTGATAGGCGTTCTGGTAGTCGTCCCAATGCTGGCGCTCATCGATGTCCCGAGGATCGAACTTCCAGAACTTCTCCGGATTGTCCAGCCGTTTCTGCAAGCGCCGCCTCTGCTCCTCGCGGGACACGTTCAGGAAGAACTTCACCACCTTGGTGCCGTTTTCGTTCAGGTGACGCTCCAAGGAGCGGATGTCCTGGTAGCGGTTGCGCCAGAACCGTTCGTCGAATGACTGCTGCGGCAACCGACGCGCTTGCAGAATCTCCGGATGCACCTTCACCACCAGCACTTCCTCATAGTGGGAGCGGTTGAAGATGCCGATGCGCCCGCGTTCCGGCATGGCTTGCCAATAGCGCCACAGGTAGTTGTGGTCGATGTCCTTGTAAGTGGGCTGCTTGAAGTTGAAAACCTGAAAGCCCTGGGGATTGACGCCGCTGGTGACGTGCTTGATGGTGCTGTCCTTGCCTGCCGCATCCATGCCCTGAAAGACGACCAGCAGCGACACGCGCTGTTCCGCGTAGAGCTTCTGCTGCAGTTCCGAAAGCGCCGCCACCCGGTCTTGCAAATAGGCCCTGGGGTCGGCAAACAGGTCAACGCGGGTGGGGTAGTCGAAAATCGCCGTGCCCGGCGTGTAGCAAAAGCGGGCCGCGATGCTGTCGCCAGCCAACTGCGTTGAATCGTCGATTTCCGCAGCCACCATCCTGGCGCCTACTCCGTCCCCCAAGCCTTTCATCTTGAACAGTTCAGCGGTAAATGGCAATTCGTTCGGCGCCGCAGACAGCGCCACGCACAAAGGAATCCTAGAAGGATGCCGGAACAGCAGGTCGCGTCAGCCGCCTACCGTCACGGACAAAGCCTTGAAGCCCGCCGTTCGCATGGCTTCGGCCACTTGCTCCTGGCTGTCCGGGCACAGGGCGACCATGGAGCCGCCACCGCCGCCGCCGGTCAGCTTGGCGCCGGAGGCACCGTGGTCGCGAGCGATGTGAATCATGGCCTCCAAGGCAGGGGTGGAGAGCTGCAAGGCATTCAGATAGCCGTGGCAGAGGTTCATCACCTGGCCCAACTCGTTGAAATTGGCGGCCGCAATGGCGTCCGCCCCCGCTGTTGTCAGGTCCGCGATCTGGTCGAAGATGGCCTCGTAGCGTTCGGGGTATTCGGTCCACGCGGCCCGCACCCCGGCGACGGTCTTCGCGGTCAGGCTTTCCTCGCCGGTGATGCCAATCACCAGGGGCAGCGCCTGGGGAATGCGCAACTCCTTGAAGCGGGGCGTCTTGCCGTCCGTTTGGAATTGAACGCTTGAGCCATAGGTGGCCACCGTGTTGTCGATGCCAGAGGGCGTGCCGTGGGCGGTCTTTTCGCATTCAAAGGCGACCTGATTGACGAAGTCGTCCGTCAAGCCGAGTTCAAAGGCATCGCCAATGGCCCGGACCACCGCCACCGCCAAGGCCGCCGACGCGCCGAGTCCCATGGCCCTCGGCAGGTGCGGCATGACCTCGATCAACATGGGCTGGCCCACGACGTCCAGCGCCTCGAGAATGATGTTCAGAGTGGCGGACACGCCTTGCCGCTGGTCCGGCGCCACCCTTTGCTCCAAGCCCCAGCGCGGGATGACCAGTTGCACGCCATCGCCGCCCTTGCGCACATGGGCCTCCACGGCCAACGGCACGGGCAGCGCAATGGCGGGGCGGCCGTAAACCACGGCGTGTTCGCCGAGCAGAATCACCTTGCCGCAGGCCGAACTGCGCTGGACCTGATCCGGTGTGGCTGCCCGGCGCGTCAGGTTGCGGATGATCTCCTCGGCCTTCCACACCTTGATCTCGCCGCTTTCGATCAGGGCGTCCACGACTTGGTCAAAGATGGCCTCCGGGGCGCCCGCCGTGCTGGCCACGCTGCGAGCGTGCAGGGTCATGTGCCCCTGCTGAATGCCCGCCGTCGAAAGCGCCCGCAAGGCGGCGAAATTCTGCGCCAGCCCCACCGCGGCCATGACGCCGGCTAGTTCGGTGGCCGATTCGGCGCCGAGAATTTGGTGGTTGATGCGCACGCTGGGGTTGGTTTCCAAGGAGGCGCCCTTGGTGCCCACCTTCATGGGCATCTCGATCTCCCCGACCAGGTCGCCGGCCTCGTTGCTACGCCACCTTGACAGCGCCCTGTACAGGCCGCTGCGGGCTGCATAGGCGTGGGCGGCGGCTTCGATTGCCCGCCAGTCATTGCCAGTGGCGATGGCGACGGCGTCCACGCCGTTCATGATGCCCTTGTTGTGGGTGGTGGCCCGGTAGGGGTCGATCTGCGCCAGGTCGCTGGCCAGCACCACGCCGTCGCGCACCTGCTCGCCGGTGTAGCCCTTGCCCTCCAGATTGGCGGCGGGGATGCGAACGCTGGCACGGGCCAAGGCGCGGTCGGTGAGGTTGGACAGAATGCGCAGGAACACCTTGCCGCCGGTCAGGGTCTCCACCAACGAGGCCACGCCTTCGCACATCGTGTTGACCAGGTTCGCGCCCATGGCATCGCGGGTGTCCACCAAAAGGTGCAGCACCACCATGGGCTCATCGGCTGCCTGCGAATGGACGAAGGCCTCCACATCGGTCGCGCCGCCGCCCCGGGCGACCATCTTGGGATGCAGGCTGTTGGCGAGCGCCAAGATGGCCTCCCGCTCGTCGATCAGGCGCTGCCGCGCCGCCTCCGGGTCCGGTGCGCCGACCACCTGCACCTGGCCGATCAGCACCGGATCGGTGCTCTCAGCGGCAAACCCGCCCCCGAGCCGGGCGACCCGGGCGGCACCCGACAAACCGGCAACGATGGAAGGCTCCTCCACCACCAAGGGCACCGCATAGTCGCGGCCATTGATGAGAAAGTTAAGGCCCAATCCGAGCGGCAAGCCAAACACGCCGACCACGTTCTCGATCATCTTGTCCGCCACCGGCAGGGAGAGGCCATGCTCGCCGCTGGCCAGCAGCCGCTGGTCGCCGGCACTCAGCAACCCCCGCTGGCGCAGGGCGTCAATGCGCTCGGCAACGCTCAAGCGAAAGAAGTTGGGGATGCGCGAACTGCGCTCAGGTGCGGATTTCGATGCCATGAGGAGCAGCCTCCAAGTCCAGAACGGTCAAACCCGCCGCCCTCGCGGCGGCCTCAAATTCGGCGAATTGGCCTGGGGATTCAGCAAACACCGCGCCGATGTCCCCACCACCTGCACCACAGGGTTTATAGGCAAGTTTATAGACTTTTGCAAGCGACTCCGCCTGTTCGTGGGCCGCCGTGTAGATGCCAAGGCCGGCGGCTCGGTCGAGTTGCCGCAACGCCTGGGCATAGTCCTTGAGCGCATCTAGCCTCGGCTCCTGACATAGACGTTCCGAGCTCTCGGCGAGCCGGTCCAGCGCCAAGGTGTCGCCGCCGTTCAGGTACGCAGCAAAGCGGTCGATGTGGCGCCCGGTGTCGGCGCCCACGCCGGTCCAGACGAAGCGGCGTTCGGGCAGGGCAGCGGCCAAGGGCTGAGCTGCGCCGTCCTGAAAGCGCAGCGCGCCGCCGAAGAAGGCCGCGGCCACGTCGATGCCGCTGCCCCGTCCGCCTTGAAATTGGCGATGGGCGGCCAACGCCCGCTGATAGCGCGGCGCTTCGCCAAGCCGCCGCGCGCAGGCGCCCTCGACGGCGACGCACAAGGCCGCACTGGAGCCGAGGCCAAGTTTTCGGCCCTTGGAATAGAACGCGTCGGTGCCCAAACGAAAGGTGCCCGGGCTTAAGGCCTCGCCCTCGAAGGCCTTTAGCACGTGCCAAGCCAACAAGGCTGCGGGAGCGGCGCGGGGCGGATTGCGCGGCAGGTGGCGAAACTCGGCTTCGCCGGCCTCGAAGCCGCTGGCATTGAAGCGGTAGCCGGCGCTTGGCGTCAGTTCGCAGACGGCCAGCCGATCCACTGCCAGCACCACCGCGGGCGCACCAGCGAGCACCGCGTATTCGCCCCAGAGCACCGCCTTGCCTGGGGCGCGGCCAACAATCACGAATCGGCGACCCGAGCGCCGCCGCCAAGCCCGGAGCGCAGCGTGCTCACGACACCCGGTACGTTCTTGAGGGCGGCCTCGACTCGCTCGGCATCCTGAGGCTCGCAAACGGCCTTGACCTGGGGGCCCGCATCCACGGTGGCGAAGGCCCGGCAGCCGCCGGCGCGCAGTTCGCGAACGGCTCGCAGGCACTCCACAGTGGCGCCGCGCCAGTAGATGAGCGGTGGCCGGCTACTCAGCATGAGCGCGTGCATTTTCAGGCAACTGGCCTCTGCAAGTTCTGCCAAGGCGTCGAAATCCCGGTGGGCGACGGCTGCCTTCATGGCCTCGAAGTCCGCATCGGCCGCGGCGGTCCAGGCCGCAAAGTAGGGGGAGGTCGTCTTGGAATGGTCCATGCCCTCCGTTGAAGAGACGGCCTTCGGCTCAGAGGCGGTGATGGCGACGACCACCGCCAGCGGCCAAGCATCCGGGGCCAGCACCGGCTCGCCACGCCAATCCGGCGCCGCCAGCGCCACAAAGCCACCGTGAATGGAACGGGCCGCCGAACCCGAGCCGCGCCGGGCCAAGGCCGAGCGCTCGCCATCGCTTAAGCCTAGTCCGCAGTGCGCGTCTATGGCGGTCGCCAAGGCGGCGAAGCCGGACGCCGACGAAGCGAGCCCGGCCGCGGTCGGAAAATTGTTGTGGCTGGAAATGGCCAACGGACCGATCGCGTAATCCCGCCGCCAGTCGGCCAAGGTTCGCTCGATCTTGGCGTCGCGAACCGGGCGGCCGTCCAGCCGCAGCGCATCGGCATCGGCATCCTCGACCGTGGTGGTGGTGGTCAGCGCATCCAAGGTAATGGACAGCGATGGCGTGGCCGGGCGGTTTCCCGGCCCGTCCTGCTTGCCCCAGTACTTCAGCAGGGCGATGTTGGGATGGGCGATCGCCGTCGTGGGCATGGCCAGCGAAAGGTTAGCCCACGTAGGCCGCCGGCGGCGTGAAGGCAAAGCCATTCGCCTCCATCAGCTTGGCCGCGCCGATGGTGATGAGATCGCCGTACTCCGGCCCGGCGATCTGCACGCCGATGGGCAGCCCGTCGGCATTCAGCCCGGTGGGGATGACGGTGGCCGGCAGGTAGCTGCCGCCGGTCAGCCCCGCCCAGAACACTTGCTCGAAATATGGGCGCTGCTCGTTGTTGACGGTGACGGTGCGCTCGCCGAAGGGCCGCTGGTCGTGGGGCATGGCGGCGGTGGCCATGATGGGGGCGATCAGCAGGTCGTAGTCTTTGAAGAACTCATGCCACTTCCAGCGCAGGTGCGCTCGTTGCTCATCGTTCTGCTTCCACATCTTGAACGACGACACTTGGGCGCGAAAGATGCGTGCCGAGGCGCTGTCATCATCGGCGGCCAACGTCGCCACGTGGCGCTTGATCTTGTCGTATTCCGCATCCGGCATGCGCGCCGCCATGGTGGCTTGCAGCAGGTTTTGGTAGGTGGCGTGACTGTGGGCAGGATCGAAGCTTGGCCGGGCTTCCATGTTCACCGCAGCACCGCCGTCCCGAAAGGCCGCCGCCACCTGCTCCACACGCCGCCGCACCTCGGCATCCACCGGGGCCATGTCATCATCCACCCAAACGGCCACCTTCAGGTCCTTCAGTGCACGGCCGTTAAGCGTGGGCAGGTCCAGACGATAGCCCCGCGCCATGATGTCGTCCGGCCCCGCCATGGTTAGCAGGGCGGTCTCCAGGTCCGCCGCCGAGCGCGCCAGCGGGCCGATGACGGAGATGTCAGGCTTGCTGCGCACATCCCCTGGCGGCGCATGGCCGCGCATCCAAAGCAGGTTCCAAGTGGGCTTGTGGCCGAAGACGCCGCAAAAGTGCGCCGGGTTGCGGATGGACCCGCCGATGTCGGAGCCGGTCTCAATGCCGGTGAGGCCCGCAGCCAAGGCCGCCGCTGACCCCCCGGAGGAGCCGCCGGGAATGCGTTTCAAATCGTAGGGATTGTTGGTGGTGCCGTAGATGTCGTTGTAGCTCTGGAAGTCCGCCAGCATCAGGGGCACGTTGGTCTTGCCGAACACCACCGCGCCAGCCGCCTTGAGCCGACGCACCGGCTCGGCATCCTCAGCGGCGATGTTGTCCTTCCATTCGACGTTGCCCCAAGTGGTTGGCGTGCCCGCCACGTTGTAGGACTCCTTCACCGTCATCGGCACCCCGTGCAGTGGGCCAAGTTCGTCGCCCCGCGCCACCGCTTGATCCGCTGCGCGCGCATCGGCCAAGGCTTGTTTGCGCAAGTCCACCACCAGAGCGTTGAGCTCTCCGTTGTAGCGATCCACCCGGTCCAGGTAGTGCCGCAGCAACTCCTCGCAGCCGATCGCTTTGCCGCGGATCTTGGCGGCCAGCTCCGTGGCGGAGAGAAACGCGATCTCGGTCATGGTGGGTGCTCCCTGGTGGACTGGGCTGACGGCGCGGGTGCGGCGTAAGTTACCCGATTAGCTTCCTGAATCCCACTCTCTCGCCCATGCGCGAGAGCGGACGGAGGGAGTGTTGCGCACAACGGGAAATCCGTTGTAGTCTGCCGCTTGTCTGCACTATCGACACGCCAACATGAAGCGGAAGCTAGTCCCATCGGCCACGTTCATCAACAACTTCGGGGTCAGCAATCCCCGGCACAAGCTGCTCAACATTCTCAAGCTCAACGGCGGTGCCATGTCGGTTGAGGACCTGATACATGAGAACACGGATCCAGACGATGTCACGGTGTACACGATCACCGATTTTGTGCGCGACGGTTTGCTTGAGCCGGAGTTAGCGGCGGGCACTCTTCCGAACAGAGATGGGACGGATGATCCGGCCTTCAGCCTGCGGCTACGGCCAAACGAGCGGATTTGCCTAACCGACAGTGGCAAGTTGGCACTAGAGAACTCAGCCTAGCGTCCCTAAACCCATGTGGTCCTATCTTGCGGTTGGTTCGATCGCTGCGGCTGTCACGTTGATCGAGGTCTTGACCCGCTATCCTGATGCACGGCGTCAACTAGCGAAGGAATGGGCGGCGTGGACATACATTGGCATCCACGTCGTCGCATCAACTGGAGCGCTGTGGTTGTTGAACAACTACGTGCCTTGGTCGTTCGATCCGGGCCAATCTGGAACCACGCAGGCGGTCACCAAGATCATCGTCGCTGCCTTCGGCTCGTTGGCGGTAATTCGCAGCAGCGTGTTTCAGACCCGCATAGGTGATCGCGTGATCGATGTCGGCCCGCATGCCATTGTTGCAGCGCTGTTGGAAACCACTGATCGAAGCATGGACCGCCGACACGCCGAGCACCGGTCAGCCATGGTCACTGAAATCATGTCAAATGTGGCGTTCGACAAAGCACAGATCGCGCTGCCTACACATTGCTTCAACGCAATGCAGACGGTCTCCGACGAGGAGCAAGAAGCCGTGTCGGCACAGCTCTCCAAAATTGCGCACCTAGGCTCGATGACAGATCGTGCAAAGTCCCTGAGCCTCGGCTTTCTGTTGCTAGACATCGTTGGAGAAAATCTTCTCCGACAGGCGGTTAATGATCTTGGTGCGTCGATCCAATAGCCATTTGTGGCCTAGGCAGGCTGCTCGTGCGCACAGTCTAAGCGCCGGTTACATGCCCTGTTCGGCTCTGGAGCTAAATCACTAATTATGCCGACCTTTGCTGAAGTGCTTGAAGCGGACTTGATAACATCGGTTAGTTCCGACTTGGCGTCGCGGACTTTCAAGATTCGAATCGGCACTCTCGTTACGGTGATAACAATCAGGATTAGCATGCGGCGGGGCTCTTCCGGGAGATACGAGTACACCGTGAGTCACGCGATCCAAACGCCAGAGCAGCTCGGCCCATACCTCAGCAGCATCCCTTATGGCGACACGCCGGAGGAAGCTCTCGCCAAAGCGATCGACGACCTCACGCTCTTCTACTCGGCAGGAGTGCGAGCCGGTCACGAACCCGCCGAGAGCTGGCTAGTTCGGCGTCGCTCGCTCCGCTAAGGTTGGAGAGCAACACGAGCGAACCAGGCTGGTTAGCTGGTTTCAGCAGAATCTGTCCGGAGACTTTGGCCCGTGGAGAAGCTAGCGCGCGGGATAAATGGATTGCCGGGTTGTGTGGTTGGATAGTCGGGAGGAGCGCGGATGCCAAGAAGGATTGCCATCGTCGGCGGCGGCGTATCGGGGCTCGGCGTGGCCTACGCGCTGCATCGGCAGCCTGATCGGTTCGACTTCAGGCTGTTCGAGGCCCAGCCTCAGATCGGCGGCAACGCGATCACCGCGGACATGCCGCAGGAGGATGGCAGCTCGATTCCGTTCGACATTTCGGTAACCGCCTGCATCCCCTCGGTTTACCACCACATCGTGCTCCTGGCCCGGCAATACGGCATCGACATCGTCCCCACCCGGTTCAGCTACAGCGTGAAGTACCGCGGCGAAATCTACGCGCATGACTTGGACAGCGAAATCGGCCGTGCGCTGCAACCGGAGATCGAGAAGTTCCAGAGGCTCCTTAAGCGCCTGCAATGGTTTGGCCGGCTCAACTGGACCCGCTCGAAGTTGCTCAACGCCCTCAACCCCTTCAACTACCTCAGCATGGGTGCAGTGCTCAACTTCGGCCGATTTTCCGGCGACTTCCGGTACAAGGTGCTCAAGCCCATGTTCGTCAACTTCCTGATGGCCACCAACGTGTTCGACATGCCGACCTCGCTGTTCTGCCGGTACTTGGAGTTCTTCGACATCGTCTCGGCGACGCCCATGCAGACCTGGAAAGGCGGCACAAGGCGCCTCTACGAGGCGCTGTCGGCAGACTTCCGGGACAAAATCCATCTCAGCCGGCCAGTACGCAAAGTGCATCGGCACCCATCCCACGTGATCGTTGAGGACGAGCAAGGAAACCAAGAGACCTTCGACGACGTGGTATTCGCCTGTAACGCCAACCAAACGCTGATGGCCCTGGACAAGCCGACCTTCCTCGAAGCCTGGCTGCTCTCGTCGATCCGCTACGAGAGCGAGCTGCACAACCACGCCATCGTCCACTCCGACGCCAGCGTCCTTCCGGACAATGACGCGGAACCCCTCGCCACCCGCAGCAACCACATCGAGCAGTACGGCGCACGGCCCGACAACTACGAAATCACGTACATCATGCACAACCAGCAGCCTTGGGCGCACGGCTCGGACAAGCCCTGCCTGGTGACCTACAACCCGATCCACCCCATCGACGACGGCAAGGTCGTCAAGCGTTGGTGGTTCCAGCACGTGGTGCATGACGTGCGCCATGTGGCGCTGCTGGTCCACCTGCTCCGGTTCGTGCAGGGTAAGCGGCGGACCTGGCACTGCGGAGCGCACACGCTGGTCAACGCCCAAGAGCTCTGCTTCGTGTCCGGCATGGCGACTGCCCGACAATTGGGCGCGGACTACCCGTTTCAGGACGCCGAGGCCAGAAAGTGGTTCAACTTCTATGGTGGCCTGATGTACGGCTGGCGCTTCAAGAAGGCGTGACCTAGTGCGGACATCGGATCTTGAGGCGCATGGGCAGATCGCGAAGTTAACAAAATTAACAGCGTTAACAAACTTTCTGTTAACACCTTTAATTTCAGTGAGTTATCAACGAAATCCAGTACATTTCGCCGTCAATACTCGTCGCTGTCATCGTTGCCTGCCAAGAAAGCACCAATCGCACCCAACCACGACCCCGCAAAGCGGGCTATCGCCGTCTTTCGCGTTCAAGGGCACTCAACCCAAAGGCAGTTTGGCGGCCAAGCCCAATGGCTGTAAAGTGACCCAATGCCCGACCACAGCTACTTCGCGAACCTGATTTGGCAGATTGCCGACCTGTTGCGCGGCCCCTATCGGCCACCACAGTACGAGCGGGTCATGCTGCCCATGACCGTGCTGCGCCGCTTCGACTGTGTGCTCGCGCCATCACGGGCGAATGTCCTTGCCGAATACGAACGGCGTAAGGGCAAGTTCCACGGTCCGGCGCTCGAAGCGCGCTTGAATCGCGCGGCGGGCCAGCGCTTCCACAATCGCTCGGAATTCGACTTCGAGAAGCTCAAGGGCGACCCTGAACACATCGCGGAGCACCTCGTCAGCTACATCCAGGGTTTCTCGGAGAACGCACGGGGCATTTTTGAGTTCTTCGAGTTCGAAAACGAGATCGACCGGATGCGTGAAGCGAACATCCTCTACCTCGTGGTCTCGAAGTTCGCCAGCGTCGACCTCCACCCGGACACTGTGCCCAATGCGCAGATGGGGCTCATATTCGAGAACCTGATCCGGCGCTTCAACGAACTGGCCAACGAGACGGCGGGCGACCACTTCACGCCCCGGGACGTGATCCGGTTGATGGTGAGCATCCTGTTCATTGAGGACGACGCATTGCTCGCCACTCCCGGCACCGTACGCAAACTACTCGACCCAGCCTGCGGCACTGGCGGAATGCTTGCGGAGGCGCAGAACTATCTGTGGGAGCACCACCCCGAGGCGCGGTTATTCCTCTACGGCCAGGACTACAACAAACGCGCATTCGCGACCGCTGCCTCCGACATGCTGATGAAGCAGGTGGACCAGAACGGCACCGGCGACAATGTCCGGTTCGGCGACAGCCTGACGGACGACCAATTCGATGATGAGACGTACGACTACTTCCTGACCAACCCGCCCTTCGGCGTTGACTGGAAGCGGCAGCAGCGCGAACTCAAGCAAGAGCATGAACGACGGGGCTTCGATGGGCGTTTCGGCGCTGGCCTGCCCCGTGTGAACGACGGTTCCCTGTTGTTCCTCCAGCACATGTGGGCCAAGCGGGAGCCTGTGCGACCGCAGGAGCACAAGCATGGCTCCCGGCTAGCCATCGTCTTTAGTGGCTCGCCCCTGTTCACGGGCGGCGCTGGCTCGGGGGAGAGCAACATCCGAAAGTGGTTCATCGAGAACGACTGGCTGGAGGCCATCGTCGCGCTTCCCGAGCAAATGTTCTACAACACGGGAATCGGGACCTACGTCTGGTTCCTTACCAATAGGAAGTCACCACAACGTAAAGGCAAGATCCAGCTCGTCGATGCCCGTGACGTATGGACCGCGGGTGGCAGCGAAGACAACCAACGAAGTCTAGGTGACAAGCGACGCCATCTCACCAGCGACCAAATCGCCGAGATCGTGCGTCTCTACGGCCATCATGCAGATGGGGACAAGTGCAAGATCTTTGACAACGAGGATTTCGGCTTCACTCGCGTCACCGTGGAACGACCGCTTAGGCTGCGCTACCAGATGACCATAGACCGCAAGGCCGCATTCTTGGATACCGCCCCGTACTTGCTTGATGATATCCAAACCATCGATAAAGAACTCGGTCGTGAACCTTGCAGCGATTGGAACGCGGTCTGGCGCCGCATTGGAAGCCTGCTGGAATTCAGCGGATCGAAATGGCGCATTGACGAAAAGAAGCTCTTTCGAAAGACATTCACGCAACGGGATCCTGAGGCCCAGCCCGTAGCTCAACTCGGGAAGGACGTTGGTTACGAGCCAGACCCAGAACTCCGCGATTTCGAAAACGTACCTCTCAAAGATGACGTGGACGCCTACTTCGACTGCGAGGTCCGCCTCCACATCCCCGACGCCTGGATGGATCGCGAAAAGGACCGCGTGGGCTATGAGATCAATTTCAACCGACAGTTCTTCAAGCACACCGCTGTGCGCTCATTGGACGTCATCGACGCAGAGTTGAAGGACGCAGAGGAGAAAATCACACGGTTGCTGGCGGACATTGTCCGGTGAATCTGTTGGGTTGGGAGCACCGTTTGCCGTCAACGTGGGAAGCGAAGCCTCTTCGTTCTGTGGTCGAATATGCCGTAAGTAATGTCGATAAGGTCATGGATCCGGACGAGCTCCCCGTTCGGCTCTGCAACTACACGGATGTCTACAACAATGAATTCATCACCGCGGAGCTCGAATTCATGCACGCTACGGCATCAGCGGCAGAGATCAAAAAGTTTGGGCTGGAGTTAGACGACGTAGTCATAACGAAAGATTCAGAATCGTCGGACGACATCGGCGTGCCGGCCTTAGTAAGTGAAAGCTGCGAACGCCTTGTTTGTGGTTACCATTTGGCCTTGCTTCGTCCCCACCAGGACAAACTGAAGGGTTCCTTCCTGTTTCGTTGCCTGCAAGCCAGACCGATACAGGCGCAGATCGAGTTGGCTGCGACCGGTATTACCCGCGTGGGTGTGGCCAAGTCCGAGATCGGTCGGCTAACCCTGCCGGTTCCCCCCTTGATGAGCAACAAGCGATTATCGATCATCTCGATCGTGAGACGGCACGACTGGATGTTCTGATAGATGTCAAAAAGCGGGCTCTCTTCCTCTTGGCTGAGAAGTTTCAAGCTCTAGTCTTCCACGCGGTCACGCGGGGTCTTGAACCCCATAGAGCCTTCCGAGCATCCGGCATCCCATGGGTGGGCAAGCTTCCAAGGCATTGGGAGGTTTGGAAGCTCGGACACATTGGCGCAGTTGGCAACGGGTCGACGCCAAGCCGGACAAACCCAGCTTATTGGACGAATGGAACCATCCCTTGGCTCAATAGCTCCGTCGTAAACCAGCATGAAGTCAGCGAGGCTGACCAATTCGTGACCGACTTGGCGGTGCGCGAGCGCCACCTGCCCCTAGTGAAGCGCGGGAGCGTACTGATTGCCATCACCGGCCAAGGCAAGACCAGAGGGCAAGCGGCTGTTCTTTCACTAGACGCAACGGTCAGCCAGCATCTTGTGTATGTTTCACCCGATCACTCGCGCCTTGCTCCATGGTTCTTGAAATGGACTTTCCTGGCCGCATACGACTTTCTTCGGAGGATCAGCGATGACGCCGGTGGAACCAAAGGTGCGCTTACCTGCGAAGATATCCACAGTTTAAGGGTGCCTGTGCCCCCGATTAAAGAACAGCTACAGATCGTTGCCCATATTCGAGAACAAGCGTCCAAGCTGCTTGAACTTCGCGAAGGGTTGGAGAAGACGCTTTCCTTGCTCCAAGAACGACGATCATCACTGATCACGGAAGCTGTCACAGGTCAGCTAGCGGTGGAGTAGATTCCGTGAAAATCACCAAGCTAAAACTGGCGAACGTGCGAGCTATTCAATTCGCTGAGTTTTGCTTCCAACCGGGCTTCAATCTCATTGTAGGAGCCAATGGAGTCGGCAAAACCACAGTCCTTGATACGCTGGTTGTTTGTCTATCTGCAGTTGCTAGGGCTACCAACCGTTTCTCAAGACATCGTGCGCGGTTCGGGGTAGACGATATCCGGCTCAATGCCGAAACCTTGCAGGCTGAATGCGAATTCGAAGTGGGTGGGGCAGGTCATCGATACTTCCTTGATCGCTTCCGCAAAAGCAGCCCCCTTGATGTTCCCCCCGAGTGGACGCGAGGTACCGAACGAATCCCCAGAGTATCTACCGTGGAAGGATTCGAAGGCGGAAGCCCACCTAGCGGTGCGGGAGGTAACGTGCTCGCGGTCATGTTCTCAACACGTCGTTCTGTTGCGTCCGACCGCCGACCTCGTGGGAGTGGGGCGCAGGGAGACGTTGCTGCCGCTTTTTCGGGTGCCTTGGTGAACAATAGGGGGTTGCACTTGGCAGAGTTCGCCGATTGGATGCGAGCCCAAGAACAGATTCGGTGGGAACGTCCCGAGGCAGCCCGGAAGCTGGCTGCCTTGGAAAAGGCCGTGACGCGCTTTCTTCCTGACTACAGAAATCTGCGTCCCGCTGAGGCCGACGACAAGCGTTCGTTGCTCATCGACCGTGGGAATCAGACGCTACCGGTACGCAACCTCTCAGATGGTGAACGGGGCTTGCTCGCTCTGGTACTTGACCTGACGCGGCGTTTGGCACAAGCGAACGAGTGGACGGCAGATCCAGCAGCCGGAGCGGAGGCGGTGGTCCTGATCGACGAGTTGGAACTTCATCTACATCCCGCATGGCAACGACGCGTAGTTACCCATCTGACCAAGACCTTTCAAAAGTGTCAGTTCATCGCAACCACCCATTCGCCTCAAGTAATTGGAGAGCTGGAACCCAGCCGTGTCCACATCATGACAGCGGATGGTGAAGTGATCTCTCCTTCGCGTTCCTTCGGGCTGGACGCTAGTCAAGTGCTTGATGAAGTGATGGAAACCACGCCGCGAACCGCCGAAGTGCATGATCTGTTGGCAAGGGTTTCCAAAATGATCGGGTTGGATCGTTACGACGACGCAAAAGCGCTCCTCTCGGAGCTCGTGGAAATGGTCGGCGAAGACGACTCGGAAGTCATCCGCATCAGGACGTTGCTGGACTTCCTTCGCGAGGACGCGTGAGGACCATTGAGAAGGGTGCAGAGCCAACAAGCCTCACAGCGCACCGGGAGGCCCAGCATAGCGATTACGGCAACCTGAGCGCAGGAGCCAAGGACGAACTTCGAGACTCCCTCGTACGCGAGCAGCGGGGACTGTGCTGCTATTGCATGTCACGCATCTGCCCTGATCGCAAATCGATGAAGATCGAGCACTGGCAGAGCCAAAAGCACCATGAGAGCGAACAACTCAGTTACCGGAATCTCCTTGGCTCCTGCCTCGGCGGGCATGGCCAGCCGCCGTCCAAACAGCACTGCGACACGAAAAAGGGTGACAAGACACTCAAGTGGAATCCAGCCGAGCCAGCGAATCGCATCGAGAGTCTCGTTAGGTTTGACCCTGATGGCACTATCCATGCGGAGGGTGATGATGCAGAATTCCATCGCCAACTTGATGACGTTTTGGGCCTGAACGTGCCCAAGTTGCGCAACAACCGGCAGTCCGTGATAACGGCTATCGAACACTGGTGGAGGGGCAAAATGCTCATTCCCGATCAGGTTGAACGTGATCGCCTTGTGCAAAACAAGCGTTCTCGATACGTCAATGGCGACGGGGATTTACCACAATACTGTCAAGTCGTGGTGCACTGGCTCGACAAGAGGCTCGCGAGGCCGACAACATGAGTGCGAACCCTCGCACCGAAATGGCCTTTGAAACCGCCATTGAAGAGCATATGCTTGCTCACGGCTACAAGTCCCTCCCAAAAGGAGCATTCGACCGCGATAAAGCGGTCTTTCCCGAGACCGTCCTCACCTTCATTCAGGAAACTCAGCCGAAGGAGTGGGCCAGACTCGAAGGTCTGCACGGCGACAAGACCAACGACCAAGTACTCACTGACCTCTGCAAGTGGATGGAGATCCACGGATCGCTCGCCACGCTCCGGCACGGGTTCAAGTGCTACGGCCGAACGCTCCAAACTGCTTACTTCAAGGCGGCCCACGAATTGAACCCCGACCTGGAAGCCCGCTACGCCGCCAACCGATTAGGGATCACTCGTCAACTCCACTACTCGCCCGAATCCGAGAAGTCGCTTGACGTCACATTGAGCCTCAATGGCATCCCCGTGGTCACTTTGGAACTGAAGAACCCCCTGACCGGCCAATGGGCCGATGACGCACGGCGGCAGTACCAACGGGACCGCGACCCCCGCGAGCCGATCTTCGAGTTCAAGCGGCGCACGTTGGTGCACTTTGCCGTCGATACTGAATCCGTGCTCATGACGACCCGTCTCGCGGGCCCAGCCACCCACTTCCTGCCGTTCGACAAGGGCCACGAAGGGGCTGCGGGCAACCCGCCTGATCCAGCGGGCCGAACCTATCGCACGGCCTACCTGTGGGAAGACGTGCTTGAGCGTGACAGCCTGTTGGACATTCTGGCGCGTTTCATCCACCTGCAAAGCGACGAGAAGCGCGACGAGCAAGGCCGCAAAGTCAAGACAGAAACCATGATCTTCCCTCGCTACCATCAGCTTGAAGCCGTGCGTACGCTGGTGGATGCAGCCCGCCGTGAGGGAGTGGGCCACAACTACTTGGTCGAGCACTCCGCCGGCAGCGGCAAGAGCAACACCATTGGCTGGCTGACCCATCGACTCGCATCACTGCACGATGCGGACAACGAGCGCGTCTTCGACAGCGTCATCGTGGTGACGGATCGCATCGTTCTCGATCAGCAGCTTCAGGACACGATCTACCAGTTCGAGCACAAGCGCGGCGTGGTGCAGCAGATCGACAAGGGTTCCCGTCAGCTCGCCGAGGCGCTTGAGAGCGGCACACCGGTGATCGTAACTACGTTGCAGAAGTTCCCATTCGTCTCTGGCCAACTCCTCAAGATGGCGGAGGAACGGGGCGAGGCCGGCACGGGCAGGCTAGCCACTCGACGCTGTGCCGTCGTCGTCGATGAGGCCCACAGTTCCCAAGGCGGTGAGGCAGCAGCCGATCTCAAGGAAGTCCTGGGCGGTGAGGAGCTCAGCGAGCAAGCCAAGAAGAGCGCCGCCGAGGAAGGCCGGGAGAACTGGGACGAACTGTTCCGCAGCATGGCCAAACGTGGGCAGCAGGCGAACCTGAGCTTCTTCGCCTTCACCGCCACGCCCAAGCACAAGACCTTCGCCGTGTTCGCACGCGACGGCATACCCGCGCATCGCTACACCATGCGCCAGGCAATCGAGGAAGGATTCATCCTCGACGTGTTGCGCCACTACACCACGTACAACACGTACTTCCGGTTGTTGAAGGCGTGCGACGACGACCCTCACGTCGAGCGGAAGAAAGCTGCATCCGCGTTGGCGCGCTTTATGCGACTGCATCCGCACAACATCGCGCAGAAGACCGAGGTGATGGTCGAACACTTCCAAACGGTCACCCGGCACAAGATTGGTGGCCATGCCAAGGCGATGGTGGTGACCGGTTCACGCCTCGAAGCCGTGCGATACAAGCAGAGTTTCGACCAGCACATCCGTGCGAAGGGATACGCCATCAAGTCGTTAGTGGCGTTTTCCGGCACCGTGGTGGATGACAAGTTGCCAGACGTGACCTACACCGAACCCGCAATGAACGGCGGCATTTCCGAGAAGGAGTTGCCGGAGCGCTTTGCCACCCACGAATTCCAAGTGCTGCTGGTAGCCGAGAAGTACCAAACGGGATTCGATCAACCGCTTCTGCACACCCTGTACGTGGACAAGCGGCTGGCAGGTATCCAAGCCGTGCAGACGCTATCCCGCCTAAACCGGGTGCACCCGCTCAAGGAAGACACGTTCGTTCTCGACTTCGTAAACGACCGGGACGAGATTCACGAAGCCTTCAAGACCTACTACGAAGGGGCCGAGATGGGGGAGGAAGTGGACCCGGCCCGCATGTACGCCGTCAAGAGCGGGCTGGATGCTTCGGGCATCTATCTCGATGAGGAGGTCGAACGATTCTGCGCTATCTACTTCCTGCCGAAGCGCAAGCAAAGCCCAGCCGATCACCGCCACATGAACGCGGCGCTCGATCCCGCGGTCTCGCGTTTCACGGCCCGTCGTGACGAAGACGAGGAGGAAGCGGAAGACTGGCGCGGCAAGATGCGAGCGTTCCTGAACCTGTACGCCTTCCTGAGCCAAGTGATTCCGTATCAGGACTCGGACCTTGAGCGCCTATACGTCTTTCTCCGCCACCTCGCGCAGAAGCTGCCCCGTCGCGGCAGCGGACCAGCCTACCGGTTCGATGACGACGTGCGATTGGAGTACTACCGGCTGCAGAAGATCGACGAAGGCTCCATCTCGCTCGCTGACGGCGAAGCCAAGCCGCTTGATGGCCCCACCGAGGTCGGCAGCGGCCTTGCGCGACCCCAACCCACGCCGCTTTCGCAGCTTATCGATACGTTGAACGACCGTTTCGGCACGGACTTCAACCAAAGCGACCAGCTCTTTTTCGACCAGATTGTCGAAGCGGCCATGACGGACGAGGGCTTGCAACGGGCTGCTGCCGTGAACCCGAGCGACAAGTTCGAACTGGTTTTCGGCAATCTGTTGCTGAACCTGTTTGACGAGCGCATCGACCAGAACGAGGAAATCTTCGTTCGCCTGATGAATGACGATGCCTTCCGGCAGGTGGTTACCGCTTGGATGGCATCAGAAGCGTATCGTCGATTGCGGAGCGAAGAAGTCTCCAAAGGGGACGGGCAAACGGCGCGGCGGCTACCTCCCCGCCTGCGTCTCGTGGAGCCCAGCCCGGCAGAGCGCTACAGAACCTGCGTGCCTCTTGTGCCCCTCAAGGCCGCTGCTGGCGCATTCAGTGACCCCCAGCAGGTCGGCGATGATGACTTCCCGTGGGTGGCCGTCGAGACGAATCGACGCCTCCGCAGCGGGATGTTCGTTGCCCAAGTAGTCGGCAAGTCCATGGAACCCATGATTCCCGATGGGGCATTCTGCCTGTTCTCGGCACCCGTCGGTGGCACTCGGCAAGGCAAGACTGTGTTCGTGCAAATGCGCGATGCAGCCGA
This sequence comes from Gammaproteobacteria bacterium, assembly GCA_009843635.1. GTDB lineage: Bacteria > Pseudomonadota > Gammaproteobacteria > Pseudomonadales > Azotimanducaceae > Azophilus. The sequence goes on from VYDB01000010.1 coordinate 37,566, forward strand.
CCCGGAGAGTGGAGAGCGGTACACGGTTAAACGGTACGAGAGTGAGAAGGTAGGCGATAGGGACTCTTGGCGACATGAGAAGATCACGCTAAAGCCCGTCAATCCGGACTTCGAGCCGATAGTGCTCACTGTGTCCGACGACCACGAGTTGCAGGTCATCGCCGAGGTTGTCGATGTTCTTGATGCATAGGGAGGACTGGCTAGGCCTGTCGCCTATCCGATAGCTGCCTGCGCGGACCGATTCGCCCTGCGCGTCAAGTCGATAACCACAATCTTTATGTCGGCGACGTTGGGGAAGGAATCGGAAATGCTGAGCCAGTAGTCTTTGAGGGCTTCGGCGAGGTCAAACACCCCGACCCTTGCTCCGTTGATCAGCCATCGCCGTCTCGGCTTGCTGCCTTGCCAGACCAACAGCATCAAGCCACAACCCTCCGTCCCCTCGCGCAGATAGTCGCCCAAAAGCTGGTTTCGAAGCCGTTCGCACAACTTCGGCCCGGTCCAGCCCTTGTCCAGCAGTTTGAGTTCCACCGGGATAGGCGATGGGACGTTCGGATTCTGCAGCCAAATGTCCACGCGCTGGCTGTTCGCGAGCTCGGGTTCTTGCGCGGTAGTGAAGGAATTGCGCCAATTCTGATTGAGCCAGCCGGTGATGAGATTCCGCATTTCCGGCTCGTCCTTGACTCTCTGCCAAGTGAGATACGGGCTGTCGTTTCCCCGCTCAAGCCAGTTCTTGAGATCGAGCACACGGTCAACGGTCAGATCGAAGAGCTGACGCAGGGTTGCGGGTGTTCGGGTGAGGTTCAACCCGAATTCGCTGACCTGTTCGGAGGTCCATGCCTCAAGGTCGCCATTAAGCTCGGCACGCTTGTACGCCTGTTTTGCCATCCATGGGCGGTAACTCGGATCGGGATGATCCCTGACAAGCTGAGAAAGCGCGACATAGGCTTCCTTTCCCGGAATCTCGGAGAGCAGTCTGAACAGCGCGTTTCGTCCGTCCTGAGCATCGTCCCGTAGTTCGGGCGTGTAAACAGGGCCTCCAGCCCGATCTATGTCGTCCTCCGCACGGATATGCTGGTGCATAAGCGTATAAAGTGTGTGGAGATGCCTAGCTGTTCGGAACTTCCCGAGGGAAGGCCCGCTGTCAGTGCGGCCGCCACCCATTAGTGCCGTGACGAAGCGCTGTGCCGCATAAGTACCTTCTTCGAGATCGAGCTTTGCAAGCCAATCCCTTACGGCGGGAGTAGCCGCATCCGGATCTGCGTCGACCCATGTGGCGTACCAGTGGGGTAGCTGTTTGCCAGACGATTCCTCTACAACCTTTGCCTTCGCGAGTGACGCCAATTCTCGGGGGTTAACTTCGCCACCTTTCAGTATTCCGAGACAATGGCCCAGTGCATCAGAGCCCGGCAAATCGTTGGCGCGCATCCACACCAAGAGCGGCTGGACAAGAGCAGCGTGCAGCCAAGGGGCGTAGACGGCTAAGTCTTGGAGGATGTAATGCATAGGTTGTTCGGACTTGGTGTTGGCAAGCTCCCAGAAAAGTTCGGTCTGAATGAATTCCAACACCAGTTGGGGCTGGGCGTTGTACATCGCCTCTAGCCAAGAAGGGAATCCATTCAACTCATAGATGATGTATCGCAACGCAAGGCGCATTTCGGAGTCGTCCAGATGTGCCGGAAAGCCGTCCACTTCATTTGCCTCGATCTGGAGGCCCGCTAATCCGAAAGTCCAAGAGTAAGGCATACGCGTGATGTCAGCACCTTCCGAAGGAAGTCCGGGTTTGCAATGCCGCCAGTGCGTCATGGCGGCATCGCGGTAAGCGTCGGCCACATCGTGTCCGAACTCGTCGATCAGTGACCGCCACGCGGCTCCTCGAACGCGATCAGTTCTCAACTCGTCACCTTCAACTTGCCCCAATAGCCAACACTGGATGTCACTGAATTGGCCTAGTGCCAAACCCGGCGGATTTCGCACGAGTTCCGGGTCTGCCTTCAGGCGGGCGATCGAATCCGATCTTGCCTGCTCATCCTTCAATCGCTGGAGCTCCTGTTTCCGCTGCCGCTCCGCCTGTTTTTCCTCCCATTCACGGACTTCCTCCGACACGGTTGGATTCAAGTACTCGTCCAGCCGCGCCTCCAACACCGCTTCCCCCTCAACAGAAGCCCGTAACCCGTCGAGCCACTGGGTCGGTTTCCCCGCGTGCGTATAGACACCGAAGGCGAGCGAGAGGGCAACGAGCCGGTCGTCCACCAACTCGCGCGTTTGCACCCAATCCACTACGCGTGAAAAGCTGCCCGTGCCAAAGGACCAATAGTGGTCCAGCCATTGCACCGGCATGGCGTCGGTCAAGTTTTTCCCTTCCTTGACACGCCGGACACGTTCAGTCGCAACGCTCCGCCAGAACAAGGCGTCATTCAGTTCTGGCCAGGCTGGGACCAAATCACCTAATCCGTCTTTGTAGTCGTCGATACCTACATCATGCCAATAGCGAACAGCGGGACTGTTGAGCATGATCGTCACGGAGGGGGCCTGCATTGCAGCCTCTACCTGCGCTGAGACGAGTCTCTCGACAGCGTGGATCGCAGGTCCGAGTAGCCAAGCGAATTCCTGTGAAACACGGCACTCAAGGCGCTCGATAAAGGGCGGGCGCCGGAGAATTGTGTGGAGACCCTCAACCAGCATGGTAAGCGGATGGCTCGCAATCGTGACAGCAGGCAGAGGCAAGCGATCAACAAACCCATGCAGAGCCTCTGTCAATCCAGACGGCTCGAACCTGTTGTAAGGCGGCAGCTTATCCAGTGACGCCAGCAGGGTGGCCACGGTGTCGGAATTGGGGGAAGCACTTGCCACGAGTTCGGCCAACAGTCTGCGAGGAATCTCTTTAGCCCCGGCATGAATGTCGTTCCAGATGGATGATGTCTGGGCATCGGTGCCGCAGGTCATGACCGCACGTGCAGCCGCGATTCGCGCATAGACATTGCGGGCAGGGTCAGCGGCCACGACAAGCAACGGCGCCAAGCAGTTCGACATCTCGCCTTGCCAAACGAGCCTTCCGAGAAAGAAGATCGCATCGTCATTGGCCGAGTATTGATGGATCAGCGCCAACGCCTGATCGGTTAGATCGGGCAGCGCGATTCGGGCTATGGCGCTGTTGTCACGTGCCGCGCGGTCATCCTCGCCCCGCACAATCCGTTCAACGATGTCAGCAAGAATCCTCTTTCGCTCCGGCAAGGGCAGTCGCGCCGGATCGCCTTCCTCGACGGCAACTTCGGGAAGAATGTCCAGAGCTCTTGATCGAACCCCCTCGTCTTCGAGGATCAGCCACGGGAGAACAACTCGCAAGCGAGGGGAGACAATCTGCTCACCGTATTTCTCCCGGAAGAAAAGCGATTCCACTGCGTGTCGAGAATGGCCCACTTCGAGCAGGTCGCGGAACCACTCCGCAGCCAGCAGCTCGCGCAGATCGCGATGGCGGAACCGCACTGCGCCGTAGATCACATCGTCAAACACGCCCTTCTCTAGAAGGGTTTGCACTTCGTCCGGACTCCATTGAGCAAGAACCGCTTCTGCATCGACACCAGTCCGGTGCTCTACGCTGTCGGGAACCCGGATGCCGGCCTTGCCGGTGAGAACGACTGCGGCGGCCAGCGCTCTCGCGCCCTCAAGCGCCTTGCTCAGATTCAACTGCCCTCGACCAGCTCGGTCCGGATTAATCTCCTTGAGCCTGCTCACGATGTTGTGGCGCAGCAACTCACTACGACCCCCAAGCGTCTGGTCGGTGGTCCATTTGTCCAGAATCCCCTCTAAGTCGAAAGGGCGACCAGCCAAAGCCATCAGATTGGATCGCAAAAGAGCTTGAATCAGGGAATCGATGTCCGGTGCCGAACGATGGGCAGCAAACAGCCGAACGTCGTCTTCTCCAAGTGGTTGAAGGAAGAAGATCTTTAACCCGTCCTCGGCTGGTTCAGCTGAACTCATGGCCCCGGCTTCCTTGCCCGGGCGCTCCTTTTGTGGCTCGGCAGAAGGCAGATACTGCTGAATCAAGTCGCGGTCGGACTTGGGGCGCCAGGCGTAGGGGCGGCTGGAGATGCAGACATGGGCGCGCTGTTGCGCTGGTTTGATCTTTGCCGAAAAGCGACGTATTGCCTTCTCAAAGGCCCTCGGACTATCAAGCCGGGCTTCATCGACTGAATCCAGGTAGAACCAAGCGTCGGCTTGGGAGCCGAGCCACTGCTGGAACGATTCGGCACTCCCAACCTCGAACGCTTGCTCAAAGAAGTTGTCAATGTCCTCAATGCGGATGAAAAAAGCGTAGCGGCTCTCTCCCTCCAGATGTTTCGCTCTAGCACGCATTTCGAACGTCTTGCCAGCCCCCGCTTCAGCCAGGATGACCGAACGATGCCTCTTGTCGATTTCCCCCCAGGTCACATGGTTGCTAAACCCCAGAAATGCCCGAATGTCCGACTCGTCGGAGTCGCTCTCTGATCGGGGGACGGCAGAGAATTGACGGGTAAGTGGTACGGGATCGCCGATAGGCATTGGTGGACTCCTTTGCACTTGCCATCAGCGGGCGTGCACCCCGTAATTGTACTTTTTGTGGGCGGCAAACACTCCGGTCAATTGGGGGGCTGGAACAATTCACCATGAACGGAAGCGGACCAAACAATGCCCAATCCCACTGAATTTTCCGGCTCGGGTTTTGTTGACGAGAGCATCCAACTGGTCGAAGATCGCCACTGAGTCGCACGGCGTGAGCCCTGCCCTCTTTCCGAGGCCCGCACGAAAGTGCGGGCTTTCGTGTATCTGGGGGACCATTTGATCCACATCGCCTATCTTGACGAGTTCGGCCACGTCGGCCTTGTTTTCTTGAGTCATTCCAACGCTTGCCGCCACCCCACTCAGCCGCCACAATTCCTAGTTCCTCCGTCAGGAGCGTTGCGCGGAGGCAAAAATCCTAGACGCCGGCACCCGCTCGGCGTTCTAATGCGCGCCACGAACATCCCCGATCCCAAGGTTTGCCATCATGCCCTCTTACGACGCCCTACAACGTCAGGATCCTGCAGTCTTCGAAGCTGTCCGGGGTGAAATGCTGCGCCAGGCCGAGGGCGTCGAACTCATTCCGTCGGAGAACTACATTTCCGCCGCGGTCATGGAAACCATGGCTTCGGTGTTCAACAACAAGTACTCGGAAGGCTATCCCGGGCGGCGCTACTACGGCGGTCAGCAATTCACCGACCAAGTTGAAGCCTTGGCCATCGAGCGTGCGAAGGCGCTGTTCGGCGCCGGACATGCCAACGTCCAGCCGCATGCCGGAGCTCCCGCCAATGTCGCCACCTACTTCGCGCTGCTCGAACCGGGCGATACTGTCCTGGGGATGGACCTGAGCCACGGCGGGCACCTTACCCACGGGCACCCGGTCACCTACATCACGAAGATCTACAACTTCGTGCGCTACAAGATGAAAGACATCGAGACCGGCGAGATCGACTACGACGAGATGCGCGAGGTGGCGCTGCGGGAAAAACCGAAAATCCTGCTGGCCGGTTTTTCCGCTTATCCGCGTGAAATCGACTACGCCCGCATGAAAGCCATCGCCGAGGAAGTCGGCGCCTACGCGGTGGCCGACATGGCACACATCGCCGGCCTGATTGCCGGCAGGGCCATCCGCAATCCGTTCGATGACGGCTTTGATGTGATTCTGACCACCACGCACAAGACCCTGCGCGGCCCCCGTGGGGGCATGATTCTCAGCCGCGAGGCGGGGCTCGGCAAGCGCATCGACAAATCGGTTTTTCCCGGGTTCCAGGGCGGTCCCATCATGCAGATGATCGCCGCCAAGGCGGTGGCCTTCGGCGAAGCGCTAAAGCCGGAATTCGCCGACTACGCGCAGCAGATCGTACGCAACGCCCGGCACATGGCGGAGAAGTTCATGCAGTCCGGCACGCGCCTGATCACCAACGGCACCGACAACCATCTGCTGATGATCGACTGCGTGCAATCCTGGGATCTGACCGGCGGACAAGCCGAGGAACTGTTTGACCGGGTCGGCATCACCCTGAACAAGAACGTTATCGCCGACGATCCACGCAAGCCCCTCGATCCTTCCGGAATTCGGCTGGGGACCCCGGCGGTGACCACCCGCGGCATGGGGGAAGCGGAAATGGACACATTGGTGGATTTCATGCTGCGGGCGGTCGCCGAGCGCGGCGACGAAGCCGCACTCGATGCCCTGCACGAGGAGGTCAAAACCTTCTGCCGCCAGTATCCGGTGCCCGGAATCGATGCCCTTTGAGGCGCGATGACACCATGCCCAGAATCCGCGCTTGCCGCCAGCCCCACTGAACCGCCACAATTCCAAGCTCCCTCACTAGGAGCGCCGCAGGGTGGCCGCAGACGAGACCCTCTACGAAGAAGCCGATGGCATCGCCATCATCGCCATCAACCGTCCGGATAAGAAGAACACGCTGACCAACAGCGTCATCCAGGGCATCGAGGACGGCATCGACCGGGCCAGCCGGGCCAAGGACGTGGCCGCCGTGGTGCTGCGCGGCATCGGCGACACGCTGACCGCGGGCTACGACCTCACCGCCAACCGCAGCGACTGGGAGACGCCCTACGGGGCGCCGGACATCGAGGCCCGGGACGGCGCTTGGGATCCGGTGCGCGACCTGCATTTCATGGGCGAGAACGTGCGCCGCTTCATGCGCATCTGGCACTGCCCGAAGCCGGTGCTGGGCGAGATCAAGGGCTGGGCCATCGGCGGGGCCACGGACCTGATCCTCTGCTGCGACCAACTCTACATGGCCAGCGACGCCCACATCGGCTATGCACCCAGCCGCATCTACGGCACCCCGACGACCATGCTCTGGGTGTACCGCCTGAAGCTGGAGCACGCCAAGCAGTTCCTGCTCACCGGACGGGCCATCGACGCCGCCACCGCCTACCGAATCGGCTTGGTGTCGCACGTGGTCGATCCCCAAGAACTGTCGGAATTCGTGGAGTCCGAGGCGCGCCTGTATCGCAACATCCCCGCCAATCAGCTCGCGCTCAACAAGCTGCTCATCAACCAAGCCTATGAAAACATGGGCCTGCGCACGACCCAGCTGCTCGGCACCCTGTTCGACGGCATGACGCGCCACACGGAGGAAGCCTATCGCTGGGTGGAGGACTTCGCGGACAAGGGCTTCCGGCAAACCATCCGCGACCGGGACCGCCCTTGGGAGGACTACGGAGAGAAACCAAAGCAGGATGAGGGCTGAGGGTGAGGTATAGTCGCCGCCTTCGCAAAATCAGGATCACGCCATGAACACCAATCGCCAGTGGATTCTCGCCAAGCGCCCCTTCGGCATGGTCGGCCCCGACAACTTCGAGTATCGGGAGACGCCGATTCCCACGCCCGGTGACGGAGAGGTGCTGGTGCGCAATCTCTACCTGTCTTTCGACCCCACCCAGCGGGGCTGGATGGAGGACCGGGAAAGCTACATGCCGCCGGTGCAGTTGGACGAGCCGATGCGGGCCGGATCGGTCGGCCAGGTGGCGGAGTCCAACCATCCCGATTTCAACACCGGGGAACTGGTGCAGACCCTGGGCAATTGGCAGGACTTCGCGGTCGTGAAGCCCGCCCAGGGGCTGCCGGGGCTCACCAAGCTGCCGCCCGGCGTCGACCCCGAGCTGATGCTCTCCGTGCTGGGCACCACGGGCCTCACGGCATATTGGGGATTGCTGGATCTCGGCAAACCCCAGAGCGGCGAAACCGTGCTGGTGTCCGGGGCCGCGGGCGCCACCGGTTCGGTGGCAGGGCAGATCGCCCGCATCAAGGGCTGCCGGGTGGTGGGCATCGCCGGCGGGCCGGACAAATGCGCTTGGCTCACCGACGAGGCCCGCTTCGACGGCGCCATCGACTACAAGAGCGAGGACGTGGACGCCCGCATCGGCGAACTCTGCCCCAATCGCGTGGACGTATTCTTCGACAACGTGGGCGGCGGCATTCTCGAAGCGGCGCTCAACCACATCAACATGCGCGCCCGAGTGGTGCTCTGCGGCGGCATTTCAAGCTACAACGCCACCGAACCCGTGCCCGGCCCCGCCAACCTGATGAACCTGGTGATCAATCGCGCCCGCATGGAGGGCTTCATCATCATCGACTACTTCGACCGCATGGCCCAGGCGGCCAACGACCTGATGGGCTGGATTCAATCCGGTGAGTTGGTCTATCAGAACGACATCCAGGAGGGCTTCGAGAACATCCCGCAAACCCTGACTAGGCTGTTCACCGGCCAGAATCGCGGCAAGCAAATGCTGAAAATCGCCGACCCGGCCTGAGCGGGGCGGAGGTCGTTTCCTGTGCGTCAGAAGCACATGGGCTGCAAGCTATCCGCGGTTTCCGGTAGCTGCGGCGATTTCGTCCGGTGTCAGCCCAAGGCTGGCCAGCACCTGCTCGTTGTGCTCGCCGAGCCGCGCCGCTCTCGTGCGGACCCGTGCGGGGGTGCGGGAGAACTTTAGCGGCGGCGAGGTCAACGGAACGCTTCTGCCATCGGCGAGTTCGGTTTCGGTCAGCATTGACCGGGAGGCGACGTGCTCCTCCTTCGCCAATTCGGCGTAGGTGTTGATGCGGGTGGCGGGCAGGCCCAATTCGCCGAACTCCGCCACCACTTCCGCCGTCGTTCGCGCGGCGCAGTAATCGGCCAACAACCCGTCCACCTCATCGCGCCGTTGCAGCCGGTCCAGGGTGGTGAGCGCCGCAAGATCGGGGCGGCCGAGCCGCTCGGCCAGCCGCCGCCAATGGGAGTCGAGCAGCACACCCGCATACACGCGCCCGTCGCTGCAGGCGTAACTGTTTGACGGCGCGGCCAGATTGAACTGGTTGCCCCACCGCTCGAGGGGCACGCCAAGGGCGCCAGCGGTCGGGTTGCCATTGCTTTGGAACATCAGGCAATCCACCAGCGCCACGTCCACATGCTGCCCTTCGCCGGTTTGGTCGCGATGGCGCAGCGCCGCCATGGCACCGAGGGCGCCGTGCAGCCCGGCCACGTCGTCGCCGAGCCAGGTGGGCGCCTTGGTCGGCTCGCCCTCCGGCTCGCCGTTCAACGATGCCCACCCGCAATAGGCTTGGGCGAGGGGGTCGTAGCCGGCCCGCGCCGACAGGGTGCCGAACTGGCCGAACCCAGAAATCGACACGTAGATGAGGTCCGCCTTGGCCTTGGTGAGGTCTTCGTAGCCGAGCCCCCAGTCCGAGAGCACGCCGGGGCGAAAGTTCTCGATGAATATGTCGGCGGTGGCGATCAGCTTGAGGAGGGCCTCCCGCCCCGCCGGTTGGCGCAGGTCCAAGGTCAGGTTGCGCTTGTTGCGGTTAACGGTCTCGTGGGCCACCGTGAGGCCGGAGCCCGGCACCAATGGCGGCATGCGCCGGGCCACCTCCCCACCGGGCAGCTCCACCTTCACCGCGTCAGCGCCCAAGTCGGCCAGAACGCAGGCTGCCATGGGGCCGGCCCAAGTGGTGGTGGCCTCGACCACCTTGACCCCGTGCAGGGGTCCGTCGAGGTCGCTGCGGGCATTGGCAAAAAAGTCGTTGCTGTTCATGCAGCCTCCGGAAAGTTCTAGTCTAGGGCGCGATGACGGTGGAGCCGGTGGTGGCGCGGGCTTCGAGGTTCCGATGGGCCTGCACCAAGTCCGCCAACGGATAGCGCTGGTTGATGTGAATGGCCACTGCGTCGTCCATCATCAGGCGGAACAACTGGTCGGCCATGGCTTGCTGATCCGCAGGCTTTGCCGCATAGGCCGCCAGCGAGGGTCGTGTGAAGAACAGGGAACCGCGCTGCATCAAGTCCTGTGGCTGAACCGCCGGGGCCAACCCCGACGCATTGCCGTAGTTGACGAACATCCCCAAGGGCGCCAATGAGTCGAGGCTCGCCTGGTAGGTGTCCTTGCCCACCGCGTCATAGACCACGTCGACGCCTAAGCCACCGGTGAGTTCCTTCACCCGCGCCACCACATCCTCCTCCCGATACAGGATCACATGGTCGGCGCCATTGCGCAGGGCAAGTTCCGCCTTCTCGACGCTGCCCGCGGTGCCGATGACGGTGGCACCGATGTGCCGCGCCCACTGGCTTAAGATAAGGCCCACCCCACCGGCTGCGGCATGCACCAAGGCGCTGTGTTCCGCACGCAGGGCGAAGGTTCGCGTGACCAAGTAGCAGGCGGTCAGCCCCTTGAGCAGACTGGCGGCGACCTGGTCGTCGGCCACCCCGGCGGGCAGCTTTACCAGTCGGCTGGCCGGCACTAGGCTCGCTTCGGCGTAGGCACCTAGGTTGCCGGCATAGGCCACCCGCTCGCCTGCGCTTAAGTCCGCATCCGCGCCGACGGCCTCCACCACGCCGGTGGCCTCGACGCCCAATCGGGTCGGCAGCGGCAGCGGATACAGGCCGCTGCGGTGATAGGTGTCGATGAAGTTCAGCCCGATGGCGGTGTGGCGAACGCGAACCTGACCGGGGGCGGGGTCGCCCAAGTCGTCCTGTTCCCACTGCATCACCTCCGGGCCGCCGGTTTGGTGCATTCGGTAAACGCCGGTCATCTGTTGCTCCCTTGAACGCTCGAAAGGTCAAACAATACGCCAAGTGCGGCGCCGGGATCATCGGCCCGCATGAACGCCTCGCCAACCAGAAAGGCGTCCACCCCCCGTCGCCGCATCAGCCGCACTTGGCCGGGCTCATGGAAGCCGCTTTCGGTCACCACCCGGACGCCATCCGGAATCTGCCCCAGCAGGTCCAAGGTGGTCTCCAAGCGCGTCTCGAAGGTCTTGAGGTTGCGGTTGTTGACGCCCACGAGCCGTGGATTCAGCTTGAGCGCCGTTTCGAGCTCTCCGGCGTCATGCACTTCGATCAAAGCATCGAGGCCCAAGGCCATGGCCTGTTCGTGAAGCGCCTCGAGTTGCCCGGCATCGAGCGCGCTGACGATCAGCAGCACGCAGTCCGCGCCGAGCGCCCTGGACTCCAGGATTTGATAATCATCGATCATGAAGTCCTTGCGCAGCACGGGGAGGGCGGTGGCTTGGCGGGCGGTTTGCAAGTGCTGGTCCGTGCCTTGGAAGAAGGCCTCGTCGGTCAGCACCGACAGGCAGGCAGCGCCCGCCGCCTCGTATTGCGGCGCGATGGCGGCCGGGTCGTAGCCAGCCCGGATCAGGCCCTTGCTTGGCGACGCCTTCTTGAGCTCCGCGATCACCGCCGGCTGGCCGGCAGCGATCTTGCGGTCGAGGGCCTCGGCGAAGCCTCGCGGCGCGGATTGCCGATCGGCCTCGGCCTGAAGTTCCGCAACGCCCCGCTGCCGCCGGCGTTCGGCAACCTCATCGCGCTTATGGGCGATGATTCGGTCGAGAATGGTCATGAAGAGGGCTCATCGCCAGCCCGGCCCATCATGCGGCTGACCCGTGCCAACTCGTCGAGCCGCTCCTTGGCGAGCCCGGCGGCAATGGCATCCTGGGCCATCTCGACGCCGGCGGCGTGGTCGAGGGCGACCCCGGCAGCGTAGATGGCGGCGCCGGCGTTCAAGGCGACGATGTCCGCCGCCGCCGAATCCGGCCGGGTCAGGGATTCACGGACCAGCGACAGGCTGGACTCGGTGGAGTCCGCACGCAGCCCGGCGGCGTCGCGGCGGGTTAGCCCGAAGTCCTCAGGGACCACTTCGTATTGCTCAATGCGCCCACCCTTTAGTTCGCAAACCTGGCTCGGGCCATCTATGGCCAATTCATCTAGCCCCTCGGCATGGACGATGAGCACCTGCTCACCGCCGAGGCGCTTGGCCACCTCCGCCAGCGGGCGCAGCCAATCGGGGCTGAACACGCCGATCACCTGGCGGCGGGCGCCCGCCGGATTGGTGAGCGGTCCGAGCACGTTCATCAAGGTGCGAAAGCCGAGCGCCTGGCGCACCGGTGCCGCGTGGCGCATGGCGCCGTGGTGGCGCTGGGCGAATAGAAAGCCGATGCCGATCTCGCGAATGCAGTGGGCGATCTGCGCCGGGGTCAACTCCAAGTTCACGCCTGCGGCTTCGAGCACGTCGGCGCTGCCGCTGAACCCGGTCATCTTGCGGTTGCCGTGCTTGGCGACCCGCGCCCCGGCGGCAGCGGCCACGAAGCCCGCAGCAGTGGAAATGTTGAAGAGCTTGGCGCCGCTGCCGCCAGTGCCGCAAGTATCGACCAGATGCTCGGCCTCCACCTCCACCCGCAGCGAAAGCGCCCGCATGGCCTCGGCGGCGCCCGCGACCTCGGCGGGAGTCTCGCCCTTCATGCGCAATGCCGTCAGCAGGGCGCCGGTTTGCGCTGGAGCGGCGTCACCCGACATCACTTGCCGAAACACGGCATTGGCGTCCTCTTGGCTGAGCGAGCGCCCCGCCACCAGTGCCGCCAAGGCGGTTTGAATGTCCATGCCTTCAAGCTCCCGGATGTTCTAGATTGAGAAAGTTGCGCAGCAGATCATGCCCGGATTCGGTGAAGATCGACTCGGGGTGGAACTGCACGCCTTCGATGGGGAATTCGCGATGCCGGCAGCCCATCAGTTCGTGGACGGCGCCGTCGCGCTCCGTCCAAGCGGTCATTGCCAAGCAACTCGGCAGAGAATCCCGCGCCACCACCAAGGAATGGTAGCGGGTGGCCTGCAGTGGCGCCGTCAAGCCCGCGAACAAGCCTTCCCCCTCGTGGTGAACCAGCGAGGTCTTGCCGTGCATGACGGCATCGGCGCGCACCACGTCGCCGCCAAAGGCCTGGCCGATGCACTGGTGGCCCAAGCAGATGCCGAGCAGCGGCAGGCGCGGCCCAAAGGCACGCACCACATCCAGGCAGACGCCCGCCTCGTTAGGCGTGCATGGGCCCGGTGAGAGCACGATGCGCTCCGGCGCCATGGCCTCGATTTCGGCCAGGCTGATTTCGTCATTGCGATGCACGGCCACTTCCGCGCCCAGCTCGCCGAGATACTGCGCCACGTTGTAGGTGAACGAATCGTAGTTGTCGATTAGCAGCAACATGGGACAACTAAATCTCCAACATTTCGAGGGCAAGATGCCCTCGCTCCGGGGGCTCCACTGGAGCGAGGGCATCTTGCCCTCGATAGGGAACGACGGATGCCGGTTGCGTCGGGCTGGATCATTGCAGTCGGCGCTCCAGGCGCGCGAGCATCTCCTGGGTGGTCTTCAGCTCGCGCAGGATCTCCTCCCGACCGGGCGTCGTCTCCAGCTCGCGCAGGCGCTCCTGCTTGGCTTCGTCCAAGTTGTTCAACACCACGGCGATGAACAGGTTGATCACCACGAAGGTGCCCAACACAACGAAGCTCACGAAGTAAGCCCAAGCCCAGCCATGGGTGGCCATGGCGGCGTACATGATGTCGGTCCAGTCCTCCAGCGTGACGATGCGGAACAGGGACAGCAGCGAGATGCCGAGATTGCGCCAATGGGTGGGGTCCGCCTCGTGGAACAGGTGGTAGCCCGCCACGCCGTACACGTAGAAGATGATCGACATCAGGATGATCACATGGCCCATGCTGGGTATCGAGCGGACCAACGTGGCCACGATCAGGCGCAGCTCCGGCAAGGCGGACACCAGCCGCAGCACCCGCATCAATCGGGCAAGCCGGGCCAGGGTGGCCAACTGGCCGGTCGCCGGCAGCAAGCTGATGACGACGATGGTGAAGTCGAAGAGGTTCCAGCCATCCTTGAAGTAGCGGCTCGGATGCGGATGCTCGGCGGCGATCTTGATGATGGCTTCGACGACAAAGATCGCCAGGAAGAGTTGGTTCAAGGCGGCGAACAGCCCGGCATAGGTTTCGCGCAGCGCCGCCGAGGTATCCAAGCCGATGACGACGCCGTTGGCGATGATCACCGCCGTGATGCCGTGCTGGAACCAGCCGCTGCCGGTGATGCGGCGCAGAAAATCGGTCATGGCGCGACCTCCTCCAAGCCCTTCAGCCCCGCCTCCGCCAACGCGGCGGCGCGGAAGATGGCCCGGCCCTTGTTCATGCTTTCCTTCCACTCCAGGCGTGGGCTGGAATCGGCGACGATGCCGCCGCCGGCCTCTATGTATAGGGTGCCGTCCTTCACCACGGCCGTGCGGATGGCGATGGCCGTGTCCATGTTGCCGTTCCAGCCGAGATAGCCCACCGCCCCGCCGTAGATGCCCCGCTTGACGGGCTCGAGTTCATCGATGATCTCCATGGCGCGGATTTTCGGCGCGCCGGACAGGGTGCCCACCGGCAGCGTCGCCCGCAGCACGTCCATGGCCGTCTTGCCGGGCCGAAGCCTTCCGGTGACGTTGCTGGAGATGTGCATGACGTGGGAGTAGCGCTCGATGGCGAACTTCTCGGTCACCTCAACCGAGCCGATCTCCGCCACCCGACCCACGTCGTTGCGGCCGAGGTCGATCAGCATCAAGTGCTCCGCGATCTCCTTGGGATCATTGGCCAGCTCCTCCTCCATAGCCTGATCCTCCTCCGGTGTGCGGCCCCGCCGCCGGGTGCCGGCCAAGGGCCGGTTGATGACGGTGCCGTCCTCCAGGCGAGCCAGGATCTCCGGCGAGGAGCTGACGATCTGAAAGTCCTCGAGGTCCATGAAGTACATGTAGGGCGAGGGGTTGAGGTGGCGCAGCGCCCGGTACAGGTTGATCGAGTCCGCGCCAAAGGGAATGGACATGCGTTGCGCGAGCACCACCTGCATCACGTCGCCGGCCTGGGTGTAGTCGCGGATCTTCTCCACCGCCGCCTTGAACGGCGCCTCGCCGAACTCGGAGACGAAGTCGCTTTCCAGCACTTCGGCGTTGGCCCCGCTCTCGGCGATGGGCGGCACCGCGGCCGCAAGCTTGCGGGCCAAGGCGTTCAAACGCTCCAAGGTGCGCTCACGGATGCCCGGTTCGCCCGGATCCACGAGGCGGATCAACTGCATGCTCGCCTTCAGGTTGTCGAAGATGAGCAGTTCCTCGGAAACCATCAGCACGATGTCCGGGGTGCCCACGGGATCCGGGGGCGCGCTGTCGGCGAGCCGCTTTTCGATGTAACGAACGCAATCGTAGCCAAAGTAGCCCACCAAGCCCCCGTGAAACCTCGGCAGGCCCGGCACCGGCGCGACCCGGTACCGGGCCTGGAAGGCTTCGACGAAGGCCAGCGGGTCCTCGACTTCCGCCTGCTCCACGCATTCGCCGTCGGTGTGGATCTCGACCCGGTGGCCAAACACCTTGAGCACGGTGCGCGCCGGCAGGCCGATGATGGAGTACCGCCCCCAAGTCTCCCCGCCGTGGGCGGACTCCAGCAGATAGGACCAGGGCCCCCGGGCGATCTTCAAGTAGGCGGACAGCGGCGTGTCGAGGTCGGCCAGTATCTCCAGCGCCAGCGGCACCCGGTTGTATCCTTGGGCGGCCAGATCGGCCAAGTCATCAGCGTTCATGGGTAGGTCTCTTGAGTGGTTGGGTTCGCCGCCCAGATTCAAAGCGGGCGGCAGGGCGGTTCGGGCGTTTAAATTCGCCAACGAAACCCAGCGAGACCGGCCAGCTGAGGAGACCGTCCACGGGCAAGCGCCCGGTGCCGCTGTCCATTCGCACTGCGCACCAAATCACCCGTTCTGCATCGAGTCTTCATTGCAGGAAACCACTCTTCCGTCTTGGCTGCGGTGCGCAGAGGGCGCACCGCGCTGCCGGGCCGCAGGTTAAAGCAGGTCCCGGAAGGTTTCAATAACCGCATCGGCCCCCAAGTCCGCCGCCGCCACGCCCTGGCGGTAGCCGTAGGCGACGCAGACCACGGCGCAGCCGGCCGCCCGGGCGCAGCCCACGTCCGCTAGGGAGTCGCCCACGAACAGCACTTCGTCCACCCCGAGGCCGAGCGCCTCGCAAGCGGCCAGTGCCGGGTCCGGGGCTGGCTTCGACCGGGCGGTGGTGTCGCCCGCCACGACTGCGTCGAAGTGGCCGGCGAAGCCAATCTCGGCCAGCAGCTTGTTGGTCAGTTCGCCGCGCTTGTTGGTCACCACGGCCAGCTTGGCGCCCCGTCCGGCGAGGACGGCGAGGGTTTCCTCAACGTCGGCGAAAGGCGCGCTCTCGACCGCGATGCGGCCGCGGTAGCATTCGAGGAAACTCGCCAGCATGGCGTCCACCGCATCGGCCGGGGCATCACGGTGCGCCACCGCCCGTTCCAAGGCGCTGCGGGCGCCCTGTCCCACCCAGTTGCGCGCCACTGCCACATCCACGCCATTGAGGCCGAATTCGGCCAGCGCGTGGTTCAGGGCGAAGGTCAAATCCGGGGCAGTGTCGATGAGGGTGCCGTCGAGGTCGAAGAGATAGCCCGCATATCTGGAGAGTTTGCCCATGAAGCTTGTGACTAAGCGCCGTTCGCGCGTCAGTTCTTTCTTTGCACTTGGGAACCGCGCCGAAGGCCGAAGGAGTTGGGCGGTAAGCCCAACTCAAACGGACCGAAGGTCCGCAAGCTCCTCCCGCATGGCGGTGATGGTGGCGGCATAGTCCTCGGCGCCGAAGATGGCGCTGCCCGCCACGAACGTGTCGGCCCCGGCCGCCGCCGCTTGGGCGATGTTGGCCACCTTGATGCCGCCATCGATCTCCAGGCGAACCCGCCGACCGGAGGCGTCGATGCGCCGCCGCGCTTCGGCCAGCTTGCCGAGGCTCGACTCGATGAAGGCTTGGCCGCCGAAGCCCGGGTTGACGGACATGACAAGCGCCAAGTCAATGAGCTCGAGCGCCTCGTCGAGCGCCTGCAGGGGGGTCGCTGGATTGAACACCAGCCCGGCCTGGGCGCCGCCGTCCCGGATGAGGCTCAAGGTGCGGTGCAGATGCTCGGTACTCTCCGGGTGGACGCTGATCAGGTTGGCCCCGGCGTCCAGGAAGTCGCCGATCAGCCGGTCCACGGGCTTGACCATCAGATGGACGTCAAAGAAGCAGTCGAAGCCGGCCCGGCGCAACGACTCGAGCACCAGCGGGCCGATGGTCAGATTGGGCACGTAGTGATTGTCCATGACGTCGAAGTGAATGACGTCCGCACCCGCTTCCAGCACGGCCTCGATCTCCGCGCCGAGCCGGGAGAAGTCCGCAGAGAGAATGGACGGCGCAATCCAGTGGTCCACAGGCATGCCCTTACCGTACCACATCCACCTGCTTGCGCAGCGCCTCCAGTTGTTCCGGCGAGCCGATGTCGGTCCAAAAGCCCCGCCAAAGCTGGCCGGTGACCGCACCGTCGGCAACCGCCTTGAAATAGGTGCCGCTCAGCGAGAAGGGCACCGCCGCGCAGCCATCGAGCAGCCGCGGATGGATCAGCGCCAAGCCGCAGAACACGAAGCTGTCGCCGCGGCCCGTAAGCCGCTCGCCGTCCCATTCGAAATCGCCCCGCTGGCGGAACGGCGGGGTGGGCGTCAACAGCATGTGGACCAGCGCATCCTCGTCGAGCCGGCGGGCGAATTGGTTGAAGGGGAAATCCGTGTAGATGTCGCCCAAGAGCAGCCAGAAGGGTTCATCACCCAGCAGCGGCAAAGCCTGGACCACGCCGCCGCCCGTCTCCAGCAGCACCGGCTCGTGGCTGTAGCGCACGTTCAGGCCGAAGGCTGCGCCGTCGCCGACGCAGGCTTCAATCTGTTCGCCGAAGTGATGCAGGTTGATCACCACCTCGGTGACGCCGGCGCCAGCCAGCCAACGGAGCTGATGGCAGATGAGCGGCGCGCCGCCCACCTCCATCATCGCCTTGGGAAGATGGTTGGTCAGCGGCTTGAGCCGCTTGCCTTGGCCGGCGGCCAGAATCATGGCTTTCATTGCGCGCCCGCCTTCAGAGCTGCCGCCGCACGGCCTTCAAGCCGCTGCAGCCAAGCCGACAAGTGACGGGTCTCGGCATATCCGCCGACGATTCGACGCATGGCGGCGAGCACCGGCGCGATGTGGTCGAGGTGGCTGGCCTTGCCGTCCCGCAACCAAAGGCGGACGAAGATGCCGACCGCCTTGAACTGGCGCTGCAGGCCGGTGAGATCCAAAGCGCGGGCAAGGGCGTCCGTGGTGAAGTCGAAGCGCGATTGAACCCGGTAGCGTTCCTGCCAGTGGCGCAGCGCCCCTTCTTCGAAGGTGTGGTAGCAATCCCAGAGCAGGCATGCCAGATCGTAGGTGGCCGGACCGACCAGGGCGTCCTGAAAATCGACCAGCCCCAAGCGCCCATCCCCATCGAGAAGCAGGTTGCGGCAGTGGTAATCCCGGTGGATCAGGCACTGCGGCTGGCCAAGCGCATTGTCGATCAGCGCCTCGAAGGCGCTTTGCGCGCCGGGGTCGAGGGCTTCGCCGAGCCAGCTTCCTAAGAACCACTCGCTGAAGATGCCCAGTTCATCCCGTAGGCGGCTTTCCTCATAAGGCGCAACCGCCTGCGCTTCGACATCTTGGATGCGCACCAGGTTGGCAATGGCCTGCTCCAGGGCGCGGCGCTCGTCGGGTCCGCCATAGGCCTCCTCCAAGTGCCGCTCGCCGAGGTCGCTCAATAGAAAGTAGCCCGATTCGGTATCCATGGCGATGATCTCGGGCACTGGCAGCCGCGCGCCGCTAAACAAGCGCTGCATGGCCACG
Organism: Gammaproteobacteria bacterium; assembly: GCA_009843635.1. Lineage (GTDB taxonomy): Bacteria > Pseudomonadota > Gammaproteobacteria > Pseudomonadales > Azotimanducaceae > Azophilus. The sequence goes on from VYDB01000010.1 coordinate 56,131, forward strand.
AAGGCGTCATTGCGCTCAAGCTCCGGCGGCGAGGCCATGACCACGGCGGACGATGACGAGCGCTTGGATGGAATCTCGGTGTTTGCCATCCAGATGCGATAGAACCGCCGGTGGCTGGCCTCCACCCGCAACGGCGCGACCCGTTCGATCGGGGCGCCGACGCTCGCCGCCACCCAGTTCGCCAAGTCAGGGTCCATGCCCCGATGGTATCATCCCCGCCATGGGTCGGCGGTTGAAAGCGGTGGCCGGAAGCTTGGCACTGGCCATCGGTGCTTGCGCATTAGCCGCCAAGGCCGTGGCCGGGACGGACGGGACCGCCGCTGATGGGACACTGGCCGAACGCTTCTGGGTCGATTGGGGGGAGCTGACCCCCGCCGAGCGCCGCCGCCACCCGGCCTGGTGCAGCGGTGCCTATCGATTCCCGGTGCCGCTGGCTGTGCCGGGCAATTCCAAGGTCAAGGCGGAGTCGGATTCGGCCGTTTACTTGAGCGATGGCACCGTGGAACTCGCAGGCGGTGTCGTGATTGCCCAAGGCGCCCGCCAAGTGCGCACCGAACGGGCGCTCATCAACCCGGAAGCCGACACCGCCACAGCGCCTGGCACCGTGCGGATCAGCGATGCCGATGTCATGATGCAGGGCGCCTCCGCCGAAGTGCGCTTGGACAACCGGGCGGCCCGTCTCGACGACGCCCAAATCGTCCTCACTGGCCCCCAACTGCGCGGTCACGCCGACGCGGTCGAGCGCCAAGGGGACGGTGACATTTGGCTGACTGGAGCCCGGTTCACCCGCTGCGAGCCGGGCAACGGCAGTTGGCGAATCGACGCTCGCTCCCTGCACCTGCCCGACGGCGAGGTGTTCGGCACCGCCCGAGGCGCCGTGCTGCGGGTCAAGGGCGTTCCCTTGGCTTGGCTGCCCTACATGAAGTTCCCGGTCTCCGACGAGCGCCAGTCCGGGTTCCTGTTTCCCCACATCGGCGCCTCCGGCGAGGACGGCATCGATTTGGCGCTGCCCTACTACCTCAATCTGGCCCCCAACTACGACGCCACCATCACCCCTCGGGTGCTCGGCAAGCGGGGCGTCGGCGCGCAGGGCGAACTGCGCCATCTCTCCCGCCGGGACCGCACCCGGCTGTTCGGCGGCTACCTGGCCAACGACAAGCTCTACGACGGCGACCTGGAGCGGGACGACTGGCGGGACCTGCAAGCCGCCGGCGCCTTTCCGGGGGAGGACTTCGATCCGGCGGGGCGTTGGTTTGCCGGCCTCGAGCATCGCGGGCGGGCCGGACGCTTCCGCTCCTTCATCAACTACGCAGCGGTCAGCGACCGCGACTACTTCCGGGTGTTCGACGGCGCCGTCTCCGACCGTGGGCGCTTCAACTTGGAGCGTTACGGCGAAATCAGCTACCGCCACGGCGGGTTCAGCGCCCGCCTTTGGGGCCAGAGCTTCCAGCGCCTTGACGAGATACGCCGCCCGGAGTACCGCCGGCTGCCGGAAATCGACATCGGCTACCAAGGCGTGGCGCTCGGTCCGCTGCGGCTCTCCCTGGACGCTCGGGGCGCCGCTTTCGACCGCAGCACCGAGAATCTACGCGGCATCCACGCACTGACCGGCGAACGCCTGCACCTCGAGCCCCGCCTGAGCGTGCCGCTGCACTGGCCGTTCGGTTTCCTCAACGCCCGCGCCGGCTATCGTTACACCGCCTACGCGCTGGATTCGGAGGCCGAACATCTAGCGGATGATTCGCCCGAACGCAGCATCTTCTACGGCAGCCTGGATGGCGGCCTGATCTTCGAGCGCGACCTCGATGCGTTCGCAACGCCCTTGGTGCAGACCTTGGAACCAAGGGCGCGCTACTTCCGCCAAGGCTACGAAGACCAAGACCGGCTGCCCCTGTTCGACGCCAAGGCGTTGACCTTCAGCTATCGGCAACTGTTTCGCGACAACCGCTTTGCCGGGCTTGACCGCATCAGCGATGCCAATGAACTGACGGTGGGCGTGACCAGCCGCTTCTTCAATCGAACCAACGGCCGGGAATACCTCTACGCGAGCCTAGGCCAGACCTTCCACTTCCGCGACCGGCGGGTCACGCTCGACGGTCGGTTGAGCGACGATGAGCGCCACAGCGCATCCGCCATCACCGGCGAGATCGGCGGGCAATTCGCCCGCCGCTGGCGGCTCACCGGCGCCTTGGCCTGGGACACGGGCGACAGCCAACTCGATGAAGCCGCCGCCACCCTGTCCTACCGGCGGGACAACCGGCGCATTCTCAACTTGGGCTACCGCCGCTTGGCCGGCGGCATCGATCAAACGGACCTGTCCCTCTATTGGCCGGTAGCGCGGCGGTATGCGGTCTTCGGGCGCTGGAACCACGACCTCAAATTGGGCCGAACCATTGAGGGATTGGGCGGAATCGAGTACAACGACTGCTGCTGGCGGCTGCGCTTGGTGGTTCGCCGTCACTTGGACCATGCGGCGGTGCGCAGCCTTGATAGCGTGGACCCGGACAGCGGCGTTTATCTGCAGATACTGTTCAAGGGACTCGGCGCCTTCGGCGGCCAAGTGGATTCAATACTCGAACGCAGCATTCGCGGCTACCGCTCCACCCCCTATTCGCTGTCCGAGGGGCGGTGACGCCGGCGACGGCTTAACGAAAAGGAAGCAGCACATGGGCTTTGAAAACAGTTTGAAGAGCGGTCTGCGGCGCGGCTTAAGCCTACTGCTGGCCCTCATCGGCGCGAGCGCGGCGCAGGCGCAATACCAGGAGCTGGACGGCATCGTCGCCATCGTCGATGACGACGTGGTGCTGGCCTCGGAGCTGCTCAGCCGCCTGGAGGTGGTGCGCGAGCAGATCGCCCGGGAAAACGTGCAGCCGCCCCCGGACAACGTGCTGGTCAGCCAGTTGATGGAACGGCTGGTGCTGGAGAACATTCAACTGCAGCAGGCACGCCGCCGGGGCGTGGAGATCGATGACGAATCGCTGACCCGGGCCGTGGCCGCGTTCGCCCAGCAGAACGAGATGACCATCGAGCAGTTCCAGCAGGCTCTCGTAGACGACGGCATGAGCTACCGCTCCTTCCGGGAGGACATTCGCCGAGAAATGCTCATTCAGCGCCTGCAGCGCAACATGGTGAACCGGCGCATCAGCATCAGCGAGCAGGACGTGGAGGACCTGCTGGACTCGCCCTACTACCAGCAACTGCTGTCGGATGAATTTCGGGTGGGGCACATCCTGCTCGCCATCGAGGCCGGGGCCGGGGAGGGCACGGTGCAGGCCGCCGCCGACGAAGCCGAGCAAATCGTCAAGGATTTGCGCGCCGGCGCTGAGTTCAAGGAAACTGCCATCGCCAAGTCGGCGGGCGCCCGCGCCTTGGAGGGCGGCGACCTGGGGTGGCGGCGCGCCGGCGAGTTGCCGAGCCTCTTTGCCGATGAGGCGCTGCAACTGGAAATTGGCGAGACGGCGGATCCGATCAAGAGCGCGAGCGGCTTCCACATCATTCAACTGCTCGACCAACGCGGCGCCGGCGTGCAAACCCAGGATCAAACCCTGGCCCGCCACATCCTGGTGCAGCCATCGGCCATCCGCACACCCGAACAGACCGAGGCGCTGATCGGCGACATCCACGGCCAACTGGCCGCCGGGAGCGACTTCTGCGCCTTGGCCGCCGAGCACTCGGAAGATCCCGGCAGCGCCTTGAACTGCGGCGACCTCGGCTGGACCACCGGCGAGCAATTCGTGCCGGCCTTCGTCGAGGCGATGAACGCCACCGCAACCGGCGAGCTGTCGGCCCCCTTCGAGTCAAGATACGGCTGGCACGTGATCGAAGTGCTGGAGCGACGCACCCAGGACATGGGCGAGGAGGCGCGCCGCAACATGGCGTTGCAGATTCTCCACCAACGGCGCTTCGACGAGGAGCTGCAGGCTTGGCTGAAGGAAATCCGCGACGAGGCCTTCGTCGAACTGCGGCTCTAGACATCGCCCCGTTAGCCGTGCTGGCCATCACCCCCGGAGAACCCGCTGGCATCGGCCCTGATCTGATCGTCATGTTGGCCCAGCGGGAGCGGACCTCGGACTGGGTGGCGCTGGCCGATGCCGAAACGCTTAAGGACCGAGCCGGCCGGCTTGGCCTACCGCTGACGCTGACCGACCAGCCGACCCGGGGCGCCAGTTGCCTGTGCCTCGAACCGGCGCCGCTGGCCGAACCCGTCCAGCCGGGCGCCTTGAACCCAGCCAACGCGCCTGCCGTCATCGCCGCCTTGGACCGCGCCGTGGACGGTTGCCTGAAGGGACGTTTCAAGGCGCTGGTCACCGGCCCGGTGCAGAAGTCGGTCATCAACGAGGCGGGCATTCCCTTCTCCGGGCATACCGAGTACCTGCGCGACCGTTGCGGCGCCACCGACGTGCTGATGCTGCTGGCCGCGGGCAGTCTCCGGGTGGCGCTGGCCACCACCCACCTCCCCCTGTCGGAAGTGCCCAACGCCGTGACCGAGGCCCTCTTGGAATCCAAGCTGAAGCTGCTGCTTGGCGGTCTTAGGGCCCGGTTTGGCTGCACCTGGCCACGCATCCTGGTCACGGGCCTAAACCCCCACGCGGGCGAGGCGGGTCACCTGGGCCGGGAGGAGACCGACATCATCGAACCGGTCTGCGCACGCTTGCGCGCCCTGGGCGAGGCGGTGACCGGACCGCTGCCCGCCGACACCGCCTTTACGCCGAACCGCTTGGCGGACGCCGATGCGGTATTGGCCATGTACCACGACCAAGGCCTTCCGGTGCTCAAGCATGCCGGATTCGGCAAGGCGGTGAACATCACCTTGGGCCTGCCCTTCATCCGCACCTCGGTGGACCACGGCACCGCGCTGGACTTAGCGGGCACCGGCCAAGCCGACCCAGGCAGCCTGGAAGCGGCGATCACGTTGGCGGAACGCCTCAGCCGGCGTTGAACTTATTTTCGTACTGGCGCTCAACACGTGGGGAGATGCCGGTGAGGATTTCGTAGGCGATGGTGTTGGCCTTGGCGGCCACCTCGTCAACGGGCAGGTTGGGGCCGAACGCTTCCACCCAATCGCCCACGGCCAAGTCGGCGCCGGTAGCGTCGATGGCCGTGAGGTCCATAGAGACGCGGCCCAGCATCGGGCAGCGGCGATTGTTGGCGGCCACTGCGCCGCGGTTGGACAGCAGCCGGGGCAGGCCATCGGCATAGCCGATGCCGAGAACGGCCACCGCGGTCGGCCGCTCCGCCGTCCAACTGGCGCCGTAACCGATTGCCTCCCCCGCCCCGACCGTGCGCACTTGGACGACTTGGGCTTCCAAGGTGGCAACCGGCTGCATGGGGTTGGGGCGCTCAGCCCAAGGGTTGCCGCCATAGAGTCCGATGCCGGGACGGGCAAGGTCGCAGCCAAAGCCGGCCCCATTCAGGATGCCGGCGGAATTGCCGATGCTTAAGCGGACGCCGGGAAAGCGCTCGCGCAGGCGCCCGATGCGCTCCGCCTGCAAGGCGTTCAACGGATGCTCCGGCACGTCGGCGCAGGCCAGGTGGGTCACCAGAAGCCCGACCTCAACGCCGCCGAGAGCCTCCAAGACCACATCGAAGGGGAACCCCAGCCGTTGCATCCCCGTGTCAACGTGGATCGTGGCCGGGTTGGGGTTTCGTGCCGTCCATAGGGCTAGCTGCTCCGGGCTGTTCAACACCGGATTGAGCCCGTGCTCAAGCAGCGCATCGGCAGTTTCTAGGAAGACGCCTTCAAGCACGTGGATTGCCGGTTCGGCCAGCATCCGACGCAACGCAACGCCCTCCGAGGCCCGCGCCACAAAGAAGTGCTCACAGCCGGCCGCAGCCAGCGTTCGGCCCACCGCCTCGGCACCGAGCCCGTAGGCGTCGGCTTTGACCACCGCGCCCACGGCACCCGCCGCAGCCTCGTGGAAGGCGCGATAGTTGGCGGCCAGGGCTTGAAGGTCGATCCGCAGGCGAGCCGTCATGCGTCACTAGTGGGTTGACGGAGCACTACCACTACCAGCCGGTGCTCGGCTCGATGTCAGCGTTGCGCCATGCCGCTTCCAAGCGAGCCTGAACCGCCGCGTTGGGCTCGCCGCGCCCTGCCAGGACCTGGCTCAAGCCATGCAAGGACCAACCATTTTCCGGGAACTCGCCGAGATCGGCGGCGAAGACTTCCGCCGCGGCATCAGCATCGCCGTGGCGCAGCAGGGCGGTGCCCAGGGATTGGCGGATCGGGTAGTGCCAGAACGGCGGTTCCGAGTACGGCAGCGAGAGCTGGGCCGCCACCGCTTCGCGCAACTGCTTGATTTCCTCATCGCCATCGCCCCGCTGCTTGGCCATTCCTGCCCGCACCAAGTTGGCGGCGATGCCGACCAAAGTGTCGCTGATGTCGGCGCGGCGCAGCACCACCAGTTCCAGCTCACCACTGCCCCGGATCGCCTCAAGGGCCTCAAGTTCCGCCTGGGCCGCCGCGAGCTCCCCCTTGGCGGCAAAGGCGAGGCCGCGGCCATAGTGCCGCATGGCTTCAGCGTAAGGCAGCCCTTCGGCCACTACTGGCGCCGCCAGCGCTTCGTCCCACATGCCGAAGCGGACGAACGTGTACATGCGCACGGGCAAATAGGCCTGGATGGCGCCCATGGCCTGGGCCATCTCCGGAGGGATCCGCTCGCTGAGCCGCTCGGCGGTGGCCAAGGCCAGTTCCCGGCGGCCTTCCATCATGGCCGCGTACCAGAGGAAGTGCAGGTTGTGGGGATAGTAGGCCGCCGGGTACAGGCCCTGGGCGTTGCATTGGGCGATGTAGTCCTCATCGGCCGCGGCGGCCCGCTCATTGGCCGTGACCGCATCCTCGTAGCGGCCCAGCCGCAGATAGATGTGCGACGGCATGTGCACCAAGTGGCCAGCCACCGGCACTAGGCCGCCCAGCCGGTCGGCAGCGGCCTCCGCCTTCTTCGGCGTGAACTGCTCCATGGCGTGGATGTACAGATGGGCGGCGCCCGGGTGGCTGGGGTCGGTGCCCAGCACATGCTCCAGCGCCTCCACCAAGGCCACCGTGTGCGCGTTCGGCGACCCATCGGCCTGCCAATAGGCCCAGGGTGAAAGATCCATCAGGGCTTCAGCGTAAAGGGTGCGGGCATTCAAGTCGCCTGGGTACTTTTCGGCCAGCACGCGCATGGCCTCGGCGTAGGCGGCGTCCAGCGCGGCGCGGTCCGCGCCGGTCGCCGAATAGCGGGCTGCAATGGCATCGATGTAGTCGCGCTCGCGTTCGGTTTCATGGGCCTTCTGCGCCAAGGCCATGCCGATGGCCTCCCAAGCCGGGGCGATGGCTTCCTCGCTCATCGGCGCATTGATGTTCGGCCCCAGCGCCAGGGCCACTCCCGCATAGCAGATGCCACAGGTGGGGTCGATGGCGGCGGCGGCACGGAAGGAACGCACCGACTCGGCGTGGTTGAACCCAAACGCCAAGGTCAGCGCTTGGTCGAAGTAGCGCTGCGCCTTGGGCGCATCGGTGCTGATGGCGAAATGCAGGGGGCCGATGCCTTCAAGCAGCGGCGCCAGCGGCCGCTCTTCGGCTTGCTGAACCCCGGCGGTTATGGCCAGCAGCAGCCCCAAGGCAAACTGCAGTGGTCTTCGCATATGTCCACATCCCGATTGTTGAACCGGTGGGCAATAGTGCCTCAATTGACGCCAGTTTGCCCTTTCTGCTTCATGCAGGCCCACGGGTCATCTGCGGCCTGTGTTACCATCACTCCTTTCAACAAGAACTTCCTCCGTGTCGTAAGACGACATGGCAAGCCCTGCCCTAAATCGCTCGCTCGAGTTTGCCCGCGGCCTGCTGGGCAATGTCTCGCCGTTTCTGGATTGGATCCGGGAGCTCAAGGACCCTGCCGTGCGGAGGGCCGACATCACCGCTGGCATCACCGTGGCGCTGGTGCTCGTTCCGCAATCCATGGCCTATGCGCAACTGGCCGGCCTGCCGGCCCACTACGGCCTGTACGCCTCCTTCCTGCCGGTTGCCATCGCCAGCCTGTTCGGCTCCTCGCGGCAACTTGCCACTGGCCCGGTGGCGGTCGTCTCGCTGCTCACCGCTTCCGCGCTGGGGCCGCTGGCGGCCAACAACCCGGAAGCCTACTTGGGTTACGCGGTCGCCCTGGCGCTGCTAGTCGGGCTGGTGCAGTTGGCGCTCGGCGTCATCCGCCTCGGCTTCATGATCGCCTTCCTCTCGCACCCGGTGGTGCTCGGCTTCACCAATGCTGCCGCCATCATCATTGCCACATCGCAGCTCGGGAAGTTGTTCGGCGTCGAAGCCGGGGCCACGGAACAGCACTACGAAGCCGTCTGGCAGATGATGGTGCTGGCGTTCGAGTCGCCGCACTGGCCCACCATCAGCATCACCCTGCTGGCGCTGGCGGTGATTGTGGCGGTCAAGCGCTATTCGGCGAATTTGCCGAACGTGCTCATCGCGGTCGCCATCACCACGCTGGTGTCCTGGGCCGTGGGGTTTGAGAAGGCCGGCGGCGAGGTGGTGGGCAGCATCCCCCGGGGTTTGCCTGGCTTCGAGTGGCCGCAGATGGACTTTGCCGCCGCCACCCAACTGCTGGGCGTCGCCATCACCATCGCCCTGATCGGCTTCATGGAAGCCATATCCATAGCCAAAACCATGGCCGTGCAGACACGCCAGCGCCTTGATGCCAACCAGGAACTGATCGGGCAGGGCTTAAGCAATTTGGTGGCGAGCTGCTTTCAGGGCTATGCCGTCGCCGGCTCGTTCTCCCGTTCGGCGGTGAATATCGAGTCCGGCGCCGTCACCGGCTTTTCCGCGGTGGTCACCAGCGCCACCGTAGGGCTGACATTGCTGCTGCTGACGCCGCTGCTGTACCACCTGCCACAGGCGACGCTGGCGATCGTCATCATCATGGCGGTCGGCGGGCTGGTCAAAGTGAGGCCCATGATTCACGCTTGGAAGGCGCAAAAGCACGACGGCATCGTGGCGCTGACCACGTTCGTGCTGACGCTGGCCTTTGCGCCAAACCTGGAAACCGGCATCGTCGCCGGCGTGCTGCTGTCGCTTGGGCTGTACATCTACCGCACCATGAGCCCGCGCATCTATTCCTTGGCGCGCCACCCGGACGGGAGTTTGCGCGAAACGGGCAGCGATGAAGGGCCCGAGTGTCCGAAAATCGCGATCCTGCGCTTTGAGGGGTCGCTGTTCTTCGCCAATACGACCTATTTCGAAAACAAGGTGCTCGAGCGGGTGGCCGCCATGCCCGAGTTGACCTGCATCATTGTCGATGCGGTTGCGATCAATGAACTCGATGCCACCGGCGAAGCCATGCTGCGCACGCTCTCGGAAACGCTGGCCAGCCGCGACATCGCGGTCCTGTTTGCCCGCGCGCAGGGCAACGTGATGGACGCCCTACATCGGACCGGCTTCACCGACCAGGAGGGGGAGCACCACTTTTTTCACAGCCGGGCAGATGCTTTGCGCTACGCTTGGCAGCGGCTGCGCCAACATAACGATGCGGATTGCCCGGTCGGGGATTGCCAAGCCAGCGACCTGACGGGTTGCCTGTTGCAGGCACGGGGCGGTTCGTATCAGAAAATACCCCGAGTAGTCTCAACGAAATAGGGTCTGACCGGTCTTCCAGACACTCCAAGGCACATCCATGGAACCATCCACCCATGCACTGAGCCGCCGCTCGTTCGCGCTTTACTGCGGTTCAGCCACTGTGGCAGCGGCCTTCGGCGCTACCGTGCCCGAAACACCGGAATCGGGGCTGTTTCAGAAGCTGTCCGCAGCGTTGACGGGCCTCCCAGCCGCGGCACTTGATGCCCAATTCGCCCAAGAGTTGGCAACGGCCTTGGCTGCTGGCGGGCGCATCGGCGAACTGGAGCGCCGGCTGAGGGCGCCGGGCGGCGAGTTCGGCGACTTGGAGACGGAGATCATTGCCGCTTGGTACTCGGGCATCCTGCCCACACCGTCCGGGCCGATGGTTGGCACTTTTCGGGACGCCTTGATTTGGGCCGCCCTCGGCTTCGCCACGCCGCCGGGCGTTTGCGCGGCGCCGCAAGATTGGTCCAAGCCACCCGAAGCCTCCGCCTGACGAACATCCCGTCGCTATGCAAGCAGTTGCAGCCGACGTCATCATCGTCGGGTCGGGGGTGGCCGGGGCGCTGGTGGCCGAGCGACTGGCCCGTGCGGGCATTGGGGTGGCGGTGCTTGAGGCCGGTCCGCGAATTGATCGCGCCCAAGCCTTGGGGCGTTACTTCAATGCGCCCATCAAGACCCCCGAGAGTCCCTACCTGGCCACGCCGGAGGCGGACTTCCCGCTCAGCGCTGACAGCGGGCACTGGTACCGGCAATCGGGCCCCGACCCCTTCAAAAGCACTTACCTCAAGGCGGTGGGCGGCACCACTTGGCATTGGCTCGGCACCTGCCTGCGCTTTCTGCCCAACGACTTTCGCCTGAAGACCCTCTACGGCCGCGGCGTCGATTGGCCCATCGGCTATGACGAGCTTGAGCCCTTCTACTTGGCGGCGGAAAGGGAGCTGGGTGTGGCAGGCGATTCGAACGATGACTTGGGTTCCCCCCGGTCGGGGCGCTTTCCCATGCCGGCGATCGCGCCGTCCTATCTTGACCAAGTGTTTGAGCGGGCCCTTGACGGCAGCGGCTTTGAGGTCCGGGCAACGCCCCAGGCCCGCAACTCGGTGGTTCATGATGGCCGTCCCGCCTGCTGCGGCAGCGCGAGCTGCATCCCGCTGTGCCCGGTTCAGGCCAAGTACGACGCCACCGTTCATCTGCGCAAGGCGGAGCGCTTGGGCGTCGCGGTGCACGAACGGGCCACGGCAACCAAGGTGGAAACCGATGCGAACGGACGCATTGCGGCCATTCGCTTCCGCCGGCCGGACTTGAGCGAAGGGATCGCCCAAGGCCGCCTCTACGTCATTGCCGCCCATGCCATGGAGACGCCCCGGCTGCTGCTCCATTCCCGCTCCGAGCGCACGCCTGCCGGGGTGGCCAACCGTTCGGATCAGGTGGGGCGCAATCTCATGGACCATCCCATTCGATTGAGTTGGGCGCTCGCGGGCGAGCCCGTGTGGCCCTATCGCGGCCCCCTGTCCACGGCAGGGATCGAAAACCTGCGCGACGGCACGGCGCGCTCAGCCCGCGCCGGCCTACGCATCCAGATCGGCAACGGCGGCTGGACCTGGGGCACCGGCGGGGCGCTGACGTTGGCCCGCGCCTTGGCGGAATCAGGGCTGCGCGGGGAAGCGCTGCGAAACGCGGTGGTTGATCAAGCCTCCCGGCACCTGGAGCTGGCCTCGTTGACCGAGCAGTTGCCGGACGCCGGCAACCGGGTGGTGCTCGATGCCCGGGACAAGGACCTCTACGGCGTGCCGCTGCCGCGCCTGCACTACGCCGTCGGCGACTATTCCCGCGACGGCTTGGCCACGGCGCAGGGCATCCATGACCGCATCTTCGCCAAGCTGGGCGCCACGACCATCCATCACCATCCCGAGTTCCAAGGTGCCGGGCACATCATCGGCACCTGCCGCATGGGCAACGATCCGGCCCAATCAGTCGTGGACTCCGCGCTGCGCTGCCACGACCACGACAACCTCCACATCCTCGGCTCTGCGGTCTTCCCCACCTCGGGGACTGCCAATCCAACCCTGACCATCGCCGCCTTGGCGCTGCGGTTGGCGGAAACCATCAAGACCTCCCTGACGGAAGGGGAATAAGCGGTTGCGCGTGTTGGGGCGATGTGTTCCCATGCGGGCGGGGCTGGGCAAGGGTCCGGCTTGAAACGAATCGGGAGGCGTGCCCAGGGTCATCAAGGCCGCTCGAAGTTTGCGCGGTTGGCTGAACGGGCCGCCCACAATCGACGTGGGGAGATTCAGCATGACGTCAGCACGAAGCTCGGCTTACGCCACTAAAGGGCTCATTCCATCCTTGATCCTTGCGGCTGCGGCGCCATTTCTAGCGCCGACCGCATTTGCGGCGGAAATCGAGGAAATCATTGTCACGGCGCGGGCCACGGAGGAGTCCGTGCGCGATATCCCGGTGGCGATCACGGCGGTCGGGGAGGAGCGCATGGACACCTTCGGGCTGGAGGGGTTCATGGACTTGGAAGCCATCACGCCCCAGCTCAGCATTGGCCGCGGCGGCAGCGGCAACGGCGCCGCCATCGGCATTCGCGGCATCGCTTCGGCCACCTCCAGCATCGGCATCGAGTCATCGGTGGGCATCATCATCGACGGCGTTTACATGCCCCAGGCCCGCGCCATCAACGAGGGGCTGTTCGACACCAGCCAGGTGGCGGTGCTCAAAGGCCCGCAGGCGCTCTACTTCGGCAAGAACTCCACCGCTGGCGTAGTCTCGGTGATGACCAACAACCCCGGCGACGAGTTCGAGGCGAGCGTTCGGATCAACAACGAGTTCGAGTCGGAGGACCTGACCCTGGAAGGCATCATCTCGGTGCCCGTCAACGAAATGCTGGGGCTGCGCGCTGCGGTGCAGACTTCGGACATGAACAAGGGCTGGATCCGCAACAACGCCGGCGCCGACAAGTACGCCACCTTCGATGCGGCCACTGGGCAGATCAACGTGTGGGACAACCCGGCGGCCGCGGGCGAGTGGTGGCCCGGTGAGGAAACCACCTATTTCCGCCTAACCGCCGCCGGGGACTTGAGCGACCGCTTCAGCTACAACATCAAGGGCTCCTACGCCAAATTCTCGCAGCATGCCTCCAGCGGCGGCGGGGAACTGTTCAGTTGCCCCACCCTCGGCGGACGCCAGCACATCAGCCTGCCCGTCGACCCGCAACCGCCGGGCCGGCAGACGACGCTGTTCGAGCCGCGCCCGGTGCCCGACTCCGACTGCGAGGTCAACTTGGCCCGGGGCATCAACGACGTGCCGCCCGGCATCGGCGCGATCAACTCGCTGCTCAACCAGTTCGGCGACGGCGACCTGGGCGAGAAGTTCACCTCCTGGAACATCACGGGCAACTTCGACTACGCCTTCGACAAGGTCGATCTGCGCACCATCATCAACTACAACGATGCCACCGAGCGCTGGGTCAGCGACTTCGACGGCGGCGGCATCACCAACATCTTTGCCGGCGAGCGCAACACCTTCGAACAGTTCGCCATCGAGTCCCGCGCCGTGACCCGCTTCGACTCGCCGGTGAACCTGGTGTTCGGCGCGTACTACCAGCAGACGGACCGCTTCTTCGATCAGGACGTGATCTTCGCCTTCCTGCCATTCCCCGGCTGCGTCGTGGGCACGGCCACGGTGTGCGGGCCGGAGTTCACCGGGCCGCTTGAGGATCCCGACGACCAGTTCACCGCCTACAACAAGATTTCCGAGACCGACGGCGAAACCTGGTCGGTGTATGCGGAAGTGGTCTGGAACCTGGCCCCGGACTGGGAGCTCACCGCGGGCGCCCGGTACATCCACGAAACCAAGGATTCCTTCTTCATCCAGCCCTACGTCTTTCCGTTCGTGACGGGCCTGTTCATTCCCTTTGATCCGGGCAACCTGCTGACGAGGGCAGCAGCGGACCAAACCTTCAAGAACCTGATCCCCGAAGCCACGCTGACCTGGACGGCCACGGACAACGTCACCGTCTATGCGGCCTACAAGGAAGGCTTCAAGTCCGGCGGCTTCTCCAACAGCGCCATCCTGAGCAACCTGTCGCCGCCGCTGTTGAACGGCGCGCCTTGCATCTCGCCCGGTCTCGGCGGCACCTGCTCCGCCAGCCCCGGCGACGACCTGGTGTTCAGCGACTTCGTCTTCGACCCGGAGGAGAACAAGGGCGGCGAGGTTGGCGTGAAGGCCTCGTTGCTCGACAACTCCATGCTCGCCTCCCTGGAGGTGTACTACTACAAGTTCCGCGACCTTCAGGTGGACTTCTTCAACGACGCCCAATTCGCCTTCGTGACGTCCAACGCGGGCGGCTCGGAGACCTATGGCGCCGAAGTGCAGGTGGATTGGGCGACGCCGGTTGAGGGCCTGTTCATCAGCGGTTCCTTCGGCTGGCTGGAGTCGAAATTCACCGAGTTCTTCCAGTTCTGCCACGGCGGCCAAACGCCGGCCCAAGGCTGCGGACCCTTGCAGCCCGGCCAGACCGAGACGGACCTGCGCCAGAACCTGGCCGGCAATACGCGCCCCGGCGCGCCGCGCTGGTCCGGGCACCTAGCGGCCATGTACGAGCGCGGCATCGGCAACGGCCTGGTGCTCGGCATCACCGGCAACGTGCAGTACAAGAGCAAGACCCACTTGAGCGCGGACATTCCGTCCATCACCTATCCGTCCTACGCGACGCTGGACGCCAACGTCCGCATTCGCACCCAGGACGGCCGCTGGCAATTGGCCTTCATCGGCAAGAACCTTACCGACAAGCTGGCCATACGCAGCGCCGCCGACGTGCCTTCAACCGGCGGCAACACCGGCACGGCCGAGGGCTTCCTGGGCGACCTCTCCGGCGGCACCATCCGCCCGCGACAATACGAACTGGAGCTGACTTGGCGCTTCTAGCCCGCGGAGCTAGATTCGGTAGGTGGTTTCGGTCATGACGCGGGAGAGCGCGGTCATGGCCGCTTTCGCCGCTTGGGGGAACGGCGCGCCTCCCGATTCAAGGGCGGCGGCGCCGTGGCGGGCTTCCTCGGCGCGCATGCCGGTGATGATGGCGCGGCTGCGCTCGTCGTCCTCCGGCAGGGCTTGCAGGTGGCGGTCGAGGTGCTCGCAGACCTGATCCTCCGTGGCTTCGACAAAGCCCAGGCTCACCTTGTCTCCCGCTAGGCCCGCCAGTGCGCCGATGGCGTAGGAGGCGGCATAGAACAGGGGGTTGAGCCGGCTGGGTGACGCATCGAGTTCCCGCAGGCGTTCGGCGCACCACGCCAAGTGGTCGGACTCCTCCTCGGCGGCACTCTTGAGCTTGGCCCGCACGCCGTCCTGCCGGGCGGTCAGGGCCTGGCCTTCGTAGAGCGCCTGGGCGCACACCTCGCCCGTGTGGTTCACTCGCATCAGGCCGCCGGCGTGGCGCCGCTCCGCGTCTTCGAGGGGCGCATCCGGCACTTCCGCGCCGGGGCTGGGCCGCCGGGCGCTTGTTCTCCCACTGAGGGTTCGCAGCGCCCGGTCGAACTGGCTGATGGCTTCGTCAATCATCGCCTAGCCAAGCTACCCCAGCATCCTTAGCTGACGGCCGCCCAGCAGATGCAGGTGGATGTGAAAGACCGTCTGGCCACCGCCGGCGTTGCAGTTCAGGATCAATCGATAGCCATCCTCGTCGATGCCGCGCGCCTCGGCCAGCGCTTGAGCCCGCAGCACCATCCGGCCCACAAGCCCGGCGTGGTCTTCGTCCAAGTCGTTCACCGTGGGGATGTGGGCCTTGGGCACCACCAGCACATGGACGGGCGCTTGGGGGCTGATGTCGTTGAACGCGATCAGCTCATCGTCCTCGAAAACGAGGTCGGCGGGCAGTTCCTTGTTCACGATCTTGCAGAATATGCAGTCGTCGGCCAATTCGTCGCTCCCGTGCGGCGCACGTTGCAGGGTCATGCGGACTGTAGCGGAAAACCGTTCTGAAGGTAACGGCGCACCCGCTTTGCGGGTGCGTTTGGAGTTTCGCTGACGCGAAACTCCGCGCCTGTTGACTGGAATGGACTTCGTTTGGTCAGCCATGTCAGTTCTCCGCCATTGCCCAGGCGTCGAGACCCTTTTGGGCCAGGATGAAGGTGGCCAGCGCCCGCTCCTCGGGGCGTCCGCCGATGACTTGGTAGCGCTGCTTGGGATCCAGGGTGGTCATGGTTTGGCGGAGCTGGGCCAAGGCGCCGGGCTCGCCGATGTCGAGATCAATGCCCGCATCGGAGCACTCGACAAAGCGCACCACGCGGTCGAGCAAGAGCGCCACGAACCGGTCCTTGGGCAGCCGCAGCACCGCACCCGCCTCCAAGGCGCTGACCGTGGCGTTGCGGCGGCCGTTCATGATGAGTGCGTCCTCGCCGAAGAAGTCCCCCGGCACCAGTTGGGTCAGCGTGCGGCCATCACGGCGCACGGCAGCGCGGCCGGACTTCAGAACCAGGAAGTCGCTCGCCGGATCGCCTTCGGCGATCAGGTCATCGCCTGCCGCAAAGGGACGCTCATCAAGCTCGCTGAACAGCTTCTGCCACACCCCTGCGTCGAGGCGGCGCATGAGTGGCGAGCCGAGAAAGCGTTGCTCCCACGGCAGCAGCACTTCCTGCTTCGGCTGCAGGTCCGCCCGGCCCAGCAGCAGGGCCACCGAAGCAGTGTCCACGTGCAGCAGGCGCACGGCGGAGAGCGTGCGGATGGCGGCGTGGCCGGGATAAAGCGGCGAGCGGGCGTCACGCGAGCGGTGGCCAACCACCGCGCCGGGCGAGAACAGCCGCACCCGGCCCTGGACCAAGTAGTAGCTGCCGCTGAGCGTTCGACCTTCCCGCAGCACCCAGCGGTTGGCCGGGATGCTGATGATCTGGGTGTGACGGGCGACGCCGGAAAGCTCAGCGGCGGCCAAGGCTTCGAAGGCCTCAAATCGCTTCAATAAGTGCTTAACCATGCAGCCAGCATGGCAGGCGCCCAAGCCGGCTGGAAGTCGTTATCGCTTAACGTTCCGTAAGCTAACCGCCCGCCTCTCTTGCTAGAGCTCGGTAACCGATGTCTGAGCGAAAACGGGCATCCTGCCAGCTTATTCGCCGAGCGCCCTGGTAGGCTTTCTCACAAGCTTCCGTGACGTTGCCGCCCAATCCGGTCACGCACAGAACGCGCCCACCGCTGGTCAACACCGCATCACCGTCCAGGTGGGTGCCGGCATGAAATACTCTGCAGTCCGGGCCTTCCGCGGCAGCAAGGCCGGTGATGGGATGGCCGGTCGCATACTTGCCCGGATAGCCCCCGGATGCCATGACCACGCCGAGGGCGGCGCGCTCGTCCCAGCGCAACGCCTGGCTCCCAAGCTCCCCGTCCAGGGCCGCGCCGCACAGCGCCGCCAAGTCCGACTTCAGGCGCATCATAACCGGCTGCGCCTCCGGGTCGCCAAAGCGGCAGTTGAACTCGATGACCTTCGGCGAACCATCCGCCGCGATCATCAGGCCCGCATAGAGAAAGCCCAGATAGGGTGCGCCTTCCGCCGCCATGCCCTTGAGGGTGGGTCTTATGATCTCGTCCATGATGCGGGCATGAACCGTATCGCTGACCACCGGCGCCGGGGAGTAGGCGCCCATGCCGCCGGTGTTCGGGCCCGCATCGCCATCGAAGGCGGCCTTGTGGTCTTGGGAGCTGGCGAAGGGCAGGGCGGTGCGGCCATCGCAGAGGGCGATGAAGCTGGCCTCCTCGCCTTGGAGGAACTCCTCCACCACTACGCAGCGCCCGGCATCGCCGAATGCCGCTCCGGACAGCATGGAATCGAGCGCCGCCTCGGCTTCGGCCAACTCCTGCGCGATGACCACGCCCTTTCCAGCGGCCAGACCGTCGGCCTTAACGACCAAGGGCAGGGGACATTCACGCACATAGGCCTTGGCGCCCGCCAGCGCCGTGAAGGTCTGCGAAGCCGCCGTGGGGATGTTCCATCGCTGCAAAAACGCCTTGGTGTAGGCCTTGGAACCCTCCAATCGGGCGGCCTTGCGACTCGGCCCGAAGCAGCGCAGGCCGCGTTCGGCGAAGTAGTCGGCAAAACCATCGACCAAGGGCGCCTCCGGGCCGACGATCGTGAGATCGATCCCCTCGCGCTCGGCAAACGCCGCCAAGCCGGCAAAGTCATCCACCGCAATGGGCACGTTCTCGACGTTGGCTTCAAGCGCCGTGCCCGCATTGCCCGGCGCCACGTACACCTGCGAGACCGACGCCCCCAAGCTGGCCCGCCATGCCAACGCATGCTCGCGGCCGCCATTGCCCGTCACCAGAACCTTCATGACCGAGCTAGTTGGATGCCGAGGCCCTCGCACCGATCCAGGATGAATTCCGTCATCGAGGGGATTGGGGAAATGCAGAGGTCGCGCTCGTCAAGGGAGACCAGGCCGGACTTGAGCATTGCATCGAAGCAGTCGCTGTCCGTCGGGAAGGTGTTGCGCACGCGCTCTCTCGCCCTCGCGCTCAGGCGCTCGTCAATCGCTTCGCCAGCCAAGTCAGTTGCCGCCCAGAGATCGAGCGCCCCGCCGTCCGCCAGGCACCCATGCAACCTCCCAGCCACCTCCAACGGGACACCGCTGTTGCTCAGCCTGTCCAAGTAGTAGGCCTCGCGCAACTCGCGGCCCTTGGCCAATGTGTCCTCCAAGCTGGCCGATGCAAGGGATGGCGCATCCTGTTCCGCAAGCGAGGCCCACACGGCTTGGAGGTAGCACTGCAGGTGCCGGGGCCATAGGTCCGATGCCTCCGCAATGTTCTCCGCCCAGACCTTAACTTCTTCGTCAGGGGCATCCACGCCCCATTGCCTTGAGAGGGCCAATGTGCGCCTCGCGCAGTCAACCGCTTCACTAGCGGCCAGCCTGCCCAAGCGAATGCGGCAACTTGGGCTCACGCGGGATATTCCGGCGTCAGCGAGCCGGGCGGGCGACGTTGACAGGCCTGCGCAAACCAGGAGCACAGGGAGCTTGCCTTGGGTGTGAAGGTCCGCCAGCAATGTCGCAGCGCCGCTGCCCGCCTGCAGGTTTTGCACCTCGTCAACAAACACCACCGCAGATCGAATGCGGGACAGACGTTCGGGGGCGCACCGCTCCGCGATCATGGCAGCGTCGAGCGCCGCCTGCGGCGCCACGCTTTCGCTGGTGACGCGCTTCCCGCTCATCACGCCCCCCACACCGCCGGTTACGGCTGTCTCCTTGCGCCTTGTGGTGCGCGCCTCCTCGTTCGGGACGCCGGACATTGCCGAAAGAAGGGCATGGTAAACCCCCATGACGGTCTCATCCGATGGCACGTTTTCGCGGATGACGGTGAGAACGCCTGCCGCACTTAAGCGCCTGGCCAGTTCGTGGACCAAGGCCGTCTTCCCCGCGCCTGGCGCTCCCTCTATGACGAAGGTTTGGCCTCTCGCCCCATCGGGCGGCAAGTTGCCGGCCGCCCGGACGATGCGCTTGATCTCCTCCCCGCGCCCGGAGAACACCAGTGGGTCGCTACGCTCCCCGGAGGACGCAAGCCGACTGAGCTTCTCCTGAAGGGATTCCGGTGACCGTGCAGCCATTGAAGGACTTCTCCGATGCGCCAGCGCAATGCGACTCTAGCACATGGCGACTTCCCTTTGTCTTCCGGCCATTGGCTCGGCTCAATAGGAGCCGCCGTCGCCGGGCAAGCGGAGTTACCTTCGCGGAGAAACCGAGCCACCTGCAAGCAGAGCCCAGATCATCATTCAATAGCGGTTAGAGTCCCTTGCTGACGACCAAAAGGAACTTGCCGGGCCAATCAGGGTGCCGGCGATTCGCCCCGCCGGTGGAGTTGGATGCCGAGGCCCTCGCACCGATCCAAGACGAAGTCCGTCATTGAGGGGATTGGGGAAATGCAGAGGTCGCGCTCGTCAAGGGAAACCAGCCCGGACTTGAGCATCGCATTGAAGCAGTGGCTGTCCGCCGGGAAGGCGCTGCGCGCGATCTCTCTGGCCCTCGGGCTCAGGCGCTCGTCAATCGTTTCACCAACCAACAATGTGGCTTCCAAGAGATCGAGCACCCCGCCGTCCGCCAGGCGCAAATGCAACGTCCCCGCCACCTCCAGTGGGACGCCGCCGTTGCGCAGCCGCTCCAAGTAGTAGGCCTCACGCAACTCGCGGCCTCTTGCCAACGCTTCCGCTAGGCTGGCAGCGGCCAAGGATGGCGCATCCTGATCCGCAAGCACGCCCCACACGGCCTGGAGGTAGCAGTGCAGGTGACGGGGCCAGTGGTCCGATGCCTCGGCAATGGCCTGCGCCCAAACCTTCATCTCATCGTCAGGGACATCCACGCCCCATTGCCTCGAGAGGGCCAAGGTGCGCTCCGCGCAGTCAATCGCTTCATCGGCGGCCAGTCCGCCCAGGCGGATGTGACGAGTCGCGCCCAGGCGGGATATTCCAGCATCAGCCAGCCGAGCGGACGACGTTGACAGGCCGGCGCATACCAAGAGCACGGGCAGCTTGCCTTGGGTGTGGAGGTCCTCCAGCAGTTTCGCGGCACCGCTGCCGGCCTGCAGGTTTTGCACTTCGTCAACAAACACCACCACGGGTTGGGCGCTCGACAGGCGTTCGGGGGAACACTGCTCCGCGATCATGGCGGTGTCCAGCGTCACCAGCGGCGCCACGCTCTCGCTGCTGACGCGTTTCCCGCTCATCACGCCCCCCACTCCGCCGGCAACTGCGGTTCCTTTGCTCCTTGTGGTGCGGGCCTCTTCAGGTGGGATGCCGGAGACCACTGACAAGAGGGTGCGGTAAACCGCCATGACGCTCTCGTCCGACGGCACCTTTTCGCGGATGACAGTGGACGACCCTACCGCACTCAAACGTCTGGCCAATTCCCGGATCAGCGCAGTCTTCCCAGCGCCTGGCGCACCCTCAACGACGAAGGTTTGGCCGCTCGCCCCATCGGGTGGCAAGTTGCCGGCCGCCCGGACGATGCGCTTGATCTCCTCCCCGCGCCCGGAGAAAACCAGCGGGTCGCCACGCTCCCCGGCGTCTGCAAGGCGGCTCAGCCTCTCCTGCAGGGATTCCTGTGACCTCGCAGCCATTGAACAGCTACTCCGATGCGCCAGCGCAAAGCGACTCTGGCACATGGTGACATGCCTTCGTCCTCGAGCCACTGGCTCGGCTGGACTGCTCTCGGCTCCCATTGCCCGCCGCCGGAACCTTCATCAGCGCCTGCCCGACGACAGGTTGGTGAGGTGCCCGGTGGGGCTTTCCAGCAGGCTCTGGACCAGCACGCCTTGTTCGGCGGAGACCGAGAGCCGCCACTTGCCACTGCCGTCCCCCAGCGGATGCCGGGCCCAATAGCCGCTGTACGTCTCATCTATCCACGGGTTTTCGCCGCTCTCCAAAGCGCGCATGTAGCCCCCCGAGACGAGCCCGGCCTCCAGTTCCGCCGCGTCCAGCGTGAGCGCCGCGCCCGCGGGCACGGTGATCCAGGCCGCGCCCCGGTTCGGCGGCGCCCCGCCGTAGTCGTCGGCTCCGACAACCGACACCTCGACGGCCCGCCGCGTCGGGTTCACCAAGCGCAGCCGGCTCAACTGCCGGTGGTTGCTGCCGGGGTTGAAGAACGGCGCCCAGTGGCGCCCGCCCTCGAACGCCGCGACATCGTGGATGGCCGTCAGGAAGCCGTCCTCGGAGCGCACGTAGGCCAGCACGCCGATGTCCAGGTCGCTGGCCAGCTCAAGCCGCCAGCCGCCCTCCCCGGCGCCCGCGCTCCCGGAAAGGCCCTTGGCCGCGTTGCCGAACTCCAGGTCCGAGGAGTTGAAGTGCGCCGCCGCGCCCGCAGCCAAGGACAGCTCCAGCGGCTCGTAAGCGGTCCCTGCGTCGTCGAACGCCTCGATGCGCACCGTGCCGGCGCGGCCCGAACGGTTCAGCACCCGCACGAACCCCTCCCGGCCGTTCGCCTCCTGGTCCGAGGCGGCGGGCAGCAGCGGCACGTGGTGCCTGCCGCCCGCGTCCGGCGGCCGCGGCCCCGAGGAGAGGTTGCTCAAGTGGCCCGTCATGACGCTCTCCAGCAGGCTCATCGCCACGATGGGCGCCCCGGACTCGACCTCCAGGCGCCATTTGCCCTCGCCGTCGCCGAGCGCGCCTTCCAGATCCACGTCCCCGAATTCCAACTGCGCCGCACCGAACTCCCGGGCGCCGCCCGCCGGGACCGTGAAGCGCACCGGGCCGCCCGGCGACGCCCCCGCGTCGTCGACGCCCCGCACGGTCACCGCCGCCGCCTCCCGGCCCGGGTTGACCACCCGCAGCCGGCTCGCCTGCAGGTCGTTGCTGGCCGGGTTGAACGTGGCGATGCGGCGCACGTCCCCCTCCGCCGGGGCGGCTCCGTGCATGGCGGTCACGAAGCCGTCCGCAGTGCGCACGTAGGCCAACGCCTCGATGTCCAGGTCCGTATCGAACTCCAGGCGCCAGTCGCCCTCGCCCATGCCGACGCCCTCGGGGAGGCCCTTCGCCTCGTTGCCTTCCTCCAGGTCGCCGGAGTTGAAGTGCGCCGCGCCGTTGGCCCGCAGCCGCAGCGAGACCGGGCCGCGCCGGGCGCCCGCATCGTCGATCGCGGTGATGCGGACGTCGCCCGCCCGCCCCGAGCGGTTGACCAGCCGCACGAAGCCCACCCGCCCGGAGTTCGAACCCGACAGGAACAGCGGCACCGAGGGCGCGCGCACCGTCACCGAGAAGCGCCGCGTCATCGTCTCGCCGTCCGGCGACTTCGCCGTGACCGTCACCTCCGCGCTGCCCGCGGCGCCGGGCGTGACGGTGAGTTCGCCGTCCTCGACGGAGACCTCCGCCACCGCCCCGTGGCTCGACTCCGCCGCGTACTCCGCGAAGCCGAGGAAGTACGAGAACACGCCCGCCAAGTCGATGCTCTCCGGGCCGCGGCCAAGCGTCAGCGACCGGTCCTCGATGCCATACAACACCAAGGGCGGCCCCGGTTCCACCCTGAAGCCGGAGTAGCCGTAACGGTAGTCGATGGTGAACTGGAGGTCGCCGACGTTGATGACGGGGCCTCCTTGGTCCACGTCGCCAGCCTTCCCGGGCCACTGGATGCCGCCAACGCGCACGGTGACCGGGCCGTCGCCGTCCGGGGAGACCGCGGCGCCGCCAGAGTGCGCCCAGCCGGGTTCAAGGTGCTGCCATTCCGGCGACCAGCCGCCCACGGCGGACAGCGAGCCGCCGGAGGCGGACAGCTGCCCCTGCACAAGGAACGGCGCTTCCGGGGACAGACGCAGCCCGACCGCGACCGGCCTGCCAGCCTCCGACGGCGCTTGCTCCGGCAGCAGCGCCGGGGTCGGCGCAAACGCGAACGGCGCCCCCGGATTGCCCTCCAGGTGCAGCCCCCGCAGTTCCTGCCCGGTGAATGTGCTCGGGGGAATGCGCCACAGCCCGTTCCTCTCCAGGTCCAGAACCCGGAGGCTCGGCATGCCGTCGAGAGCGCCCGGCTCCAGCGACGTGATCCCGGCGCCCACCAGGTACAGCCGCAAAAGGCTGTCGAGGCCGTCGAACGTGCCCGCCCGAAGCGCGCCCAGGCCGTTCCACCGCAGGTAGAGCTCTTCCAAGGACCCGAGGTCCGCGAACAGGCCGGGGGGCAGGTTCCGCAGCCGGTTGTTTTGCACGTTCAGCTTCTCCAAGCTGTGCAATCCCGAGAAGGTGCCCGGCTCAAGGGCGGTGAGCCGGTTGGTCCAAAGGCTCAGATCCTCAAGCTCGCCCAAGCCCTCGAACAGGCCCGCCGGCAGCCGCGTGAGGCGGTTGTTCCACAGATCGATTTGCGTCAGCTTGCTTAGGTCCGCGAACAGGCCGGCTGGCAGCGTGTCCAGCCGGTTGAACGACAGATCCACCCGACGCAGCTCCGCCAAGCCTTCCAAAGCGCCCGGCGCCACCGACCGAAGCTCATTTTCAGTCAGGAACAGAACTTGCAGCCTCGGCAGGCCGCTGACCACGCCTGCGTCCAAACGCCCCGCCTCGTGCCTGTAGATGACCAGCACCCGCAAGCTGTCCAGTCCCGAGAACGCACCCGGCTCGAACCTCGTGACCTGCGGACGGACACCTTCCGCACTAAACCCTCCCACGCTGTTAACCCACAGATGGATCAGGCCCGGCATCCCCTCGAAGTTTCCCGCCCGGAACGCGCCGATGCGGTGCCCGTCGATTCTCAGAATTCGCAGGCCCGGCAGCCCGTGGAAGGCGCGGGGCGCAATGCCAACCAACGTCGGCTCCTGGCCAATCCCTATGGTGATCTCCAAGGACCTGAGCCCGGTCAGCCCGGAGAAGAGTTCAGAGGGCAGGCGATCCACGGAATGGATCTTGAGTTCGACCAAGCCGGTCAGCCCGTCGAAGTCGCCGTGCCGCAGTCCCCTGTCGTCAGGCCCAAATCCCCATTTCCTCGACCAATCAAGGCTGAAGTCTTCTCGGTAGTCGTAGAAGGGCGAACGCAACGTGCGGATCGCTGCCAGGCTTTCCTCATTGAAAAGACGCCGCTCGTAAACCTCACAGCTCCATTGGCTGTAGTCATGTTCCGGGTGCAGTCTTTCCAACTGGTTCGCGATACTGGGCCAGATGGTGCGCTCGCAAAGCGGCGTGATCGGCCGGGAGCCCGCCTGATGGCGCTTGTGCAGCCGGCCCGCCACCAGCACCTCAACCGGCCGGCCCCAGTGGGCGTTGCCGCCGACGACGACCTCGACCTCACCGCTGCCCTTTCCTGAAGCCGGGGAGACCGACGACACCCACTCGCCGCCGGACGCCGTCCAGGCGCAGTCCGGCCCCGCCTCCACCCGCAGCCGATACGCCCCTCCCTCCGGTGGCAGCTCCCCGCCGTCGCCGGACAGCGCGTAGCGGCAGGGGTCGGCGTCCGCCCGTGCGCGGACGTTGGCGATGACGCCGCGCAGCTCGTTCAGGTGACGCGCTGCGTCCGCCGGACCGTCCACCTCGGAGGAGGGCGCGTCGCCCGGCACGCCGAGCTTCAGGTCCGGATGCAGCGGATGGCTCAGGTCCGGGTTCGAGAACGCCAGCACGAATTCCTCCCCAAAACCGCGGGATGAGTACTGCGACATCATCGTCCCGTGGACGTGGCCGCTGTTCGGCGCCTGGTAGCGGAACCCGTGGCTGTAAGGAAACGGCTCGTTGCGGGTGTCTTCGTGGCGGTCGTGGCGCAGCCCCATGCTGTGCCCAAGCTCGTGGGCGACCACGGTGCCGTCCCCGGAGAGCGCCACCGAGAACCCAAGTGCCTCCATGCTTTCCTTGGAGGCGCTGGGAACACCGTGGGCTATCCCCTGGACATAATGTTCGCCGATCGCTTGCTGCGCTCTGCCGCCGAGATGCAGCAGCACGAAGTCCGCCGCATGGCGGTCGCGCAGGGCGTGCACCTCGTCCATGTGGCCGTCGTCCCGTCCCGAAAGGTGGTCAATGACCTCCCACCAAGGCACTAGGGAAAATTCACTTCTGTCACCGGTCTGCGTGAGACGAAAAGTCTCCATGAACCGGTCGTACTCCACCTCCACGGCGGCGGCCAGCTCGACCCGAAGGTCCACGCCGCTGGCTGCGTAGGCCTCGTTCGCCGTGGCGATGTCCAGGTCGATCAGCGCCAGCATCGTCGCGTAGCCGCCCTCGAGCTCGCGCGCGAACGACGGGTACGCCACCAGCACGTCAACCACCCCGTCGTCGGCAGCGGACGACTTGGCAGAGGCCCGGGCGGGCATCCCGTGTTCGGACCCGGCTGGATCAGCGCCGGGCTGCGCACCCCGCCCGGTCCCGGCCGCCTCTGCCGAGCGGACCGGCTGAAACATGGCGGTCGGACGGCTCACGCCCATCGAATCCGCTTGGTCGTTAGCTGGCGGGGCGGTTGCGCACCGCAGCGGCTGCGCCTGCATCGGCTCCACCACCTGTACGGCCCCCGCCGTGCGGATCGACCAAGCGCCCTGGGGCGTGTAAACGCGGCCCATCACCGTGCCGCCGTTGACCACCAGCACCGCGCGACCGAACGGCACGTCGTCCAGGGGGCCGGACAGCGTGTAGCCCGACGCGGTCGGCACACTGCGCTCGACCGTCGCCAGGTGCTCGACGCCGTGCAGCAGGTTCAGGCGCAGCTTTTCCGGGCGCCCGGACGCCACCGACTCGCGCAGTGCGCCTAGGCGCGCCAGGTCCGCCCGCGCGATGCGGCTGCGTCCGATGCGGACGGGCTCGTTGGTGGCTGTTCCGGCGGCGGTTTCGCCAACGGGAACGCCCCCAGGCGCGCGCGCATCCGTCGCGAACAGCGACGCCACGTCGGCCTGCGCCAGCGCGGCTGACGGCAGGAGCAACGCCCAGACCGCGAGCGCCAGCAGCGAACGGGCGACCTTCGGCGGTGCCCAGTACCGGTCGTTGTCACTCACCCTTCGCCTCCGCCGGTCACTTCACCTCCACCGGCTGCCGAAGCTCGCCCGAATCGGCCTGAACAATCACAGCCGCCGTGCCGGCGCCCACGCCAGTGAGCCGTCCCCGTTTCCCGAGCAGTCCACGGTCCAGCGATGAAGCAGGTGTGCTCCTTGACCGCGATTTATGTTCACAGTCAAGTTGCATAGCCAAAAGCTAGTCGGTCTGAGGCGAAGCCTCGTTAGCGATTTACTCATGAATCCTTTCCTTCCGCTGCTTGGTCGCAGATGGCATTCGTAGATTGGCATACGATTCATGCTTGCACCAAGCTGGGTGCGACGCGGAAGGGCCATGAAGGCCATCCAGAACCTGCGGCCAATGCGGCACTCCCTCAATCTCCTGAAACAGAAGGTCGAACCGTGGTTGACCTACCGCGCCATCCTCCTCGGGCATCCGGGCCGACCGGGCGGATATCAGGCGGGGCGTGGACGGTACCGGGGTTCCCGTGTTGAACTCGGACAGGCCACCCATTGCCATGGTCGCCCGCCCGCCAGTGGCCTGGTAGAAGT
Organism: Gammaproteobacteria bacterium; assembly: GCA_009843635.1. Classification (GTDB taxonomy): domain Bacteria; phylum Pseudomonadota; class Gammaproteobacteria; order Pseudomonadales; family Azotimanducaceae; genus Azophilus. The sequence continues at coordinate 82,691 of VYDB01000010.1, forward strand.
TGTAAAAGTCCGTTTTCGGGTCCTTGTCCTCAACGAGTTCGAACCAAACCACTTCCTCGCTGAGCTTGTCGAGCAGGGACCTGTAGGCCGGACTCGCTTCGTCTATGAGCAGTAGTGCCGCGGCCCGGAACTCCCGTTGGCTTTGGGTGTGGTCCGGCACGCGGATGCCGTGCTCCGCCACGATGTCCTCGATGGAGAGCCTCGCAATGCGCGACGCGGTGAAGACCAGGGAGCCGTCGTCGGTGCGCACATAGCGCCCCCCCTCCATAAGTTGGTCTGCGTCCTCCGCAACGAGCAGGTCGGGCACCTCACCGGGCGGGATGAAGCCTGCCAGGTACAGCTCGATGGGGCTGTAGGGGACGCCGTTGCCGCCGTTGCCGATCAGGCCGAAGGTGCCCGCGGCGTAGCGCCCCCCGCCTAAGTCCACCAAGTCCTCCGCCCGGAATCCTCCCAGTTGGCCGTAGCCGCTGGAATATTCCCAGTGCGTTGGTCGCTCCGCGACGTAGGCGGCCCATCGGTGCATGATTTCATGGAGCATTGGACCGTTCATAATGGAAACATCGGGAAAAGGAAAACTGATCACCCCTTGAAGCCTGCCCACCGAACCCCAATATGTTGACTCCTTGATTTCCCGCTTGCCGATCCCCAAGGTGCCGTTCGTGACAGAAGAGTAAAGTCCGTAAAGGTCCGCGCCAACTGGCTCCTTGCTCCATATCATAATCAGAAAGTCGAAGGCATCCTCGAAGTAGGTGTAGAAGCGCTGCGCGACACGGTCAATCCACACATCCCCGTCGGTAGCAAGGTCGCCCGGCGCTATCGGCATCACCAGCAGATTGTCATTGTGGATTCGGGGGCCATCCGAGGCATGGACAAGGGCCCGGTCGAAGGAGACCTCGACGCCCCTGTCGCGCAGCGCGGGAACGTGCGAGTCTATCGACGCGCCGCTAAGCGGGTTGCGCAAGACCCGCACGACGTCGCCCTCGCCCAGCGCCGAGTTGTCAACCAACGGCGAGAGGTCCGCGACCTGGTTGTCTACAAGCGTCAACCGTTTGATTGAGGGCAGGTTCGCGAACGCCGACAGGTCGGACACCCGGTTCTGAGTAAGATCCAGCTCTTCTAGCGATGTGAGGCCGGCCAGTGGCGCCACGTCGGCCAAGTTGTTGTTGTGGAGGTCCAGCTTGACCAAGCTGCTCTTATCCCCGATGGGGGCCAAGTCGCGCGGCTGCGGGATCGTCAACAGGCTTAATGGCATCGCCAGCTCCTCAAGCGCAGTGAGCGATGACAACGGCTCCAAGTCAAGCAGACGCGGAAGGTCGTGGAGATTCAGTATCTTCAGGGACTTCAGGGACGACAGCGGCGCTATGTCGGTCAATTCGTAGATTCTGCGGAGATCAAGTCTCTCCAGCCTGGTCAGGTTCGACAGAGGCGTTAGGTCGGTCAATCCGTGGTTGTCGCAGAGATCAAGTCTTTCCAGCCGGTTCATGTTCGACAGGGGCGTAAGGTCGCCGATGCTGTTATGGGCTAGATCCAAGTATCTCAATCGAGAGAGGCTCGACACGGGCGACAAGTCGCTAACGTTGTTGCGGGAAATTTCCAACCCTATCAATTCAGGCAGGCCCGACAGCCAGGACAGGTCAGAAATGCGAGTTGCGGATGCGTGCAGGTCCCCGAGCGCTGGCATGCTCCATAACTGCGTGAAGTCTCGAACTTGAGTGTAGCTAATGTCCAATCTGAACAGTTCGGGCAATTCCAACAAGGGGGTCAGGTCGCTGATCGGATTCCAATCTACATGGAGGTCCTTCAAACCCACGGCGAACTGCAGGCCTTCCAAAGAGGCCACCCCGGCCTTGTGAACCGACAAAAAGGCGATTCCCGCCATCTCGTGCCGGTAAATCTTCGAGCCGGGCTCCTTCCCCAATTCCTTGAGCAAGGCATCGCGCAGGGCGGGGTCCGGCACCGAAACGGGCTCAGCCCCCCGGTCGGGGTCCAGCGGATACGGGTCGATCGAGTCATCGAACCCGTCGTTGTCATCATCCTCGTCCGTGGCGTCAGGGATGCCGTCGCGATCCGTGTCCACCGCGGCCGCCCTCTCGGCGGCCCCGGACTGCCCGCCTCCTCCGCCCCCGCAG